>JAUXSA010000025.1 GCA_030681615.1 Bacteroidota bacterium
AGTTTAGATCAACACCTGTAAAACCAATAATTGAATTCCTGAAGTCTTCCGGATAGGGATGACAAAATTTCCATTGCTTAAAATAATGTTGCATGGCCTTATCAAAAAACGAACGACCCAATACATACTCTAAATTTTTTAGCATGGCTGCTGTTTTTGTATACACCTGACTGTATCCACCACCATGTCTGATGCCACCATTAAAATCATCGCTATGAGTATTTAATGGAAGTTCTTCGTTACGAATAACAGCATTTGTATAAAAAGATGTATAGATCTCATCGTCTAAAACTTTAACCGGCTCTGTAAATTTCTCAATGTAATTACTTTTGGGTTTTGGTTCCAGCATTATGGGCCCATCTATGTACTGATATGTATCTGCAGTATAAAATTGTGTAAGACCTTCGTCCATCCAGGCACGATAGTTCTCGTTACTACCCACCATTCCCTGAAACCAGTTATGTGTCATTTCATGAATGATAAGCGAACGGTAACTTGGGTCAAAACCTCCACAAAGCGTTAGCATTGGGTATTCCATGCCGTCCTGCGCATCGGCAATGATCATTTTTGGATGATGATACGGACCAATGTTGTACGAATTCACTTCCATTATCTTTGCGGTATACTTCGAACAGTTATACCAACCTGCAGCGTGAGGTTCTTGCACTAAGGCAATACAGCGCACACCATCCCAATTTGTCTCGCCAATACGGTAAGTTGGATCTGCAGTAAAAGCACAATCGTGCACGTTCATGGCAGAGAATTTCCATGTTTTTTTTGTGCCGTCTTTTTTTATGATAACAGATGGCGGCGAATTATAAGGTTTTTGAAGAAAATTACTGATGTCTAATTTTTTTCGCAAAGTATCAGGCAGCATTTCTTTTTCGTTTAATAAAGTGCCGGTGCCATCTACTATATAATTGTTGGGCATGGTCATCTCTACATTAAAAGAACCAAAATCGCCATAGAATTCATGATCCATATGCTGATCGGTGTTCCAGCCAAACTTAGAGTCGATAACTGTTACGCGTGGATACCAATGTACTATATCGTAATGTTTGTTGCCAAATGCATTAAATAATTTCATGCGGTTACGAATGGCTTCTTTATCAAAATAGGTTTTAAAATCAATTACCATGGTAAGTGATTCGCCCGACTTTAAGGGTTTTGGGAAATAGACCTTTAATATAGTGTTATCTAATTCTGTCTTTAGATCCTGACCATTTATTGTGATTTTCTCTACCTGCGTGCCAAGACCTTGTTCGCGGTATTTTCCAAATTTTAAATTGTAGTCGTTGTTTTTGTATAGATTAGCACAATAAGAATTTTTAGTTTGGGCATTACTGTATAAATGAAAGTACACAAAAGAAATATCGTAGGGCGAGTTGTTCCAATAAGTAAGTTCCTCGTTCCCGGTTAAAATATCGCTACTATCATTTACTTCTGCTTTAATAGTATAATGCACATCCTGTTGCCAATAACCTTCAATAGGCTTACGGTTCTTCCAGTATAAGGGATTATTAACCGAGCGGTAATCAATATACTCGTTTTGAGAAGAAAATACAGCAGGTAAAAAGATACTAAGACTTAGAAAGAAAAATTTATTAAGAAAAAAGCGCATAATTATAATATAAACCGAAGATAAATGTAGTCATTAAACCTATAATTTATAAAAAACGTTAATAAAAATACGTTTCGGGGAAAAACGTCGCGCATGTTTTAGTTAAAATACCCACTGGCACAGCCTTTGCACTAATAAAGTTGTGAACGAACACATGTTAATACTATTATCGACAAAAGATGTAACTTCGCCGACCAAATTACGGTATAAGCCGTTAAATTGATACAATGAAAAGATTAAAATACATAGCACTTTTGCTCCTTAGCCTGCACTATTGCTATTCGCAACAGGTTACAATACATTTTAAAGGTAAGGTCTATACAGAAAAGAACTCATCTATCGGTGGGGCTAATATTAATGTTGTTCAGGATGAGTTTTTACCAAGTTCAACCCAGGCTGATGCAGATGGTAATTATAACCTATACTTACCATTGAATAGGGAGTTTGATATAACAGTAAGTAAAGAAGGTTATGTACAAAAAAAATATTTTGTAAGCACAAAAGGTATTAAAGAAGACCAAAAACTGGCTAAATTCCCCGATTACGTGGCCGATGTAGTATTATTTACACGTGTTGAAGGCGTTGATTATTCACTATTTGACCAGCCGATAAATAAATATTCATATAATCCTAAAAATCACAATATGGATTATGATGAAAAGTATTTGAAAGAAATGAAATTGGCTATGAAAGAGATTCAAAAAGCCGAACGTGAGGCTGAAAAAGCTGAATATGACAAAAAAATAGCTGAACGAAAACTGGCTGCGCAATCAAAAGTGGGTTATATTCCGCAAAGAGCAGTGGTAGTTAATACTCCGGTTCAAAATCAAAACGACAAAACAATAGTAATTTCAAATACAGTTATCAGTAAAAGGTCTCAAAGTCCCGAAGTTATAGCGCTTTTAGCCAAATATCAACCGGGGGTTACCGAAGAAATCATCGAAGGTAAGAACGTTTATATTATTCAACGTGTTTTAGTTAAAGAAGAAGAGGTTTGGATCTATCAAAAGAAAGTATTCAATTGGGGTGGGGTCGCCTGTTTCAGGGATAATATATCCATTACCGAGAGTATTTTTGAACAGGAAACTTCTTCCGATCTCAACAAGTTTTCTACCGCAGCCATCTCGGCTAAATAAGCTAATTTTACAGCACAAAATACATAAGCCAGATTTTTTGGGAAAATTGCCCGAAAAATCTGATTTTTTTTGGTGATTTTTAGATTATTTTCCTATCTTTGCACCCCAATTAAAAATTAAATAAATTAAACAATGGAAAAACGTTATGAGACGGTCTTCATTTTAACTCCCGTTTTGTCTGATGATCAGGCAAAGGAGGCCGCGAAGAAAATTAAAAAAACCATTACCGACTTAGGTGGTAAAGTGGTTAACGAAGAGAACTGGGGCCTAAAGAAATTGGCTTACCCGATCCAAAAGAAAACAACTGGTTTTTACCATTTACTTGAATTTTCAGGTGAAGGTGAAGCTATTGTGAATGATTTGGAAGTTACTTACAAACGTGATGAGCGTATATTACGCTTCTTAACGGTAGCTTTAGATAAACATGCTGTTGCTTATGCAGACAAACGCAAAGGCTTAAGAGCAGACGCTAAAACTAAAAAGAAAGAAAGCGCTAACGCGTAATGTTTAACAAAATCAACGTTTAAAAAAATGAGTGCTCCAAAAGACATAAGATATCTTAACCCTCCAACAGCTGAGGCGAAAAAGAAAAAATACTGCCGTTTTAAGAAAAGCGGTATTAAGTATATAGATTACAAAGACCCTGATTTTTTATTGAAATTCGTTAACGAGCAAGGTAAATTGTTACCACGTCGTTTAACAGGAACTTCATTGAAATTCCAACGTAAAGTGGCGCAAGCTGTTAAACGTGCCCGTCATTTATCATTAATGCCATACGTGGCCGATTTATTAAAATAAGGAGGAGGAAATTAAAATGGAAGTTATTTTAAAACAAGATATCAAGGGATTAGGTTACAAGGATGACAAAGTAACTGTGCGTAACGGTTACGGTCGTAACTTTTTATTACCAAAAGGAATGGCTGTTTTAGCTACAGAAAGCGTTAAAAAAATGCATACTGAGATCTTAAAACAACGTGCTTTTAAAGAAGACAAATTACGTAAAGAAGCTGCTGCAAATGCTGAGAAACTATCAGGTGTTAGTATCAAGGTTGGCGCAAAAGCTGGCGAAAGCGGAAAAATATTTGGTTCTGTAACCAATATTCAAATTGCTGACGCATTACAAAAAGCCGGTTACAATGTAGAACGTAAGAATATCGAATTAGCTGAAGATAATATCAAAGCATTAGGTACTTATACTGCAAAAGTGCGTTTATATAAAGACGTTGCAGCTACAGTAAGTTTTGAAGTTGTAGCAGAGTAATCTTAACTTTATTTTTTATACTTTTAAAACCCGTAACTATGTTGCGGGTTTTTTATTTTAATGGCAGACAGTAAAATTACTTTGTTTTTTATGGCCTTTGCGGCTTTGGTTTCTGCCACCATGTGGATAGATTACTTCCGGCGTATAGATGTTTTCGAGAGAGAAAAAATTTGGTCGTTAATTACTGCATTAATTATTGGTTGTTTTACACCATCTATTTGCCTCTTTTTTTATGGCTTAATTCATAAAATGGGTTTTAGCGAGACCGGCGAATTTGTAAATGATTTTATTTACGCCATTCTGGCTGTTGGTTTAAACGAAGAGTTCTCTAAAATAATTGGTGTTATTATAGTACTCACTATTTTTAAAAGAAAGATCGATGAACCTATTGATATTTTGATCTACGCGGGTATTACTGCTATTGGCTTTGCCATGGTTGAGAATTTTAAATACTTTAGTTTATACGGTATTAAAATTATAACACCACGCACTTTTTATTCTTCGCTCGAACATGTTATTAACACCACGTTAATTGTGTATGGTTTTTACCGGCAACGTTTGTTTAAAAAGGGAATTCCTTTTTTTAATATACTCGTGTTCTCTTCTCTGGCCGTGGCTTCGCATGGGCTGTTCGATTTCTTTTTAATGGATACTTCATTGGGCTACCTCACCGCTTTCTTTTCTATTATTATTTATTTAATTGGAATTAATTTTTGGGTACAAATGCTTAACAACGCTAATAACTATTCAAGCTTTTTTGATTACGATAAGATACATTACACCGATGAGATATTTTTGCGCTTACTATTTTGGTACTCTTTAACTCTTGTAATAACCTTTGTAAACAACCTTATAGTTTCTGATATAAAAACATCTTTCAGCTATTTTTTCTTTGGTTTATTATCCGATGGCTTTTTGTTTTGGGTAGTGATGTTAAGAGCCAGTCGTTTTAAAATTTATAAACTCAAATATTTTAACCTTAAGATCGAATTTCCTTTCTACATAACTAAAAACAATGATGAGGATTTTAAAGTGCCTTTTTTAAACCTCCCCATAAAAGTTCGTGGCGAGAATTACCGGGAACATATTCCAACAAAATATATTGGTAAGAACATTGTTGTTTGCCCTTTAAACGATAAAAAGACTTACCTGAACATACCCGTTAATGCAACTATTACCAATAAATATTTATTGTTTGATGATGTGGTGGTTTACTCCGTTGTGTTTAATAATATAGGACAAGGTTCCAATAATTTATACCTCTTAAAACCCAAAACAAGAGGTGTTACAGAGGTGGATGGGCTTTTTCCTATTGAAGGTTTATATAAGGTAAACAATGAGGTTGTAGATCTTTCTAAAGTAGATATTAAAAGTCTTACACGTTTGGAATGGGTCTTTTTAAAAGTTTAATATATTGATTATCAAATAATTATATTCAGTAAAAAAGAATTTTCATATTTTTTTTATATTTTTATTAAACCAATCAATAAATCTTTAGTCTTAAATAAAAACATCATGAAAAAAACCAAACTAATTTATTCATTAAGTATTATTATGTTGGGCACGGCCCTTGTTTTTACAAGTTGTAAAAAGAAAAAAGCATTCAAAGAAGAAGACGGTCAGTCTTCAGCTGATAACAGAGCAGTACAAACTGAAAATGACTTGGCTAATAATGATATTAATACCGAAGCCGGTAATAATACCTTGTTACATGGCAGAAGTATAAATGGTTCTTCTTCAAGTGCTGCAATACAAAAGCAGCTGGGTATAACAGCTACAGGTTATACTATTGATACAACCGGCGCACATTTAGGTACAATTAAAATAAATTACAATGGTACTACAGTTAATAACCGTACCAGAACAGGATCTATCCGTTTAACCATACAAAATTATCCAACTAAAAAATGGAAAGACGCAGGTTGTGTTTTACAGGTTGATTATTTAGCTTATAAAGTAACACGCGCTTCTGATGGAAAAAGTATAGAGTTAAATGGTACGCAAAATGTAACAAATATTAGTGGTACATCTTGGTTTGAATTATTATTAACTCCTGCACATCCAGACGCTGTTACATCTGTAACTGGAAGTAACTTAAACGTAACTTTTGAAGATGGTAAAACTGCTGTTTACAATATTAACCGTCGTTTTACTTATTCATTACCTGGTGGTATCTTAACTTGTACAGGTGAAGGTATTGGTTCATCCGATGGTCTTGTAAGCTTAGAGAATTACGGTACAACACGTGATGGTGATGCATTTACCAGCCAGGTAACAACTCCAATTGTTTGGAACTGGACCTGCGGATGGTGGGCTCCTGTGCAAGGTGAAGTAAATATTAAAGTTGAAGATAAAGACTTTGCTTTAAAAGTTCAGTTTAGTGTTGATGCAAGCGGAAACGCAGTTACTGCGGCTCCAAATTCTTGCCCATACGGTTGGAAAGTAGAATGGTCGCATAAAAAGAAAACAAAGAAAAAAGTATTCGGTTATATTTAATCAAAAATATATTCATAAAAAAAAGCCTAACGACATATCGTTAGGCTTTTTTATTTTATAATCATTCAATTAACTAAAAGCATTAAAGCCCGTCACATCCATACCCGTTATAAGTAAATGTATATCATGCGTTCCTTCGTAAGTGATAACACTTTCTAAATTCATCATGTGGCGCATAATTGGGTATTCGCCTGTAATGCCCATGCCGCCATGTATCTGGCGTGCTTCGCGTGCAATTTGTAAAGCCATGTTAACGTTATTACGTTTAGCCATACTAATTTGTGCAGGCGTTGCACGATGTTCATTTTTTAAAACACCTAAACGCCATGTTAATAATTGTGCCTTGGTGATCTCAGTGATCATCTCTGCTAATTTTTTTTGTGTTAATTGAAAAGCCCCAATTGGTTTTCCAAATTGAATACGCTCTTTGCTATAACGTAAAGCGCTATCGTAACAATCCATTGCTGCACCAATAACACCCCATGCTATACCATAACGCGCACTGTTCAAACAACCTAATGGTCCTTTTAAGCCTTTAATATTTGGAAAAATATTTTCTTTCGGCACTTTTACATTATCAAAAACCAACTCACCTGTAGCACTGGCACGTAAACTCCATTTACCGTGTGTTTCAGGCGTTGTAAAACCAGCCATTCCTCTTTCTACAACTAAACCTCTTATTTCTCCGGCTTCGTCTTTTGCCCAAACAACAGCAATATCTGCAAAGGGCGAATTACTGATCCACATTTTTGCACCATTTAAAATAACATGTTTACCATCTCCTGCATCTTTAAAATTAGTGATCATACCGTTTGGGTTAGATCCATGATCAGGTTCTGTTAAACCAAAGCAGCCCATCAGGTCGCCAGTAGCTAATTTTGGTAAATATTTTTTCTTCTGTTCTTCACTTCCATAAGTAAAAATTGGAAACATTACTAAAGAGCTTTGTACCGATGCTGTTGAACGTAAACCGCTATCGCCACGTTCTAACTCTTGCATAATTAGGCCGTATGAGATCTGGTCCAAGCCTGGCCCGCCATACTCTGCGGGAATATAAGGTCCAAAGGCACCTATCTCAGCTAACCCTTTTATCCATTGTTTCGGAAATTTGGTGGTTTGACAAGCTTCTTCAACAATTGGGGTAACTTCTTTTTTTACCCATGCACGCGCGGTTTCGCGAATTAATTTATGTTCGTCAGTTAAAAGCTCATCCATTAAATAATAATCGTGAGCCTGGAAATTATCGGTAGCCATAGTTTTTAAAATTGAGGTACAAATTTAATAATTAAACATGGTAAACAAAGCTTTGTTTATTATTTGAAAAATCGTATTTTTAAGGGTAAGAAAAATTCTATAAAAACAAGGGTACTATATTTATTTTGGGCAATTTTGTTCTCTAACCTGTCTGTGTTTAGCCAGGACATTCACTTTTCGCAATTTAACGGCTCTTTACTTAACCTTACTCCAGGCTTTACAGGCTTCTTTAACGGTGATTTTAGGGTTGGCGCAATATACCGCAGCCAATGGCAGGCGGTTCCGGTACCATATTCAACCTTTAGCATGAATGGTGAAGCACGTCTTAAACCTAAACAACTGGTTAAAGATATGGTGGGTGTTGGTCTTGTATTTAATAGCGATAGGGCAGGCGATACCCGTTACGGAACCACACAATTATACGCAAATGGCAGTTATATTTTTTTAGGCAAGCCCGATAGTAGTTTGCTTGTTACGCTTGGTATGAATTTAGGCTGGTGCCAGGTTGGCTTTGATTATGATAAAATGACCTTCGATAACCAGTACGATGGTGTAAATTATAGTAACACAACCGCCAGCGGCGAAAATTTTGACTGGACAAGATACAATTATGCAGATATAAATTTGGGTGCAGGTATTCAATATATTTTGGACTATAAACACCATTTTACAGTTGGTTTAGGATTTCACCATTTAAATAACCCTGTAATTACATACCAGGGCAACGCTTTAAGCAGGTTAGATCTTAGAATGACAAATTATTTAAGTTACTCAACACCTATTAATCAAAGGACAGATATTATCGCTGAGGCTTTAATTTCTAAGCAGGCGAAAAATTACGAAATAATTCCACATAGCTCTCTTAAGTATTATTTTAACCGCGATGATAATAAAGCTGTATTGGCTGGTATTTGCTGGCGTGCCAAAGATGCTGTTGTATTCAGGTTTGGCTATACACACAAAACATTGCAAAGTGGAATCGCTTACGATATTAATACCAGTAAATTTACCGCTGCAACAAACAGGCGCGGCGCTTTTGAAATTTTTGTTAATTACGTTATATCGCGTAAAGTAAGCAATTTTGTGAAAAAAAGGGTGTGTCCCGTATTTATGTAAGGTGAAAACAACTCTCTGGCTTAAAATACTTTTTTTATGTTGCACCTTTAACTTTGCTATTGGTCAGTCAAACCGCATGGTTCAGGCACAGGCAGATGCGGCTATGGCCAATAAAGATTGGTTTGGTGCTGCGCAAAGTTATAATCGTTTGTATTACAGGGATAGCAGCGATGTTGGTTTGCAATATAATTATGCCGAAGCCAGCCGTTTAAATTTTGATATTGATCTTGCTTTACGTTTGTACAATAAAGTTGCGCTTATTGATAATGGAAAAAAATATCCACTCACTTTTTTTTGGATCGGACAATTACTTAAAAACAAGGGTAAATACAAGGATGCAAAAAAATGGTTCACCAAATTCTCTAAGGTCAAAAAAAAGAGCACAAAATTTAATTTTGATTATTATATAAAAAGATCGCTGATGGAAATTGAAGCATGTGATCTTGCTCAACTGCTTATTAATAACCCGGTAGGGCCTAAATTAGAGCATTTAGATACAACAATAAACTCTAAGGTAAGCGAATATGCGGCTTTTGAAAAAGATAGTACACTTTATTTTTCTTCTCTAAAAAATCCTTCAAAAAAAGATGCCAACGATGTAAGTTTTAATAAAATTTACAAGTCTGAAATGCGAAAAATGAAATGGCAAAAAGTAAAAGCCTTAGACACTAATATTAACGCTACTTATTTGCACAATGCTAACACTTGTTTTAGCGCAGACTATAAGCAAATGATAGTATCGCGTTGTAAAGCAAAAAATGCGAGTGAATATACTTGTGAGTTATATCTAAGTAATTACGTTAACAATAAATGGCAACCTTTAGAACGTATGCCAGAACCTGTAAATCAAAAAGGTGTAAATACATCGCAACCAAGTTTTGGAGAAGTTAAAGGGAAACCAGTTCTTTTCTTTGCAAGCAACAGAGCAGGAGGAGAGGGCGGCCTTGATATCTGGTATAGTTTTAAAAATGCGGATGGTACTTTTGATTCGCCTGTAAATGCGGGCAAAGCAGTAAACACACCTGATGATGAAATAACACCCTGGTATGTTAACGAAAGACATACATTATTTTTTAGCAGTACATATCATAAAGGTTTAGGAGGTTTCGACATTTTTAAAAGCGAATTTATTAAAGATTCTGTTTTTGCTGAACCACAAAATGCAGGTTACCCCATAAACAGTAGTTATAACGATATTTATTATTCGGTGAACAAAACCAGAGACCGTGCTTATGTTTCAAGTAACCGTGTAGGCTCTTATTTTGAGAACAAATTAAATTGTTGTAATGATATTTATCGTTTTAATATTGAACCGTTAAACCTGCCGCCAACACCAATAGATACAATGGCTTTGCTTACAGGGCAAATGAAATTATTATGCCCGTTGACTTTGTATTTTCATAATGATGAGCCTGATCCTAAAACAACACGTATTACTACAGTAAAAAGTTACGAAACAACCTATAACGAATACAAAGTTTTGGTACCACAATATATGGAAGAATATCCTAAAGGTACAGAAGGTGAAATAAAAGAAAAAGCAGCCAACCGTGTTGAGAATTTTTTTGCAGATAGCGTTGATGCAGGGATGGAAGACCTTCGGAAATTTTCTAACCTCTTAGAAAAAGTATTGTTAAAGGGTGAAACGGTAAAAATAACTATGAAAGGTTATTGCAGTCCGCTGGCCAGTACCGATTACAATGTTAATCTGGCAAAACGCCGTATAAGCAGTTTGCGTAATTATTTTACGGAGACTAAAAATGGTTGGTTCGTTAAATACTTTAATAATCAAACGCCCGGCGAAGGCAAAATTATTTTTGAAGATGTTGATATTGGTGAATTGCCGGCCAGTAAAGTAAGTGATGATCTTAAAGATAAACGTAATTCGGTTTATAATCCTGCTGCGGCTTCTGAGCGTAAGATCCAGATCATTGCTGTAAGTTTTGGAAGTTGATCGTTTGCTTTCTACAGTTTTATACCAATAACGCAAACATCGTCAACCTGTTCTAAATTGCCCCGCCAATTCTCGAAGGCTAAATTAAAAATATCTTTTTGTTCGGATGTAGATCGTTGATGGTTTAATAATAACAGTTCATTAAGCGCTTTGTATTTGAATTTTTTTCCTTTTGGCCCGCCAAACTGGTCGGCAAAACCATCAGTGTACAAATATAACGTATCACCTTTATGCACCTCAATGTTGTATAGTTTAAAGAGGTCGTGTTTTTCCCCTTTTCCAACCGGCATTTTATCTGTGGGTAATATAATTATTTGGTTATTTCGGATCAAGACCGGTGCATTATTTGCGCCCGCGTATTCGATCTTTAACGTTTCATTTTTGTTTTCTAAGGTCATTAAAATGCCATCCATTCCATCTTGTTGCCCTTCTTTAGAAATATCATTTATTAAACGTGTTCTTACATGATCAAATATTTCGTTTGGTTTAGCAATGTTCTTTTCTTTTATACCTTCATTTAAAAAACCAATATTAAGCAAACACATAAATGCGCCAGGCACACCGTGTCCTGTACTATCGCAAACCGCCAGGTAAAATTTATTATTGTGTTCTGTGGCCCAATAAAAATCGCCACTTACAATATCTTTTGGTTTAAAGAACACAAAATGATCGGGTAAATGTTTTTGTAAGAAATCATTATGCGCTAATAAGGTATTCTGTATTTTTTTCGCATAATTAATACTGTCTACAATTTCTTTATTTTTTGTTGAGATCTCTTCGTTCTTTGTTTCAATTTGCTTTTCATAATCTTCAGAACCTTTTTTAAAATATCTTACTACAAAAAAAAGAACTAAAAAAACACCAAGAAGACTGGAACACCAGTATTGCACTGCTATGCTGGCTGGTACATAAACCACGGGTGCATGTGTGTTTTGGTACCATGTCATACAAAAAAAGCCAAAAATATTCAGAGAGAAGATAAGGAAGATGGTTAGTTTTTCTCTAAACACAATAACAGGGATGGTTGCTGTTGCAAAAAAGAAGAAGCGGTCGCCAAGCTCTATGCTGTTATACCAACAGAGTAAACAAAGAAACAAGAATGGCACAACAGAAAAATAATATCTATTAAATGCTAACCAGTGTTTGTAATTAAAATAGGGTACTAATATAAAAGCAAACGCAAAAGGAAAGGTGAAGTACAACATATTATACAATCCCATAATAGGACTTAGCAAACTGAAAACAAACATCATGATGGTCATAATAAAGCCCATCCTGTTCATAAGCATGATGGTTTTTGCTTCCTGTGGATCTTTGGTGAAGTTAACGCCGGCGTTTAGTAACCTGTAAAAAATATTTTTCATTCTTCTTTTAAATATACCTTAAAATACCGTCAAAAGCCTACAAATTTATATCCGAAGCTTATAATACAAACATTGCCTACACCTTCGATAACACCTTTACAGGCCTCAAAGGTTATTCCTGCTTCGTTTGAGAACTAAATATAGTGATAAATCAAACGATTTTCTTGTTCAACTTGTAAAGTCTGTAATTTTTTTGTGAAATTTTCGAAAAGATTGCATCTCAATAGAAAACACTGGTTTTTAACGGATTTGGTTAGATTTATTTGAAAAAATCACATTGAAATATTATTTATATTATTTAAATTCGTTTGTCTAATTAAATTTTGACACAATGTTAAAAAGAAGATATTTATCGCTTTTAAGTTTGTTTTTGCTGATCTCTTTTTTTGCATTAGCACAATCTCCAAAAAAGTATTTTGGGCTGGCCGAAAAATTATATGAAGCAAATAATTATGTTGAGGCAATTACTAATTATTCAAAAGCGATCGAACTCGATCCGAAATATGAAAAAGCATATATTGGTCGTGCCCTTGCTTATGAAAAACTGAACAAAAAAACAGAGGCGGTCGAAGACTATAAAAAAGCTATTCTGTTCTCACCAAAAGAAAAAGAGTATTATTTCCAGGCCGGTCGTTTATTAGCCAACTCAGATAACTTCAAGGAGGCTGATCAAATGCTGCGTAAAGCCCTTGAACGTGATAAAGGATATAAAGATGCTATTGCCGAGGAAATAAAAGTAATACACAAGACCAAGGACTACCAATATGGTTTAACTGTTTCGCAAATGGGCCTTGATGTTGAGAAAACGGCTTTAAGTTATTTTAATCATGCGGTAATGCAGGATAGTTTAAAGAATTATGTTGAAGCTGAAAAAGAATATAAGAACTCAAAATATTACGATTCAAAATTTATTCCGGCATACGTTGGGCTTGCTTTAGTGCAAGTGAAACTGAATAAGATAAATGATGCTTTGGCGATTTGTGAAGTTGCTTTAACAAAAGATGCCAATAGTGTTGATGTATTTGAAGCCAGAAGTTATGTTTATGCTTCTAAGAACGATTATCAAAATGCTTTAACAGATATCTCAAAAGTATTGGTATCTAAACAAACTGCGCCTTTATATAAAGCAAGAGCCCAGTTCTATACTAAATTAGGTCAGCCGCAGAACGCTGTTAACGATTATTCGCAGGCATTAAAAATTAACGATAAGGATATTGAATCTTATCTTAAACGTGCCGAAGCGAATGAGCAAACGCAAAATAGCAAAGCAGCAGTAGCTGATTATTTAAAAGTGGCATCTCTTTCAACAGGTAGTACAAAAGCCGATATGCTTGCCATTGATGCCAGGAAAAAAGCTTTCGACCTAAGCAGGGAATCGAACAAGCCTGAAATTGTTATTACTTCGCATAAGTTGGTTAACGACCGTTACATAAAAGTTCCGGGCGATAAGGATGAAATAGAAATTACCGGTTATGTAAATGATGCCAGTTTAATTGCTTCAATACAAGTAAACACAGCTTATGCAAACTATAATAAAGATACCTTAACACCAAGGTTTAAAGTTAAAGTTGGTGGTTTAAATAAAACAAATGAGATCGTTTTCATTACAACAGATGCATACAACAACGTTCAAAACATGACCTTTAAAATTGAACGTATTGAAGTGAATAAGCCCATTGTATCTCTTGATGTTCCTGCCGCCTCATCTGATGGCGAGATATTTTTGGATACCAAGAATCCTGATCTATATGTGCAGGGAAAGATAAAAGATGAGAGTTTGATCGAGTCTATTTATATTGACGGTGTGGCTGCTTCTTTTTCACCAACCGCATTAAATCCTGAATTTACCTCACAGATAAGTATTGCCAACAAAAATAAAATTACAATTACCGCAAAAGATATTTATGGTAACGAGACAAAACAGGATTTTACGCTTAACAGGAGTGGGGCAGAAGCCGCAGCCAGCAATCCAATGGGAGTTACCTGGGTTGTGTTTATCGAGAACAGCAAATACACAAGTTTTGCCAGCCTCGAAGGTCCTGCAAAAGACGTAAGTCTGATGAAATCTGCGTTAGCAAATTATAAGATCTCGAAGATCCTTCATAAAAAAGACATGACAAAAACAGAAATGGAAAAATTCTTTTCTATTGAGTTAAGGGATAACGTAAAAAATCAAAATATCAGCTCTCTTGTTATTTGGTATGCCGGTCATGGCAAGTATGTGAGCCCTACAGGTTATTGGATCCCGGTTGATGGCAAAACGGATGATGAGTTCAGTTATTTTGGCATCAATAATTTAAAAGC
>JAUXSA010000046.1 GCA_030681615.1 Bacteroidota bacterium
CTGCTTTCTTTTGCTCAATTAAATACCAGCCTGTAAAGCCTTTAGTATAAATGAAATCATAGCTTTGTAATTTATCTTTTATTGCTTCGAAAATTAATTTTGAGTGTGCGTATGAATTACGAATATAATGTCCGGGTAAAGTGCCCGCTTTTGGAAAATCAACAACTGTTGAAGTGATGAATTGTTTTTCTTCTTCTGTAAAAAATTCAAGTTTGGAGATATCGTAACTGCTTTGGTTAAAATGATAAAGGTCTACATTGACTTTTTTTTGCGCTAAATATTTACAAAGGTAATACGAATGCTTTTGCATACCGCCTAAAACATAAGGCCAAATTCCATCTGTAATTAAAGCTATTTGCATATACTAATGAAGCTTTCCTGTAATTGGCATAGCATCTAAAATTTCGCCTTCGGCATTATTTAATTCGTGTAGTCTTTTATATACGGATTCTTCATCAAAATAGTTTAAAGCCATTTTCACAAAAAGATCACCGTGCTTTGCTTCGCTGGCCCATAATTGATGATAGAATTTTTTGAGATCGCCTTCAGGTAAATGTTCGTATATCAATTTAAAACGCTCTGCCGCCCTATTCTCAATTACAGAAACTAAAAGCAAACGGTCCATAAAATGCTCATCACGCCCAGTACGGCAAAGTTTTAAAAGTTCTTTTACATAAAGATCTTCTGTTATCTCATGTTGTAATTGAATTCCCTGGGCTTGCAATAGTTTGTATACATCCCTGAAGTGTTCCATCTCTTCAAGCGCTGTATCTATTAATTCAGGAATGATCTCTACTCTATTTGGATATTTGGCAACAAGGCTCATGGCAGATGCTGAAGCTTTGCGCTCACAACCGGCATGATCCTGAAGAAAAAAAGAAAAATTTGCCATTACCTTCTCTATCCATTTTGGGTTTGAGGGCTTAACTACTGGCAAACGGTATTGCATCGTAATTTATTTATTAACGTACATAACTTCCTTAACCGCTTTAATAACTCTTGCAACGTTTGGTAAACTTGCTTCAATTAAAGTTGGTGCATACGGTAAAGGTGTATCTGCAGTTGTAATTCTTAAAATTGGTGCATCTAAATAATCAAACGCATCTTTTTGCACTTTAAAAGCAATTTCGGTTGAGATACTTGCCAATGGCCATGCTTCCTCTAGAACAACCAAACGGTTTGTTTTTTTAACTGAGTTAATTACGGTTTCATAATCAATTGGCCTTACTGTTCTAAGATCAATTATCTCAACACTTATTCCTTCGGCTTCTAATTCTTTTGCAGCTGCATAAGCTACTTTAATAATTTTTCCAAATGAAACAATGGTAACATCGGTTCCTTCGCGCTTAATATCAGCCAGGCCAATTGGAATGGTATATTCTTCTTCTGGCACTTCTGCTTTATCGCCATACATTTGCTCACTCTCCATAAAAATTACAGGATCGTTATTGCGAATGGCACTTTTTAATAAACCTTTTGCGTCGTATGGATTACTAGGTACAACAACTTTTAAACCCGGACAGTTGGCGAACCAATTTTCGAAGGCTTGCGAGTGCTGCGAACTTAACATACCTGCGCTGGCAGTTGGTCCACGGAAAACAATAGGTACATTATACTGACCACCACTCATGCTGTACATTTTAGCGGCGCTATTTATAATTTGATCAATAGCTACGAGGCTAAAGTTAAAGGTCATAAACTCTACTATAGGACGTAAACCGTTAGAGGCTGCACCAACCGCTATGCCCGCAAAACCAAGCTCAGCAATGGGTGTATCAATAACACGTTTCGCACCAAATTCAGCTAACATGCCTTTACTAACTTTATAAGCACCGTTATATTCGGCAACTTCTTCGCCCATTAAAAATATTTTGTCATCACGTCGCATTTCTTCCGACATGGCTTCCCTTAAGGCTTCTCTAAATTCAATAACTCTCATAGCTTTAATTGTAATAGGTTCAAAAATAAGAATAAAAAATTAAGTTTAATAACGGTTTTAGTCCATTTGGCTACATTTTGCCTACCACACACTCAATAAGGTCTTCTTCTTTAAGGTATTTGTTGGCCAGGTCGCGTAATTCCTTTGGCGTTACCGTTTTTACGGCTTTAAAATAATTGTCAAAATAAGAGTAATCCAAACCAAATTCCCAAATGCCTTTAAATTTATCGGCTAAAGAAAACGGACCATCAACACTTCTTAAAAAATGTCCAAGAATGTAATTTCTTACTGTTTCCAGTTCATTGTCTTTAACAAGATCTTTACGTAAAAGAGCTAACTCTTTATAGATCTCTTCCAATGTTTGTTTGGTAACATCAGCGCCAACTTCGGTAGAGATGGCAAAATAACCTCCATTCACAAACGAAGCCAGTCCGCTGCCAATACCGTAAGTGTAGCCTTTATCCTCGCGGATATTTGCCATTAAACGTGAACCAAAATAACCTCCTAAAATGGTATTTAATACCTGGAACTTAAAATAATCGGGATCTGTTTTGTTAAATAATAATCTTCCAACCTTAACGGCAGATTGAATTGCATCGGGTCTTTCAATAAAATGTTTTTGTTGTTTGGTTGTTTCAATGGCAACAGTTTTTGTATTGATCTTTGTTGTATTTCCCCAGTTATTATTTCCAAAAAAAGTATTTAAGGTGTTGATAATATCACCGGGAAGATGGCCTGAAGCAATGATGGCACAGTTACCGGAGTGGTAATGATCATTAAAGAATGTTTTGATGTCCTCTAAAGTAATCCGCTCAAAATCATTTTCCTTTACCTGCACACCGTAGGGATGTTCTTTGCCGAATAATAATTCTGTAAATTTTCTACGTGCTAATATATCCACTTTTTGTGAATTGATAAGATGCTTTTGTTTTTTATTGGCGAGGTGGATCTTAAATTCATCAGCAGGAAAAATGGGAGATTTTATTACTTCCTCAATAAATTTTAAACTCTCATCAAGATATTTATTTAAAGAATATAAAGTTACAATTGCAAAATCCTGACCCACTTCCAATTCCAAAAAAGAACCAAAAAAATCAATGCCATCACTGATCTGATTTGCAGTGTACGATTTGGTACCACTTTCAATAAGTGTATTGGCGGTAGATGCAATTAAAGCAGCTGATTGATAATACATACCTGCTT
>JAUXSA010000067.1 GCA_030681615.1 Bacteroidota bacterium
ATGAAGGGGCAGCAGAAACAGAAAGAGTTGGTGCTGGGTTCACAGTTATACTAATAGTTTTAGTATCAGGGCAGCCCGGTGTGTTTTCACCAGTTACAGTATAAGATGTAGTTACAGATGGAGTAACTGAAATAGAACTTGTAGTTGCAGCTGTATTCCATGTATATGTAGTAGCACCAGATGCAGTTAAATTAACAGAAGCGCCGCTACAAATAGTTGTTTGAGATGCAGAAAGAACTACAGTTGGTGTTGCACAACCACCTGTAATGTTAATGCAATAATCTTCAGTTTCACCCCATGTATAACCAGCACATTCGCCTGTACCTGTATTACCTTCTTCAGCAATAACTCTCATACGTGTTATACCTAAAGATGCGCTGGCAGGAATTGTAATTACTGTACTGTTTAAAGTTCCAACAACAGCCCATAAAGTACTCGCTGAAGCATAAACCTGTTCTCCCGGATCAGCGAATGATCCATTTTGATTAAAGTCCATATAAACTGTAACACCACCCGAATAAGCGTTTGAACCACATTGTCCAACAGTTACGTCAAGCGTATAAGTATTATTTTGTCCAAGATTTGGAGCAGCTACTATTCCTGTGTAATTTGAATACATACTTAATGTAGATGTTGGAGCACTACCAGTTTGACTACAGTTTGAAGTATTATTTAATGTGCCAATTGTTACATTAAAAATTTCGTCATCAGCGGTCGAACTTGCAGCAGATGTTAAGCAATATCCACCACACTGACAAGGACTGCCGCCAACCATTATCTGAACAGGTGTAGCAGTTGTGCTTGCAGGACCATTTGTACAAGTAATAACACATTGGTAGAATGTTGTGGTTGCAATATTAGTTGCTGTATAAGCACTTGATGTTGCGCCTGAAACAGGTGTGTAAGGACCTGAAAGAGCCGGTGCAGAGAACCATTGGTAAGTTAATCCACCAACAGTATAAGAAGTTGCTAAACCTAAATTAGTAGAAGCATTAGGGCAAACGTTTGTTGTTGTAGCAACTGAAGTGTTAGCTCCAGGAGCACCCGAACAAGCAGCGGCAGCAACAATGTTTATACAATAATCTTCAGTTTCACCATAACCATAAGAAGCACAAGGCGCAGCACCTATAACAGATTCTGCTGCAATTACTCTCATGCGAGTGATACCAGGGTTAGCAGTTGGAGGAATAGTGATAACAGTACTATTTAAAGTTCCTACTACTGCCCATAACGTACTTGCAGACGCATAAACTTGCTCGCCCGGATCGGTGAACTGACCATTATTATTAAAATCCATATAAACAGTAACACCACCAGAATATGCATTTAAATTACACTGTCCAACAGTTACGTCTAAGGTATAATTTGAACCCGCGATAAGATTTGGCGCACCTACTATTCCGGTATAATTTGAATATTTACTTAATGTAGAAGTTGGAGCACTACCTGTTTGACTACAGTTTGAAGTATTATTTAATGTACCAATTGTTACATTAAAAATTTCATCATCAGCAGTTTGACTTGGTGCAGAGGTTAAGCAATAACCTGAGCATTGGCAAGGGTTACCACTCACTACTACCTGAACAGGAGTAGCAGTTGTACTGGCAGGACCATTAGTACACGTAATTACAACTTGGTAAAAAGTTGTAGAAGCAACGTTCGTAGCTGTATAAATAGCTGAAGTAGCACCACTAATTGGAGTATAAGGACCAGCTAAAGCTGAAGCACTGCTCCATTGGTAAGCTAAACCTCCAACAGTATAAGAAGTAGCTAAACCTAATGTTACTGTTCCGTTAGGACAAACCGTTGTCATACTTGCAACTGCAGAGTTAGCGCCTGGCGTACCAGAACATGCTGTTGCTGCACCAATAGTTACAATATAATCTTCAGTTTCTCCAGATCCAAAATTAGTACAAGGATCTGTTGGGCCATTTGGATTACCTGTGCCTCTGGTACGTACACGCATACCGGTTTGACCAAGTAATGCAGATCCAGGAACAGTAAATGTTGCAATGGTTGGTACGTTAGCCGTAGATGAAAGTGTAATTTGTGTATGCTCACTAACATCAAAGGTTCCGCTTTGGTTATAATCTATCCAAACCGATTCGATATTACTGGCAGTAGTATTTACACTAATAGAATAGGTGATCCCTATGTTTAAAGTAGCCGTTGTTGAAGGGCCCGGAGGGAATTGAGTATAAGTACCGTTAATAGCATTTGAGTTACATGTTGAATTATTATTTAACGGTGTACCTAATATAGATACATTAGTAATATTATCACCTGTACAACCACTACCACCTAAACTTGTATTACAATAACAAAGAGTAACAGGGTTATTTGGATTTACAGATGTAACAGCTGTAGTAACGCTTTGTGCAGAGTTAGTACATGTAATTACTAATTGGTAAAAAGTTAAAGATGTTAATGATGTTGTAGTTAAAACCTGTGTATTAAATCCCGAACCTGTAGATACGTTAGTCCATGGACCCACTGCTGCCGGAGCTTGCATCCATTGGTATGTAATACCTGTAAATGAATTTGAACTTGTATTTGAAACAACCGCAGTTGTATTTGGACAAATACTTTGTGATGGACTAACAACACCTGCACTTGGCGCACCAGTACAAGCAAGTGGTGGTGTCCAACGATAGATCTGACCGCTAGATGGCGTAGTGGTTGCACCAAAAGCAGCTGTAGCAGAGTTTACAGGACCTGCTGTTGAAGCAGCGTAAGAACCTGTATTAGCGATCGCACGATTATTAAAATCAGCATTCGTTAAACCTTTTAAGCCGATTTCACCTGTACTTAAAAAAGCATTATTCGTACCACAATTACCATACACAATTTCAACTATGTCAGTTGTTTGATATAATTTAATTTGTACATTATAATAATCATCTACACCTGTAGATTGATTCCAATATCTTCCTGTTCTTCTCCATTGCACAGTAAATACCTGGTTAGGAGCAACTCCTGAAACCTGGTATGAAATAGATCCTCTTGGTATAACAAGATTACCATTTGCTGTAGCAGGGGATGAAATGATCAGATTTCCTGCAGAAATAGCAGAAACTGTTGCATTTAATGGAATACCTGTACCCGAAACAGTATCTCCAACCGCAAAGTTGTTGGCAGCAGCTGCCGGATAAGCTAAAGGAATAATGTTACTACCAGAAGTAACAGTACACGTTTGGCCTGGACCCATTTGAAGATCGCGGGCCCAAAAAGCGATCACATTTGTAGGTTGGCCAGCCGCACTAATAGGATTATAAGAGTTAAATGGTGGTGTTGGTGATCCCATACTTATCCAACCATTAACACAAAGATCTATAGAAGTATAAGAAGATCCGTTAAAATTAAAATTAAATCCAATTGGAATGTTTGTATAAACATTATCATCCTGATTACCAATAGCAATTGCTGTAGTTGTTGGTCCGCTAATTGGAATAGCGTTGTAAGCCCCGCTTAACTGCGAAAAGCTATAGGCAGATACCTGTGCATTACTTTTTACTCCCGCAAAAAGTAACGATAAGCCTAAAATTGATCTGTAAAATTTTGTCATTTTTTCTTTGTTTAATAAATATTAAGGACGATTCAATAAATAGAAGAACTATATTACCGCAAAGTTAACCAATTAATAAACTATTTGTTTAACAAATTTGAAGAAATTTCATAAATTTTCGACAAAATTAAAATTAACATTTATCTAAATGTTAATTATGTTTATTTTAGAAAATGGATCGGATGCGCCTCATTGTATTTTCTAATATATCTGAAAATTTGTTCTTTTTGTTTTCTTCGGTTCAGTTTTTTAAACTCCGCGTATATTAATTTATCCCTGCTTAATAATAATTCAGCTTCGTCCATCTTAAATTCGGTGATAACGCCGTCGTAAAAATTAATTAAAAACTCTCTTACCTCCTGTCTCCTACCCGATCCATAACCAAACATAGGGTCATAAAAACCTGCGCCAACTATTTCTACAGTAGCAACTAAATAACAAACAGACCCAAAAACAGGTACCCGATAAAAACTACCTTTATAATTAATGTACAATGTTTTGTTTTGAACAAAGCCCCATACTGTATTGGATTTTACCTCATTTGTTTTTTGACCGTCAGAATAACTAAAAATTTCTTTATCAAGTGATTTACCTACAAAATCCAACTGTTCTTTATCTAAAGTAGACGCGATTTGCTCTTTTAAAATAGCTTTATTATGCCTGAAATCGTAATAACTAATATAAACAGCATCTGCAATACTCAGATCGGCCGGCACTATAACACTATCTGTTTGCCCAATTAAAAAACTTTTTAAAAGTGTACAAAACAATAATGCTAATAAATTACCTCTCATGATACACAAATGTCGGGTTTTTTCATTAATTTTAATCGAAATAACCTGTAAAATGAAACTTAAATTTTTATTTGTCTTATTTTTTGTTCGATCCTTTTTATTTTCTCAAAATACAAACTTTAACAACGCATTAAAAATCAAACTTAATGCGGGCGATAATTTTATTCAACACAACATTTTAGTACAAGGCGATATTTCTAAACTTATCTCATCGCAAAAAGAATTCAATTATAAATTCAAATACTCTTCAGGCAATATTGCTTCCATCTCTTGTAACTTATCTGTTCTCTCAAATCTTATAGAAAATAAAATTATTTCTTATGCCGAATTTATTGAACCCGGCAAACAAACTACCAACGATACAATGGTTATTAAGAACAAGATAAAACCTGTAAAACTTGGACAAGCTCCTCTAACAATGGCTTACGATGGAACCGGTATTGTAGTTGGAATAATTGATACCGGCACCGATTTTACACATCCCGATTTTAAAGATGCTTTAGGAAATACACGCATAAAATTTTTGTGGGACCAGGTGCAAATTACAGGCTCAACTATTCCTCAACCATATAATTATGGTATTGAGTGGACAGACGCACAAATAAACGCCAACCAATGTACGCATAACGATCTGCCTCATTATGGCCATGGCACACATGTGTGTGGGATAGCTACCGGTAATGGTTTAGCTAATGGCACACACGAAGGTATTGCTTCGAAGGCGGATATAGTTGTAGTTGCTTTAGACTTTAATGCCAGCGGCTCAACCATTGCAGATGCTGTACAATATATTTTTAGTAAAGCAACATTGCTTGGGAAACCTTGTGTAATTAACGCGAGTGTTGGAAATTATTATGGCAGTCATGATGGAACCGACCTTGAAGCAAAATTAATTTATAACATGGTTCATAATATTCCCGGTCGTGTTATGGTAGCATCTGCGGGCAATGCAGGAAATGTAAAATTCCACGTAAAAACACAGCCACCTTTAAACGATACAAGTTTTACATGGATAAAAAAAACTACCGCTATTTTAGATTACTGGTGTTACGCTGATACAAACGATATTAAAAATATACAAATTAGTGTTGGTGCCAACAGAAATAATAATTTTAACCTTGGAAGAATAGGTTTCAAAAGTTACAATTATGGCTTAACCTCTATTCAAAGCGATACATTAAAATTTAATGGTAATCGTATTGGAATTGTAAAGACATCTGCAAGTATTAATCCTGATGGGGTGTATGAACTTTATTTACAAATTACGGCAGACACTTTAAATTTAAAATGGCGTATAGAAAGTAAAGGTGTTGGTTTGCACGATGCCTGGAACTTTGATTTTATTTCTACCGGTTTGCCTTCTTCAACATCATACCCCTGGATAACAAAATACGCCATGCCAAATTTTAATAGTACCATGGTTTCAAGTTTTCAATGTTTGGATGATGTGACTACGGTTGCCAATTACGTAAATGTAAACCAGTATTACGATGTGAACAATGTGACACAAAGTTGGGCTGCGTTAAACCCTGGCGAGAATGTAAATACCTTAGCGGCCAGTAGTAGTTGGGGGCCTACGCGCGATAATAAACAAAAACCCGATATCTCAGCAACCGGTGCCGGCGTTTTTAGTGCCATGGCTTTGGGTATGCAAACAAATTTAATTACTAACGCGCCGCAGGTTGTAGCACAAGGCAGTTTTCATGTGCAGGGCGGTGGCACCTCGGCGGCGGCGCCGGTTGTTAGTGGTTTGGCTGCATTGTTCTTGCAAAAATATCCAACCGCTACAAGCATACAGGTTAAAAATGCCATTACAAATTGTGCCTACCAGGACACTTATACCGGCGCTGCTTTACCAAATTATAAATGGGGTTATGGAAAATTAGATGGACATGCAGCAATGACTTGTATTATCACAGACATAAAAAACCATGTAATAACCAACAATGTAAAGTATTTTCCAAATCCGTTTTCAGATAACATTACTTTTAATTTTGAGAGGAATTTAATTGGTCAGATCTATGTTTACAGTATTGATGGTAAATTAATTTATGAAGATGTTGTAGATAGCAATTCGTATAAATTATCTTCAGATCAATTAACCGAAAAAACCACAGGTTTATTATTTGTA
This sequence comes from Bacteroidota bacterium, assembly GCA_030681615.1. Taxonomy (GTDB): domain Bacteria; phylum Bacteroidota; class Bacteroidia; order B-17B0; family Aurantibacillaceae; genus Aurantibacillus. The sequence goes on from JAUXSA010000067.1 coordinate 6,491, forward strand.
AGAATAATAACAGCAAACGAAAACATGGCTTTTAAAGTAGTTAAAGCTAATTAAAATGCGTATCGCCTCTAATTCCCTTGCCCACCTTATTGGTTTTTATCATTCTGAGTTAAACTCTATTTATGAACTTTCTGAAATTGATGCTATTCTTAATTTGGCGTTGGAGCATTATTTAGGTTTTTCAAAAGCAGATGTTGTAAGTAAAAAAAAAGAAAACCTAAACCAAAGCGATCTTTTGAAATTATACTTTTGTTGCAAGGAGTTAAAAAAGAATGTGCCAATACAATATATTTTAAAAGAAGCCTGGTTCTACAATTTAAAATTCTACGTCAACCAACATGTTTTAATTCCACGGCCTGAAACCGAAGAATTGGTGGGTCTTATTTTAAAGGAAAACCCAACAGCCGGCTCATTTTTAGATATTGGAACAGGCAGCGGCTGTATTCCAATAGCTATAAAAAATAATTTAAAGAACAGTAACGTTTCGGGTTGCGATATAAGCCCTTCAGCTTTAGAAGTAGCTAAAAAAAATGTCGAACTAAATAAAACAGAGGTCCATTTTATTGAAGTAGATATTTTGAATGAACAGGAATCTTCAAAAAAAATTGAAACTACCTTTGATGTGATCATCAGCAATCCCCCTTATATTAAAGCAGACGAAAAAAATTCTTTAAGTGAGCACGTAATTAATAACGAACCACATTTGGCGTTATTTGTTAATGAACAAGATGATATTATCTTCTACAAAAAGATCATCGATCTTTGTCAACACAAATTAAATGCAAAAGGAAAATTGTATTTTGAATTAAATCCGTTAACTGCTCAAAATGTTTTAGACTACGCCAATGCAAGCAAACAATTTGTTAAAGTAGAGCTCATAAAAGATATGAGTGGAAAAATGAGGTTTTTGAGAGCTGAAAAAAATTAATTCTCTTTTAATCCTCTACCCGTTTTAGAGATCTTATTATCGCGTTTTAATTCGGCAATAATTTTATCAAGTACACCATTTACAAATACTTTAGAGTTGGGTGTACTGTATTCTTTACTAATATCAATGTATTCATTTAACGATGCTTTTACCGGCACATTTGGTATGTGCATGATCTCGGCCAAAGCCATTTGCATTAACAGCATATCCATATTGGCAATACGTTCTACTTCCCAGTTTTGTGTATGGCGCCCAATTAATTCTTCGAAACTCTGACGATAAATAATTGTTTTTTTAAATAACAGACTCATAAACTCCATGTCATCAGTTTCGTCTTTTAAAAGCGGACTTAATTTAAACTCACCGTTAAAATCTTCAAAATTCCTGATCACAGAATTAAATGCTACAAAAGTGTCATCAGCCCAGTGCATATTTTTTTCTTCAAATAAAGATATCAATACTTCATTCTCACTTAAATGTTCTGTTATCATCGAGATCACAAAATCCCTGTCCTCTACAGTTGTTGAAGAAGTAGATGCCATGTAAGCTTTATACGATTCGCCATTCCTTATCTCTACAAATAATTTACGCACAACATCAAAATCGTTTTGCCACGAAATTTTCCGTTTCTCGAGAAGTTGTTTTAATTCTTTGTTTTCGGAGATACCAATAAGTAAAGAATTTTTTACGAATTTTAAATTAGGGTCAAGATCAGCAGAATTTGGAATGCGTTTGTTTTTATTCTCATCCATCATTACCAATGCCACATGATGAATATCGCTAACAAGGCCTAAAATAGAAAGGTATAATTCGAAGATCTTGTCAAGGCTCTTGAACATTTCTTTCTCGAATTGAGCCATATCCGCTTTTTCATGTTGAAAGAACGAGTACAGAGATTGCATTACTTTTATTCTTAAAAACCTTCTGTTTAACATTTTTTTTAGTCGTTAGATAATAGTCGTTAGTTGCTAGTCAGCAAGGTTATTTAAAATTACAATACTGCGTTAATTCTTGCAATTGCTTCAATACGTTGTTCGCCTAATTTATTTGCAGCCTGGTAAGTTAAAATATTTTCTTTTTTAGCTAACTGAAATAAATTAAATGTTGTATCATAAATTTTTTCGGCATGCGCAAGGGCTCTCTCCCTGTTATAACCTTCTAATTCGTAATACACATTAATAATACCACCGGCATTAACCACAAAATCGGGAGCATATAAAATTCCTTTTTTTGCTACTAATGCTCCGTGAACATTTTCATCTGCTAACTGATTGTTTGCAGCACCGCAAATTATCTTACATTTTAATTTATTCAATGTATCATCGTTTACAGTTGCCCCCAATGCGCAAGGTGCGTAAACATCAATATCCAGATCAAACATTTTATCAGCCGTAACAACTTCAGCTTTGTATTTATCGGCCACAGCTTTTAAACGCTCCTGGCTAATATCATTAATATAAACCTTCGCGCCTTCTTTAGTCAAATGATCAACCAATACTTCGCCAACATGGCCAATACCTTGTACTAAAACTTTTTTACCGCTTAAGCTATCGTTACCCCAAACTTCTTTGGCACTGGCTTTCATGCTTACATAAACACCATATGCAGTAACGGGACTAGGGTCGCCGCTACCACCCATATTTTCGGGTAAACCGCTTACGTAATCAGTTTCCATTTTAATGATCTCCATATCGCGGCTGGTCATGGCCACATCTTCGGCAGTAATATATTTACCACCAAGGCTATCTACAAATTTTCCAAAACGACGCAGTAAAGCTTCGCTTTTAATTTTTTTAGAATCGCCAATTATCACCGCTTTTCCGCCACCAAGATTTAAACCTGCAACCGATGACTTGTAGGTCATGCCACGCGACAGGCGTAACACATCATGCAAGGCTTCCATTTCGTTAGCATAATTCCACATACGCGTTCCACCTAAAGATGGTCCAAGTACGGTATTATGAATTGCTATAATTGCTTTTAAACCGGTTGCATTATCATTACAAAATAAAATTTGTTCATGATTATGAAGGCTCATTTGGCCAATAACCGGATCTTTAGATAGATCGGTGTTTTTTAAAGTTGTGACTTCCATGGGGTTTTTTGTTGAAGTGTGGCAAAGTTAGGGTATTTTTTGGTATTCCAAACAAAAGAAAACCGTATTTATTGTATTAGGAATAATATTAAAATTAACTTTGTACCCGTGAAACACCTGAAGGTAATAAATGCCTATTTTCTTAAATACAAATGGCACTTTTTGTGTGGTCTTTTATTTGTTTCGCTCTCAACTATATTTAGTACTTACCAGGGGGTTATTGTTAGAAATGGTACCAATAAAATAATTGAGGTATTTAAAAACAATCAAACAGACCAAACCGGTGTTTTTTTAGGTTATGGTTTCACCATAATTGTTCTTGCGCTTACAAGTGGTTTATTTTTATTCTTAATGCGCCAAACAATTATTGTTATGAGTCGACATATTGAATACGATCAAAAGAATGAGATCTATAATCATTACCAGATTTTGGATGCCAGTTTCTTTAAACAAAATACTACCGGCGACCTGATGAACAGAATAAGCGAGGACGTTGGAAAAGTGCGCATGTACAGCGGTCCGGCCATTATGTATCTTGCTAATACTATTGTTACAACTATTACTGTTTTAATTTTTATGCTAAGCGTAAATGTGAAGTTAACGCTGATCGTTTTTTTACCATTACCACTACTCTCTTACCTTATCTATCGCGTTTCGGATATGATAAATAAACAAAGCGGGAAAGTGCAAAAAGAACTAGGGAACTTAACCACACAGGCCCAGGAAACTTTTAGCGCTATAAGGGTAATTAAAGCTTACGCAAGAGAAACATTTTTTGTTGAAAAAATGCAGGAAAAAAATGAGCTCTATAAAAAAACTGCTTTAAAATTAACAACTATCGAATCATACTTTGGTCCCGCAATGGTATTAATGGTGGGCCTGAGTGTTTTATTAACTGTTTGGTACGGCGGCAAATTAACCATTCAGGGTAAAATAGAACCGGGCAATATTACAGAGTTTATATTGTACGTTTATAAATTAACCTGGCCCTTCGCTTCTTTAGGGTGGGTAACATCGTTGATACAGCGTGCTGCGGCGTCGCAGGAACGAATAAACGAATTTTTAGATACAAAACCTTCTATTACAAATTCAAACAGTAATACTTATTTAATTAATGGCGAGATAGAATTTAGAAATGTAGATTTTATTTACCCTGAAAATAATATACAGGCCATAAAAAATATTTCTTTTAAATTAAAACAAGGGCAAGTCCTTGGCATAACAGGTAAAGTAGGAAGCGGAAAATCGAGTATCCTGAATTTAATTACCCGTCAGTATGATGTTACAAAGGGCGAGATATTAATAGATGGTAAGAACATTAAACAACACAATTTACATTTATTAAGAAAGAACATGGGCGTTGTGCCGCAGGAAGTTTTTTTATTTAGCGATACCATCTCTAACAATATTTTATTTGGCAGCTCTGATAAGAACACAGGCAAAACAAAAATTGAAGATGCGGCAAAACAAGCGCAGGTGCATGATAACATTATGACCTTTCCGGCCAATTATGATACTATTGTTGGTGAGCGTGGTGTTACTTTAAGTGGCGGGCAAAAACAACGCATCTCAATAGCACGCGCATTAATAAATAAACCTCAGTTGTTGATCTTTGATGATTGTTTAAGTGCTGTTGATACCGAAACAGAAGAATTGATCTTAAATAATTTAAACAAGGAAATGAAAAATAAAACGGCGATCATTGTCAGTCACCGCATTTCGAGTTTAAAAAATGCTGATCTGATACTTTACATGAAAGATGGTGAGATCGTTGAAATGGGAACACATGAAGAGCTTTTGGCTTTAAGAAAAAGTTATTTTCAATTATATCAAATGCAAAGCAATTAATTTTTATCTTTATAGAAAGTTTAAAATGAAACTACTTACATTCATACTTCTTCTCTCGCTGTTGTTTGTTTTTTCGTGCAAAAAAAATAACGACACTACGCCTCAGGGTGATAATGAGGTTTGGTTATTATACAAACGTTTTAACCCTACTTTTATAGACATTAAAAAAGGAACCACTTTGACCTTTATTAATAAAGACAATGCTAACCATTCTATTACCGAAGTTAACAAAGCTTTTTCGAGTGGAAGAATAGAGACTGGCGATCAATTCGTACAAACCTTTAACGATTCTGCCACTTATGGTATTTATTGCAGTTACCATCCGGATAATTTACAGGAACAGATCTCGATAAGCGTTAAGTAATTATTTACTCTTTTACTAAACGTTTTGTTATGAAACTATTATTTCCACTTATTTTAAGGATGTAAATTCCTTTAGGCAGATCGGATAATTCCATTTTCAATTTATTTCCTTCAATACTATTTTTAGCTTCAATCTTTTGACCAACAATAGAAAATAAATCTATTTTAAATTCAAAATCATATACCGCATCAATATATATGTTGTCCGTTACTGGATTTGGATAAATATTTATGCCTCCTATCCTGTCATCTTCATTGATATTTGTTGGAACACAGCCAAGAACACCTAATTGTTGTTTAGCAAATATAACCTGAGATAAATTCAAACTATCCATAAAACGGGTTCCTTCTGTACAAATACCTTTTAAATTATAATCTAAAAAAGGATTTACAAAATTCATGTACAATTTTAATGCTGTTGTATTAGTTACAGTACTCGGGCAATTACTGGTATTTTGACCAAACGTGCAGTTAAAATTTCCTCCATTACCGAAATCGCAGTGCGTTAAATTTTTAATAATAATCTCGAATTTTTTTGTTGAAGCTGTGCTATCCCACATTTTATTTTGATTGGTTGCCGCTGGCGCCACACAATCATTCTGACCGCCTATAATTAATGTTGGCACAACCACTTGTTTTGCAGCCTGACTGGATGCCGGATTAGTTTGCGCAGCTGCAAAATTAAATAAGCAGGTTACACTTGGGTTATTTTTTGCTGCTAAAAAAGAAGAGCCGCCTCCCATAGAATGCCCGGCTAATGCAAGTTTTGGAATGACCTTTCCAGTAAAAATCGGCGCTAAAGTGTTGGTAGAATTTAAAAGCATTACTTTATTACCAACTAAAGCCAGATCTAAACCAAACTCAGAATGGCTTGGACTAAAGCCACCTTCGGTTCTTGGCAAAGCAACTATATAGCCACGTTTAGAAAGTTCGGAGTAAATATTATCGTAACTGTTCCAATCCATTACAAAGCCATGTCCTATTACAACCACAGGAAATGAACCTGTTGCCACAGCTACATTTGATCCCGCAACTGTAGCCGGATAATAGATCTCTGTTTGAATCTGTCTTCCAGGGCCACCACCACTGCCAAAACCTCCGGTTCTTGCAGGGTCATTAAAAGTAACTGTTAAAGTTCCTGTTTGAAAAGTTTGACTACTTAAAAGTGTAGTGAAAAATAAAAGGCCAAGTAAAATTATTTTTTTCATACTATTTTCTTGTAAAAATAATCTCAAAAATAGATTAGAAAAATAAAAAGGGAACTACGGTAAATTACATTTTCTAAATCAATGTAATTTAATGATAAGTGGAAATTAAAGAAATTTTTCGATGGCCTTTGGTAAATGTTCAAACTCCAAAGCCTGGATCTTTTTTGCTAGTGACTCCGGCGTTTCGTTCGCATCTATTGTACATTTTGCCTGCAGGATTATTTCGCCTTTATCATATTCCTCATTCGCAAAATGAACAGTAATGCCGCTTTCTTTATCCTTATTCGCAATAACAGCCTTATGTACATTAATTCCATACATACCTTTACCACCGTAATTTGGAAGTAAGGCCGGGTGAAGGTTAACGATCTTGTTGGGGAACGCTTTGATAAAGGCCTCTGGGATCTTAATTAAAAAACCAGCTAAAATAATAAGGTCTATTTTTTCAACTTTTAAGAACTCAATAAATTTATCAGTATAATTCTCTAATGCTGCCTTGCTTATTATCTGCACATTTTTTTTGTGTTTTTCGGCACGGGCAATTATCCCCGCATCATCCCGGTTGGTAACTACCAATTTTATTTTTATGCGCGGGTCGTTTGCAAAATAAGTGAATAAATTCTCGGCATTTGTACCTTCTCCACTCGCAAATATGGCTGCATTGATCATTGGCACAAAATTAACAAAGATTTGCGATTTAATATTTACAATTATCAGCTGTAAATAAAAAATTGTCATTAATCCATCTTTATATTCTTATTTTTACACTTTATGATTTTAACCTACATAAATTGGAATCCCGCACCTGAGATCTTTACAATTCCAGGTATTGATTGGCCCGTGCGTTGGTACGGACTCATGTGGGCACTGGCTTTTATTGCCAGCCACTTTTTTATGAATCGAATCTTTAAGACCGAGAAGCGTGCTGAAAAAGCATTAGACACATTAACCCTTTATATAATTTTAGGAACTGTTTTAGGAGCAAGATTAGGACATTGTTTGTTTTATGGTCCCTGGTTTGACGAGACGCTTGCTAATGGCGCTGTTATTGAAGGTTATTTATCGCATCCATTAAACATCTTAAAAATTTATGAAGGTGGTTTAGCCAGTCACGGTGGCGCTTTAGGTATTTTAACTGCTATGGTATTATATTGCCGTAAAGAAAAAGAAAACTGGCTCTGGTTATTTGACCGTTTGGTAGTAGTTGTGCCTTTAGCAGCTATGTGTATTCGTTTAGGTAATTTAATTAATAGCGAAATTATTGGAAAAGTAACCGATGTACCATGGGCCTTTATTTTTGTACAGGAAGATAACTTACCTCGTCATCCTGCTCAATTATATGAAGCAATTTTTTGTTTCTTCTTATTTATTTTAATGTACTGGCTTTGGAAAAACAAACGCGATAAAGTTGGCCCAGGTTTTATGTTTGGTTTAATGTGCGTGTTACTTTTTACCGAACGTTTTTTTGATGAATTTTTAAAAGAGAACCAGGTTGATTTTGAGAATAATAACCTGTTAAATCAAGGTCAGGTACTTAGTATTCCATTTGTTTTAATTGGTGCTTTTATGATCTGGCGTTCGTTTAAATTAACGCCGGGCGCTTATCGTAAAGAAGAAGCTGAATAGACTTTATGAAAGTAATTTCTTCAATGGAAAAAAAATCAAAAAAATTTTGTTGTAAAATGATGTCATCTCAATTTGATAAAAAATGTGACATACATGATTCTATATATGATTGCCCAGATGTGCTTTTAGACGTTAATAAAACTAAAACAGAGTACAGAATTCTAATCCATGACGGTGGCACCTCAGGTATTGTAATTAAATACTGCCCGTGGTGTGGTAAAAAAATAAAATAGATTTACATTCTAATGGTTTGTTTCCTATCCGGACCAACAGATACAATGGTGATCTTAGTATCAACTGCTTTTTCAATAAAACGCACATACTCCATTAATTCTTCTGGAAGATCGTTCTTATTTTCAATTGCAGTAAGATCTTTGTTCCATCCTTTTAAAGGTGTTGTAATTGGCTTAAGATAATTAGGGTCGATGTTGTATGGCAGATAATCAATTACCTGTCCATTATAATTATAATGCGTGCAAACTTCAATGGTTTCAAACTCGCTTAAAATATCGGCTTTCATCATCATTAATTCAGTAACACCATTTACCATTACAGCATATTTTAAAGCAGGAATGTCTAACCAACCTGTGCGGCGTGGCCTTCCGGTAGTACTTCCAAACTCACGACCTATTTGGCGAATTTTTTCACCAACCTCATCTTCCAATTCTGTAGGAAAAGGTCCGCTGCCAACGCGTGTGCAATAAGCTTTAAAAATTCCAATAACATTACCAATTTTATTTGGTGCAATTCCTAAACCATTACAGGCGCCTGCGCAAATTGTATTGCTACTTGTTACAAAAGGATACGATCCAAAATCAATGTCTAATAAACTTCCTTGTGCACCTTCTGCTAAAACACGTTTTCCTGAAACCATGGCAGTATTTAAATAATGTTCAGTCTCAACAAACTGCAATTCTTTTAATGATTCAATGGCTTCAAACCACGCTGGCTCTAACTCAGCTAAATTGTATTCAAAATTATAGAACGATAATAATTGTTTGTGCTTTTCAACTAGTGTGTTATATTTTTCTCTGAACTCATTTGTTTCAATATCTCCAATGAGTAAACCATTTCTTCCGGTCTTGTCCATATAAGTTGGCCCAATACCTTTTAAAGTAGAACCAATTTTATTTTTTCCTTTGGCGGCTTCGCTCGCAGCATCAATTAAACGGTGCGTAGGTAAAATTAAATGCGCACGTTTACTGATCAATAATTTTGCTTTTACATCAACACCTAATTTTGATAAGGCATCAATTTCTTTTTTAAAGATGACAGGATCTATTACAACCCCATTACCAACTATATTAATAGCAGTAGGATGAAATATCCCACTGGGGATAGTATGCAACACATGCTTAATTCCGTTAAACTCTAAGGTGTGTCCTGCATTTGGCCCACCCTGGAAACGGGCAATAATATCATAATCAGGAGTTAAAACATCAACAATTTTACCTTTTCCTTCATCACCCCATTGTAATCCTAAAAGTACGTCTGCTTTCATAGTATCTTTATTAAAGGGCAAATTTAAATTAAAAGCAAAAGTGAACCACCCTTTTTAATAACTTTTTAAAAGTAAAAAAATGAGTCTATTAGTCGGATTCATGTAGAATGTTGGTTTTTTTACAAAAAAGAAATTTGTAAATTTATGGCAATGCAAAAAATAACCATAGCTATAGACGGATACAGCAGTTGTGGAAAAAGCACACTAGCCAAAGCTTTGGCTCACAAACTCGGTTATAATTATATTGATACCGGTGCTATGTACCGTGCAGTTACTTTATATGCCCTGGAAAATAAGATCATAAATGATAATGACGAAATTAACGTCAATGCCCTCATAAAAAGCCTTCCAAAAATAGAAGTGGAATTTGAACTGAATCCTAAGACACATAATTCGGATGTGCTTTTAAATGGTGTGGATGTGGAGCGTGAGATAAGAACAATGAAAGTGAGCGGTCTTGTAAGTAAAGTGAGCGCGATCAAAGAAGTACGCGAAAAAATGGTAGCGTTGCAGCGTGTTATGGGCAAAAAGAAAGCAGTGGTAATGGATGGGCGCGATATTGGAACACATGTTTTTCCGAAGGCAGAATTAAAATTATTTATGATCGCCGATCCGGATGTACGTGCCAAAAGAAGACAAGATGAGTTTAGCAGTAAGGGCCAGTATTTTACTATTGAAGAAGTGGAGATGAGCTTATTAAAACGTGATATGGCAGATATCAGTCGTGAAGAAAGTCCTTTAACACAAGCAGATGACGCAGTGATACTTGATAATAGCGACCTTAGCAGGGAAGAACAATTAGAATTCGTTTTAAAATTAATTGCCGATCTTCAGTTCATTTCGAGGGACGAACAAGCGCACCACTAATTCCCCGTTTTAAATTTAAACCACATAGAAACATAGTTTTCATTTTTCTATTTCACACAAAAATAAGGAACACAAAGTTTTCATCTTTACCTATGTGCTTAAGTGATTAAAAAATCTACTGCAATACAATTGTTTCTTTTAACAGGAAAAATGTTGACACTAAACACATGTTGTGTATCAATTGATCAAAACCTATCATTACAAAAAAGAAACGCATATTCTTTTCTTCCCAAAATCGCGATGTTACTTTTGAAGTAAAAAAATCAGTTATAAAATGTAATGCAACATTTATACTCCACCAATAAAAAGCAAAAAGAATATTTCCATACGTAATTGCTAAAACAGCAAACGTAAGAAGGGAAACAGATGCGTAAACACCAACATGGATACTTAACCATTTTAAACTTTTACTTTTACCTGTTGCCATTTTAGAAGATTGAAAAACAAAATCTGCTAAAAAATGAACAACAAATATTATTAAAAGTGTCATCATTAAACTGCTACATTATTTTCACGCAAGGCGTCGTTCAAAGAAGTTTTAAGATCGGTGCTTTCTTTACGTTTACCAATTATTAAGGCGCATGGCACCTGGTAGTCGCCTGCAGGAAAAGTCTTGGTATAACTTCCTGGAATAACAACGCTTCTTTCTGGAACATAACCTTTTGTTTCAACAGGTTTGTTTCCTGTAACATCAATTATTTTTGTAGACATTGTAAGAACTACATTAGCGCCCAACACTGCTTCCTTACCTACCCTCACACCTTCAACTACAATACAGCGTGACCCAACAAAGCAATTATCCTCTATAATAACCGGCGCAGCCTGCACAGGCTCTAACACACCACCAATACCAACACCGCCACTTAAATGCACGTTTTTTCCTATTTGCGCGCAACTACCCACAGTAGCCCAGGTATCAACCATGGTGCCGCTATCAACATAGGCGCCAATATTTACATAACTTGGCATCATAATTACTCCGCTGGCTAAGAACGACCCATAGCGGGCAACAGCAGGTGGCACAACGCGCACTCCTAACTGCTCATAGTTAGTTTTTAAAGACATTTTATCGTGAAATTCGAAGGGACCAACCTCCATGGTGGCCATTTTACGCGTTGGAAAATACATGATCACAGCTTTTTTTACCCAGTCGTTCACCTGCCAGTTCCCGTCTTTTAAAGGCTCTGCAACACGCAAGGTGCCTTGATCCAATAATTCAATTACTTCGTTAATGGTAGTTAAAGTTGTTTTTTCCTTTAGTAGTTCCCGGTTCAGCCATGCGGCTTCTATTATGTCTTGCATAGGTCTTTTAAATAAATCCTTTGCAAGGTATTAAAAAAATGTATATTTTTGCAGACGAATTTTACGGTTATGTAGCTCAACTGGATAGAGCACCTCACTACGGATGAGGAGGTTTGGGGTTCGACTCCCTACATGACCACATTCAAGAATCAAAAAAGCCCTTTCATCTTTATGAAAGGGCTTTTTGTTATCGCAGGAGTGGGCTATATGGGAACTTTGCCGAAGGTAAAACTCCCTCGAACACAGAAAAAGCCTTTTCGATTAATTTCGGAAAGGCTTTTGTTATTTTCAGGATCCTATAATATAATAATTAATTTAACAGTGTAACATGTCCAACAAGCGTTTTAGCTACGCCACGTTGGCTTCCGTAAAGAAATTTATATGAGATTTTGTATATATAAGTATCCATCTTACATTCTTGTCCTTTGAAGGTTCCATTCCAACCCTGGGTAGGATCGTTTGTTTCATAAATTTTTTCTCCCCATCTATCAAAAATAAGCATAGTAAACTCATTAAAGTTAATGCCTTTTACTGCAAACACATCGTTTAAGCCATCTCCATTTTTAGGTGTAAATGCATTTGGAACAAAAATAGTAGGTATGTCCTTAATTTCAATTTGTTTAGTAACAGAATCAACACAATTATGAATATTAGAAACAATAAGTGTTACATTAAAAAAACCAACATCATAGAACGAATGAGATGGATGTGTTTGATTTGTGAAACTTCCGTCGCCAAAATTCCAGGCTGAAGAAGAATAGTTGCCTGAAGAAGAATTTTGAAATTCGATCTTAGGGTTCATTATATCTATATCCATTATTGAGGAATAAATAAAATCGGCGTTTGGTTTTGGATGAACGGTTATATAATTATTTTTTGTGTTTGAATTTACACAACCGCTATCTGATGTTGCAATTAAAGAAACATTATATGTTCCGGCATTATTAAACACAATAGTTGGTGATGCTGAATTAGAGGAACTTCCATTATTAAAATCCCATTGATAGAAACTAATTTTTGGATCATTACCTGAAAGATTTGTAAAGTTTACTAATAGTGGTTGACAACCCGATTTAATAGCTGCATCAAAATTTACAACAGGCAACTGATTAACGTTGACAGTTATTGTATCATGTATCAAACAATTATTTTTATCAGTCAATATGGTGCTGTATTGACCGCTGTTAGTTGGTGTTAATACAATGGCAGAAGAACTATTCAATAAATTCGTATAAGTAACTCCGGTACTCCAGTTTAATACATATGGTGTTGTACCTCCTCCATAAATTGCATTTAGTTGTAAAGGTTGATTTCTACAAAACGAATAATCGTTTGCAGTTAAACTATGCGTTAAGATCGTGGGTTCAAAAACATTTATATTATCCAGTGTATCAGAACAACCCATAACATCGGTTGCAATAATTGTATAAGTACCGGCAATTAAATTTGTTTTTATTGTGTCGGTAGAGGTCAAAGAATTCCAACTATATGAATTAACCCCATAACCTGGTGTGGTTGAGAACTGAATAACACCGTTATTTTGTCCAAAACATTTTACACTGTCTACATTTAAAAGGCCAATACTTAATTGTTTGTATTCGCCCAAGGTAAACACGCCATAATTGGTATTGGTTGTTACTGTTTGTTCATTTAATATTGAGTTATTACTACTGGTAATTGGCGTCCAGCCATTTGTTGAATAATACCAGGTGTTTAATAGTGGCTCTGTTATTAAATTAGTGCTTGAAGCATTGGTATTCCATTCATCATCCACATAAGTTACTTTTTTGGTAACGGTTGGCAATGTACTGTAATTATTAGCGTTGATCACCCAAAAACGATCCAACATTTTTATAGCATGCTCGGTACCGCAATTATTAATTAGATCTGCAACACCAGTTGGAAGTGGCCTGTTATTAATAGCTGCGCTTGTAATTGTTGGGTAGGTGGAGGCACTAATGCTGCCTGTGGCGGTTTGTGTTCCTGCAGCCGATATATTATAATAAAATGGAATGTAAGAAGCTGTAGCCGTGCCAAAAGGAAATTCATAATTACCTATGTTATTTCCAAGATTCCATTGGATAGTTCCGTATCCCGGAACGGCCGGCGTTTCACTTAAAATATAACCACTTGTTCTTATTATGGCAGATTGCAAAGCGTTAGTAACAAATAGAGTATTACTATTCAGGTCTAATGTCCTTGAAGTTAAATTTAAAACACCCGTTGTGCCGCCAACAATTGTATTAATATTTAAGCGTTTTATATTAGTGCCTAGTAATGTTAAATTATTAAATGTTGTTGTTGTTGTTCCTGTAATTAGTTGTAAGGCCCCGTTTAATTCAACCATTCCGGTTGTGGCCGTAAGTGCAGATGTTGTGGAGTTATTAGTCCAGTCTCCGGATAATGCTATCGTGCCTGAGTTATTTATTAAACCAATATTTACCCCGTTATCTGTGTTGATCACCTCACCCTGAACAAAAATTAAACCACCACTTTGCACTGCAATTGAACTTCCGTTATTAAAAAATTCGTTTTGAGACGATAAATTAATTGAAATAGTACAGAGCAATAATATTTTAAATAAGTTCTTCATATAATTGAATTCATTTTAAAATTTAATACATGGCATTAATGCAACATTTCGCGGCCTTGAGGCGCTGATCATACCTTGAGCAGGCGCACCTGCATATACTACCCAGTTAGCAACCGGTGATGCGGCATTGCCACGCCCCCAATAAGCATTAGGAATTGAACCAACAGTAACAGTTGGCCATGGGTCGGATAATGTTGTAGCTGCATTATCCATAGAAAAATCCGTGTCCTGAGCTGCTGCACCAGGAGTATCATCATGAATTAATGGTGATGGACTTTGCCAGGTTCCTATAGTGCGGCCGGGATCTGACCCCTTACCATTATCAAAACCTCTTACAAACTCACCTCTCAGATCGGGTAAATTAAAAGTTGTAACACCGTCGCCCGGGCCATATGTTATACCAATGGCTGCAAATAGTTCGGCATAGGTTATTCTGTTAACGGCGGCGCCATTGCATTCTAAATAACCATTTGGTGCGGTTGTATTAGCAAAATATTGTACTGTGCCGGCAGGATTATTTGCACAATCCCATTTAGTGCCATCCCAGTAATAAAAACCCAAAAGATTTGTGTCGTATACCTGCACACCAGCCACTGGAGCAACGATCGCTTTTCTTTGAGCGCTTGTCATACGAGGCATTGCAAAGCCATTAGCGGTACTTACCACATCTAAATATGCCTGTGGGGCAGTTGTACCAACGCCAACAAAACCACCATAAGGATTAATTGCTAAAACACCTGTACTGGCAACATTTTCTAAAGCGGGCGGCGCACTACCAGCTGGTGTATAAAATTGAATCACACCGTTCGTATTCGCATCAAATGTAATATGAGAGTTAGAATTATTATCGTAAATTCTTAAACTATTATCTGTGTAAGGTTTTATGTTATCTGCAAAAATAATTGTAGCAGAACGTCCAACCGCGAAGTTACCAGCGGCAAAAACATTATCAGCTATATAAGCATCGCCATTTAAAACATCAAATTTTCCGCGAGGGTTGTTTGTACCAACTCCCACAAATCCGTTTCCTTTGGCAGTAAGAACAGGAGCTCCGGCAGTTCCTTGCACTCCGGTTGATGCGTCAAAAATAGTATTACTTGCCGCGGTTCCTAAAATTTTAACCATTAAACCGTTGGCATTTCCTAAAAGACTTTGATTATAAAACGATCCGGCATAACCACCATTATTAAGTCTCCAAAATAAAGATGCCCCTCCTCCCGCACTACTATTAGCACCTTGACCATCAGAGCCAATAGTATTTATAAAAGCGCCTTGCATATTGTGAAACAAACCTGAATTTTCAAATCTGGCTTGTTCAATATTATTTGTTCTAAATACGAGTGCAACATTATCTGTAGTACCTAAAAAATTGGTTGCCGGAACTGTACCGGCGTTACCCAACAAGTTCCAAAAAGTACCATTTGTAGGGGTCCAGCTTGTGCCGTTAAACTGTAAAATTTGTCCTGTAGTTGGAGTAACTGCTGCAACAGGTGTAGTTTGTAAACCAACTACTGTTAATGCAGGGTAAGTTCCGCTTACATCATTAGTGCCAGGTGGTAAAGGTGGCGCGCAAAGCGATTGCCAGGCAGTTAAAGCAGCATTATAAAAAAACAAACAGTTAATGGTAAGATCGTAAACTAATAAACCATTTGCAGGTGTGGCAATAGCAGTACGCTGCGCAGTTGTCATCCTTGGAATTAATAAACCGCCGGTAGTAGAAACCATTTCTACCAAAGCAGAAATATCTGGAGCGGCTGTTCCAATACCAAACCTACTTGCAGCTGTAAAACGCGCTACTTCTATATTATTAGTTCTAAAAATAAGGTCGTTGGCATTTGTGGTTCCTAAAAAATTAGTTAAGCCAATATTTGCATTCCCGTTAATAAGCCAATCGGCAGCGGCAGGCACCACAAGGCTGTCATAAATACGGCCATTAGGGGTGGAAAACACATGTCTTACAGCTGGGCCGGTATAAATCAAAGTGTCAGATCGTATTGCACCACTAACGTGTAATTTAGATTGAGGGTTATTGTTACCAATACCAACGTTTTGCGAATAAATACAAAAGCAAGAGTGAATTAAAATTGTTATGAAGGCTATTTTTTTCATTATTAAAATATTAATTAAAAGGATCTTATTATTTAGTTTCAAGCTTCGAAATACGCTTTAATAATTCATCATATTTCTCATTTAAAACTTTTATTTCAGCTTTTTGTTCGTTAATGATCGTCTGTTGCTCTTTCATGCCCTGCAACAGGTATAAACCAAAGCGGCTATAATCAACCGACCAGGCCTCTTTACTATCATCTTTTGGCTTATATACAACACCGGGAAACAATTCATATAATTCCTGCACCAAAACACCAAAATCATTTTCTTTAATAACAGCGCCTTTTTCTATTGCACCGCCATTTTTTGAAACAGGTTGGTGCATGTTATAGGTATAAGTTTTTACCTGCATTAATTTTTCTAATACCGGCTGATTAAATGCAGTTATAGAAGTTTTAAAACGTCTATCGCTTATTGCAAATGTACCGTTGCTAAAAAATTGTCCTAATCCGTCAATACGCGCCATCGTACGTTCAGCATAGGCATTATCGTAGCCTCTGAATTCAAATCCCCTGTCAGCATTTGTATTTGCGGCAACCTGGGTAACGTCAGAAGTATTCCAAAAATCCACGTGGCTTCGTCCGGCATTCCGGTTCATACCAACAGCCATTGCGCCAACACCGCCTATCCAGGTTGTTCCGGGGGCTTGTCCTCCAAGTGGATCAGCATTATAATTTCCTGCTAAAAAATAACCATATCCAACAGTCATTTTATGAATTACGTTATCTGCAACAGCTGGATTTATACAAGTAGATAATCCATTTGGTAAGCCAACCCTAACACCTCCTCCGGTTGGATTTAGAGATAAGATTGCTTCAGTTCCCGGAATTTCTAATGCGTTAGGATTAGCGCTAGTAGTGCTGTTATACGATTGAATAATACCTTGTGTATTGGATTCTAAATGCAAATGCGATGGAGAGTTTCCGTCATAAATTCTAAATCCATTATCCGTATAAGGACGAATATTATCAGTAAAAATAGTTGTATTTGACCGCCCAACGTTAAATGCATATTGTGGGAAAACATTATCAGCTACATAAGCATCACCATTTAAAACATCAAATTTTCCGCGCGGGTTTGTTGTTCCAACTCCCATTCTTCCGTCATTTAAAATATCAACTAAAGGCTGCCAAACATTTCCCGGAAAAGTTGTTCTGCCAAATACGATCCTATCTATTGTAGCAGGTGCTATAGCATCGTCCGTAATATTAAAACGCCATTCAGATTCGTCAGGTAATCTATTAAAACGTGCCATCCAAAAATCATCTGTATTGTTAAATGTATTTGATAAATATAATTTATCGCCTAATACATTTGTTGCAGCTAATGGATTACCAAGTTGAATGTTCCCATTAACATGAAGGCGCTCTGTAGGTGCGTTTGTTGCTATGCCCACATTTCCACCGGCAAGTATCCTTGCCCTTTCGGTATTATTGGTTCTAAAAACAAGGTCTATATTATCGGTCGTTCCTAAAAAATTAAGCGCTGCGTTTGTTCCGGCATTTCCTAATAAATTCCAAAAGGTTCCGCTTGTAGGTGTCCAAGCAGTTCCGTTAAATTGTAATATCTGTCCATTAGTGGGTGTTACGGCGGCAACTGGTGTAGTTTGCAATCCTACAACTGTTAAGGCAGGATAAGTTCCGCTAACATCATTCGTACCCGGTGGTAATGGCGGGGCGCATAAAGATTGCCAGGCTGCTAAAACTGAATTATAAAAGAATAAACAATTTATAGTTATATCATATACTAATAAACCATTGGATGGCGCAGCAATAGTGGTTCGCTGAGCAGTTGTCATCCGGGGAATTAATAAACCGCTAGTGGTAGATACCATTTCTACCAATGCAGAAATGTTTGGATTTGCAGTACCGATACCAAAATTTCCAGCAGCCTTAAATCTTGCTACTTCAATATTGTTTGTTTTAAATATTAAGTCGTTAGCATTTAAAGTTCCTAAAAAATTAGTTAAGCCAATATTGGCATTTCCATTTATCTCCCAGTTTAGAGTTGAAGGCATAACCAAACTATCATATATGCGACCATTTGGAGCTGCAAATAAATTCCTTACACCAACACCAATTAGTGTATCTGCTCTTATAGCACCACTAACATGTAACTTCGACTGTGGATTATTATTACCAATACCAACATTTTGCGAAAAAACAGAGAACGAGGTAAGACTTAAAACAAGGGCAAGTAAAAATATTTTCATACAAATAAAATAGATTGCTAAAGATATGATAAAATAAATTTATTAGGGTTATTAAAAGTTTAATTCTTTCCTACTTTTCAACCTCTAAATCAATTTAATATTGTTTAGATGATTTTATCAATGAATTCTATCTAATTTATTTAAAGTTTCATTTTATGGCAACTAAAACCCTAAAAAATGATCAATTTGTTTCTTTTGCAATTTTAAAAGAAAACAAAACTTTAATAAATCTAAAATGAGTAAAAATTGGAAGATCAAAACAATGGAGTTCTCCATTTTAAAGGTTGCCTATTTATGGAAAGAAAATAACTTCTGCATCTAAATAACAAAAGCAATGAAAAACAGCCCTATTCACTTTAAACAACTATTCATAATTAATTTTGTAAAAAAATGCAATTTTGCTTACTTTTAAAATCCACTTTATAAAAATGATGAAGAACTATTTTAAAGCCATATTTATTTTTTTATTTTTTAGTACAAAAATATTTTCTCAGGATTGGGTATTTGTTTTTAGCAGTACTATAGAAAAAGAAGGCAAAGGCATGGGTGGCGCCAGCATCAAACTTCTAAAAGGCTCAACGGTTGTTTCAGAAACAACTTCTGATGGCAGCGGACGTTTTAAATTAGACATACCCCCAAATGGTGCTTACATGATTGTAATGAGCAGTCCGGGCCTAAGCACAAAAAAAGTGGCTGTTTCAACTATGGATGTACCTGCCGATAAAACAGCTAAAAATTTTAAATCTGCCCTTAATATTGAATCGTTTACTTTGTTTGAACCCTTACCCGGAATTGATTATTCTGCTTTAAATCAGCCACTATTAAATATTGCATATAACGGTTCAAAAAAAGCTTTTTCGGATGATGCCTCTTATACAGATCAAATGCTGGGTGTACTTTCGCGAATTAAAGAAGCAGAAAAAGCATTAATACAAAAATACGATGCTGCCATTGCTGCAGCAGACGGGGCTTTTACAAAACAAGACTGGACCAACGCTAAATCGAATTACGAAAAGTCGCTTACACTATTACCAGGAAAAAAATATCCTAAAGATCGTTTGGAGCTGATCCAAAAAATTATAAAAGAAGAAGAAGACCTTAATAAAAAAGCAGAAGCAGATAAATTAGCTGCAGAGAAAGCAGCAACAGAAAAAGCAGCGGCGGATAAATTAGCAGCAGAAAAAGCAGCTGCTGATAAAATTGCCGCTGAGAATGCAGCTAAAGAAAAAGCGGCGGCAGATGCGGCGGCTAAAGCAAAAGCAGCGGAGGAAGCAAAATTAGCAGCAGAGAAAGCAGCTGCCGATAAACTTGCCGCAGAAAATGCTGCCAAAGAAAAAGCAGCAGCAGAAGCAGCAGCTAAAGCAAAAGCTGCAGAGGAAGCAAAATTAGTAGCAGAGAAAGCTGCGGCCGATAAACTTGCTGCAGAAAATGCAGCCAAAGAAAAAGCGGCAGCAGAAGCAGCAGCTAAAGCAAAAGCTGCAGAAGAAGCAAAATTAGCAGCAGAGAAAGCTGCGGCCGATAAACTTGCTGCAGAAAACGCAGCCAAAGAAAAAGCGGCAGCGGAAGCAGCCGCTAAAGCAAAAGCAGAGAAGGAAGCAGCAGATGTGGCAGCTAAAGCCAAGGCAGAAAAAGAATTAGCAGACAAACAAGCTGCGGAAAAAGCAGCAGCAGAGAAAGCAGCGGCTGATAAACTTGCTACGGAAGCAGCAGCTAAAGCAAAGGCAGAAAAAGAATTAGCAGACAAACAAGCTGCGGAAAAAGCAGCTGCAGAGAAAGCAGCTAAAGCAAAGGCAGAAAAAGAATTAACAGACAAACATGCTGCAACAGAAAAAGCCGCTGCCGATAAATTAGCAGCAGAAAATGCAGCCAAAGAAAAAGCAGCTGCAGAGGCAGCTGCAAAAGCCAAAGCAGAAAAAGAATTAACAGATAAATCAGCTAAAGAAAAGGCAGATGCAATAGCTGCTGAAAAAGCAAGAGCCGAAAAAGAAGCTGCTGATGCTGCCGCAAAAGCAAAAGCTGCCGAGGATGCGAAATTAGCCGCCGAAAAAGCAAATGCAGATAAAATTGCTGCTGATAAAGCAGCGAAAGATAAAGCTGTTGCCGATAAATTAGCTGCGGAAAAAGCTGCAGCTGATAAAAATGCAGCCGACAAAGCAGCAAAAGATAAAGCCGCGGCAGATAAATTAGCTGCAGAAAAAGCAGCCAATGAAAAAGATAAAGCCGATCAACTTGCAAAAGAAAAAGCGGCGGCAGACAAAGCAAAGCTTAAAGCCCAAAAAGAAAAAGAAGCAATAGAAAAAGATAAGGCAGAACAACTCGCATTAGAAAAAGCAGCAGAGGATAAAGCAAAACTTAAAGCGCAAAAGGAAAAAGAAGCAGCTGAAAAAGAAAAAGCAGAGCAATTGGCAAAAGATAAAGCTGCGGAAGCAGAACGCCTTGCAAAAGAAAAAGCTGCAGAAGATGAGAAAATTAAAGCTAAAGAATCTGAAACCACAACAAACGGACAAATTGGTCATAAAGAAGCCAAACACAGTATTGCAACACCAATTGGAAAAGATCTGCATAAAGAAGCTGTTGTGAAAGCGGATGGTTATTTTAAAATGAAACGTTACGATGAAGCTAAAACTGCCTATGAAGAAGCGCTTCAAATGAAGCCAGAAGATGCTTACTCTAAAGGAAAACTAGAGCAAATATCAAAGTTATTGGCTCCTAAATAAATTGCTTTCTTTTCTTATTTATTTTAGTAAAGCGTTTTTTTCTGTATTTTCTAAACTTAAACACAACCAATTTGTTGTTCTGTAAATACTAATTAGAAACTATGAAACGTACAGCAAAAGCACATTGGGAAGGCACATTAAAAGATGGCAAAGGCACATTAACCTCAGAAAGTGGAATTTTAAACGACACAAATTATAATTTTAAAACTCGTTTTGAAGGTGATTCCGGAACCAACCCGGAAGAATTATTAGCAGCAGCGCATGCAGGTTGTTTTACTATGTCGGTTAGTGCCATGATCGCTAAAAAAGGCATTACACCTGTTTCATTAGATACTGAAGCAACTGTTACGTTGGAAGATCTTAAAATAATGGGTGTGCATTTAAATATTACCGGTAATGTTCCCGGCTTAACATTGGACGAATTTAAAACTATAACAAAAGACGCAGAACAGAATTGTGTCATATCAAAGGCTTTAGCAGTGCCTATAACTTCTGAAGCCAATTTTTATGTAGAAGATTTGCCCTAGCAGAGTTTTTCACCTACAAAATGTTAATAATTGAAAAATAGCCGCATCGAAAAGGCCTTTTCATGATATAGCTTTATTATACTAAAACAATCTCCTGATGATGAAGCAAAACCAAAAAGGCACAAAAGCTGTCCAAAAAACAAAAGAAGAAAAAGTTTCTGTTGAAACAACTAATTCTGCTAAATCAAATAATAAAACCTTGAAAGGCATTATACCTTCGTTATTCAATAATAAAGACCCGGAAAATAATCTGGTCTTTTTATACTGGTAGATCTCAAAAAATTAAGCAGCCTGAGCGTGTTGAACAGTATATTTATATGGTGTTCTTATCTCTGCTTCCTTAAATGATTCCCTTATGGAGTTAAAGATCTGTCTTGTTTCACTCAATTTATTCTCAAAGATGGTTTTATGCCTGTAAGTAAATCTTACTGCAAGGTATTCATTCAAAAGCCAGTTAGTCCCTTCAATGGCTTCCATTTGTCTTTCAAGACTTTTTAACGGACGCAACAATTTTAAAACTTCCCTTGAATAAGCCATAAACTGAATGTAAGCATAAGCCCCGCCATGTTCATTCTCGTATTTAATGTTCTCGATCATATTAAAATACGTTTCCATTTTTTTTGGTGTTTTCATATTCTTTCTTTTTTATAATACGAATTTACTACATAAAGTAGTTACACTTTGCTACGATTTATAGTATTAACAAATCCTTTAAATACGTCTACATTTTTATACCTTTGTTACATGAGAAAATTTGCACTTGCAATACACGGAGGCGCCGGAACTATTTTACGTTCGAGCATGACCGCCGAAAAAGAAATGGCTTATAAAAAAGCATTGGAAGATGCAATGATTGCCGGTGAAGGTCTTTTAGTAAAAGGCGGACGTAGTATGGATGCAATTGAAGCGGCCATCCGATCGCTGGAAAATAACCCTCTTTTTAATGCGGGCAAAGGTGCGGTTTTTACAAACGAAGGCAAACACGAAATGGATGCTTCTATTATGAATGGAAAGGATCTTATGGCAGGCGCAGTTGCGGGTGTACAGAATATTAAAAATCCAATTAGCCTTGCGAGAGCTGTTATGGAAAAATCGGAACATGTATTTATGGCTGGCTTGGGCGCGCAGGAATTTGCAAAAAAAATAAATGCAGAGTTTATGCCGGATGATTATTTTTTTGTGCAACAACGTTACGATCAATTACAAGAAGCAAAAAAAGAAGATAAAATGATCCTTGATCATACCGATAAAGAGAAAAAATTTGGTACTGTTGGTGCCGTTGCAATAGACCAGCATGGAAATTTAGCTGCAGGCACAAGTACCGGAGGTATGACGAACAAAAAACACGGGCGTGTGGGCGATACGCCTGTAATAGGTTCTGGTACTTATGCCAATAATAAAACATGTGCTATTTCGTGTACAGGCCATGGCGAATTTTTTCTTCGCGCAGTGGTGGCTTACGATATCTCCTGTTTAATCGAGTACAAAGGTCTCTCACTAAAAAAAGCCTGCGATATTGTAGTAATGGATAAACTGGTTAAGATCGGTGGCGAAGGTGGATTGATAGCGCTGGACGCAAAAGGGAACATTGAATTACCATTTAATTCAGAAGGAATGTACCGCGCTTCTAAAAAAGAAGGCGAAGATTTATTTATTGGAATTTATAAGGATTGATCTTTATTCTATTATCTTAACCGGGCGTGTATGAAAGGTCAGCCGCTTTGTCTTAAGATCAAAATGATCTCCAAAGGACATCACATGAATCGTTAAATTTTCAATAGATACAGGCTCTCCCATCTCTACTTCAAAAATATTTGTACGGCGCATATGTGTGCCGTCCACTAAAATAACAAGTCCAGAACCAATGGCTTCCATATCGTTGCCATCTTTTATTAGTAGACCTGTATCTTCTCCCAAACCAATTCCTAAGTTAATAGGATTACTGGCGCAGGCATACATTAAACGGCCAATACGGCCACGCTGTACAAAGTGAGTATCAATAATAACATTATTTATAAAACCTAAACCGCCGGTAATTTTTACTTCACCTTTTAATAAGGCTTCACTACTACTTCCCTGGTAGATCATATTATTAGAACTTGCCGCGGCTCCTGCAGAAGTTCCTGCAATTATAAAATTCTCATTCTCGTATCGGTCAAGCAGCATGTGATGAAAAGCAGTGCCGCCATATATGGAAGTAAGTTTTAACTGGTCACCACCAGTAAAAATAACAACATCTGCCTTTTTTAATCTTTCAATATTCTCAGGCGCATTGGCATCTTCGCGGGTACGTATATCTAAAATGGCAACGTCCTGAATGTTCAATGATTGAAAAGCTTTTACATATTCTGCGCCAACTTCTTGCGGTATACTACTAGCCGTTGTAATAACTTCTATCCGCGATAGATTTTGTTTTGCCGATTCAGTGCTGATCCTTTTCAAGATCCCACGTTCAAAAAATTTAAGGTTAAGCGGTAAATCTGCTTGTGCAACAAAATGACTTCCTTTATCAACCGAACCGCCAATTATAATTAGTTTTCCTTTAGGTACCGCCATTTAATTTTTCTGATTTATACAAAACTACCTTATTTATCAAACAATATTGCCCAAATTGTGTTTCATTTATCATGTTATTTTAAACACGCTATTGTTTAAATAAAAAACAAATAGTACTTTCAAACAAATTGCTAAATTAGAATTAATGAAGATTATTGAAACAAAAGCTCTGAGAGGCCCTAATTACTGGTCAAATTACAGGAAAAAACTGATCGTTATGAAACTTGACCTCGAGGAACTGGAACAATCACCCACCAATAAAATACCCGGTTTTTTAGAGAGGCTTGAAAAAATGATTCCCACTATGGGGTCGCACCGTTGCTCTAAGAGCCACGCCGGTGGTTTTTTTGAGCGTGTTAAAGAAGGTACCTGGATGGGTCATGTTATTGAACATATAGCTTTAGAAATACAGTCGCTTGCCGGCATGGAATGCGGTTTTGGTCGCACCCGCGGTACAGGCAAAGAGGGTGTTTATAATGTGGTTTTCTCTTATATGGAAGAAAAGGTTGGTCTTTATGCCGCCAAAGTTTCTGTTGCTATTGCCGAAGCGCTTATTGCTTCAAAAGAATATGATCTTACAGCAGATATTAAAACCATGCGCGAAATGCGAGAACGCGAACGTTTAGGGCCAAGTACCGGTTCTATTGTGGACGAGGCGGTTGCCCGCGATATCCCTTTTATTCGCTTAAATGGCGAATCGTTAGTGCAATTAGGTTATGGCAAGAACCAGGTACGATTTAGGGCTACCATGACAGACCGCACCAGCTCTATAGCAGTAGATCTTGCAAGTAATAAAGATGAGACCAAACGCATGCTTGCAGAAGCAGCAATACCGGTTGCAAAAGGTATGTGCATTTCTACACTGGAAGAAGTAAAAGAAGTTATTGAAAAAGTAAAATTCCCTTTAGTATTTAAACCACTGGATGGTAATCATGGTAAAGGCGCTTCTATTAATGTAAAAACAGAAGCTGAAGCTATTGAAGCTTTTCACCATGCAAAAAAATATTCACGTAAAATTATCGTAGAAAAATTTATTACGGGATACGATTTCAGGGTTTTAGTAATTAACCACCGTTTTATTGCAGCGGCTTTGCGTGAGCCGGCTCATGTTATTGGAGACGGAAAATCTACTATAAAACAATTGATCGATCAGGAAAATAAAGATCCAAGAAGAGGTTACGGGCATGAAAATGTATTGACCGAGATTAGCATTGATAAAGAAACGCATGACCAACTTGCAAAATTTAATTACACGTTAGATACCGTTCTTAAAAAAGATGAACAATGTTATTTAAAAGGTACAGCTAACTTAAGCACTGGTGGCACATCTACTGATGTTACAGATATTATGCACCCAACAAACATCTTTATTTGCGAACGCATATCGCGCGTTATTGGTTTGGATATTTGCGGTATTGATATCATGGCGCAGAATTTAAGTGAGCCTTTAGAAACCTCTGGTGGCGTAGTTTTAGAAGTAAATGCCGCGCCGGGTTTTAGAATGCACTTAGCGCCAGCAAAGGGTTTGCCAAGAAACGTAGCCGCACCGGTAATTGATATGTTGTATCCTCCGGGAAAAAGTTGCAGGATCCCAATTATTGCAATTACAGGCACCAACGGTAAAACTACAACTACCCGCTTAATTGCACACATTGTAAAAAATAACGGTTATCGTGTTGGTTATACAACCTCTGATGGTATTTACGTTCAAAACTCCATGCTAACAAAAGGCGACACAACCGGACCCGTTAGTGCTGAATTTATTTTAAAAGACCCTACAGTAGAATTTGCAGTGTTAGAAACAGCGCGTGGCGGTATCTTACGTTCGGGTTTAGGTTTTGGCAGATGTGATGTGGCTGTTGTAACAAACATACAGGAAGATCATATGGGCCTTTCGGATATTAATACTTTAAAAGACATGGCCAATGTTAAAGGCGTTGTTGTTAAGAGTGTGAAACGTAATGGTTATGCTGTATTAAATGCAGATAATGAATATTGTGTTGGTATTGCAAAAGATGCAGATTGCAATATTGCTTATTTTAGTTTGAATGAAAATAACAAAGTAATTGTTGAGCATTGTAAAAAAGGCGGCGTTGCAGCTATACTTGAAAATGGATTTATTACCATTAAAAAAGGCGAATGGAAATTCAGGGTATGTAAAGTTACAAATGTGCCGCTTACATTTAATGGTAAAGTATCATTTATGATAGCAAACGTTTTGGCGGCTACATTGGCTTCTTATGTTTATGGTTTTACCATTGAAGATATAAAGACGAACCTGGAAACGTTTATTCCTTCGGCCTCGCAAACACCAGGCCGTATGAATGTGTTTGATTTTAAAGAGTATAAAGTACTTATAGATTTTGCGCATAACCCCGACGGTTTTAATGGTATAAAAGAATATTTATCATCTATAGATTCTCCAAAAAAGATCGGCATCATTACAGGAACCGGTGATAGGCGAGACGAGGACATTCGCAAAATGGGAAAAATTTCTGCCGAAATGTTCGATCATATTATTATTCGTCAGGATAAATTTTTACGTGGCCGCGAGGCGCAGGAAATTGTTGATCTGTTAGTAGAAGGAATTAAAGAATCTGACACAAATAAATCTTACGAATATGTTCCTAAAGAAATAGAAGCCTTGAAACATGCATTCTCATTAGCAAAACCGGGTACATATATTGTTGCCTTAAGTGATGTGATAGATAATGCTATTGAAGTAGTGCAATCGTATCTAGATAAAGAAAGAGCGTCGTAAAACATAAAATTCATGTCAGTTCGAGTAGCCGCATTTTAGCGGCGTATCGAGAACAATAGAGACTTCTCGATACGCTATCGCTACTCGAAGTGACAGTAAATAACTTGTAAACTGAAAAAACAATTCTTAATATTTATTTTTTGTTTTTCATTTCTGCTTTATAAAGCTCAGTTTAAAAATAACGGAATTACTTTGCCTGCATTTACATATTCTTCTCATAGTAACTTAAATTTTTCAGTAGATCGTTATTATGGCATTAATCCGTATTCGCAAAATTCAAATTATAGTATTTGTATAAAAAGTCAATTACCAAAACTGCCTTTCTTTTGTAATATGGAAGATAAATTCAGGAACAAATTCAGCATTTTTTTAAAGATCCGTGCAGGTAATGATGAGTCTTATATGAGAATGATCACATTCTCCACAAAATAAAAGCCACAGATTACACTGATTAACAGAAATTTTTTGTTTAAACAATTTAAAATTATTTCGAGCAATCTGTGAAATCCGTGCAATATGCGGCTTACTTATCTACTAATAAAAATCCCCCATTTAGGGTGAGCGCATTTATTTTGGTTGTCAGATAAAAAATAGTATTTTCATATCATAAAATCTCCATTATGAATCGTTTCATTTTTACTGCGTTATTCTTAACATGCTTCGCATTTTCTCAAAAGGCTGAAACCCCTTTGTGGATGCGCTACCCATCTATTTCACCTGACGGAAAACAAATTGCTTTTAGTTTTAAAGGCGATCTTTATAAAGTGGATGCTGCTGGCGGCATGGCCACAGTATTGACCTTAAGCGAAGGGCATGATTTTATGCCGGTTTGGTCGCCAGATGGAAAATGGATCTCGTTTGCCTCAGACAGATTTGGTAATTATGATGTATTTATTATGCCTGCCGAAGGCGGTAATGCTAAACGTTTGACGTATTATTCTACGCCTGATTTTCCATATTGTTTTACACCCGATGGTTCGCAGGTTTATTACGGTTCAACACGTGTTGATGTGAACACAAGTGTGGTTTTTCCTAGCGGCCGTTTACCTGAATTATATTCTGTACCTGTCACCGGCGGAAAAGAAAGTATGGTTACTTCGTGGCCAATGGAAGATGTGAAATTAGATGCAAGTGGAAATAAATTTTTATTTCATGATAAAAAAGGTGGCGAAGACCAATGGCGCAAACACCATACCTCTTCTATTACACGTGACATTTGGATGTACGAAAAAAATTCGGATACCTATACAAAACTAAGTGATTTTGAAGGCGAAGACCGTAATCCTGTTTTACAAAAGAACGATGACGTGTTTTTTCTTTCAGAAAAAAGCGGCACGTATAACATCTGGAAATTTAATTTAAAAGATCCTTCCAATAAAACACAAATAACAAAATATGAAAAAGATCCTGTGCGTTTTTTAAGTTCGTCGCAAGATGGTGTATTGTGTTTTGGTTACGATGGAGAGATCTATACAATGCTGCAAAATGGTGAAGTGAAAAAGGTTGCCATTACAATTATTACCGACGATCGTTTTAATAAACAAAAAAATTATGTACAAAATACCGGTGCTACTGAAATGAGTGTTTCGCCAAACGGAAAAGAAGTTGCTTTTATTTTACGTGGTGAAGTTTTTGTTACTTCTGTTGAGGGTGGCACCACTAAACGTATCACCAATACGCCCGAGCAGGAACGTTCTATTGACTTTAGTCCAGATGGACGCTCGATCGTTTATGCAGCAGAAAAAAATAACATCTGGGGTATTTATCAAACAAGTTTAACGCGTAAAGAAGAGTCATATTTCTTCAATTCAACTGTTCTAAAAGAAGAAACAATTATCAAGTCATCAAAAGAATCGTTTCAACCCAAATATTCACCAGGTGGTGATGAAGTTGCTTTTTTAGAAGACAGAACAGCGGTTAAAATTGTGAATTTAAAAACAAAATTGGTTCGCGAAATTCTCCCTGCAAATAAAAACTATTCTTATTCCGATGGAGACCAGTGGTTTGATTGGTCACCCGATGGAAAATGGTTACTTGTAAATTATTTAGAAGACAATAACTGGTTATCACAGGTAGGTTTAATTGAAACAACGGGCAAAGGTAAATTGATAAATCTTTCGCAAAGTGGTTATGATAATTCTAATCCTAAATGGATGTGTGGTGGTAAAATGATGATCTGGTTCTCTAACCGTCATGGCATGAAAAACCATGCAAGTCATGGTACTCAATCGGATGTGTATGGCCAGTTCTTTAATAAAGAATTTTATGAAAGTTTTAAATTAAGCAGCGATGAATATGCTTTGATCAAAGAAGTGGAAGAAAAGAAAAAAGAAGTTGAAAAAGCAAATGAATTAAAATCATTAAAAACAGCAACCGCCATTGTAACAGAAACAAAACTAAACGATATTAAAATTGATATGGAAGGTTTATGGGATCGTAAAGAACGTTTAACCATACACTCTTCTGATCTTGCCGACGCAGTAATGACAGAGAACGGCGACCACTTATACTATTTATGTAAGTTTGAAAAAGGCTACGATCTTTGGGTAAATAATATTAAAGACAACGAAACAAAATTGTTCTTAAAATTGGGTGCACATTCTGTAGGAAATTTAGCAATAGATAAATCCGGCAAACATTTATTTTTAATGGCTGATGGAAAATTAGTGAAAGTTGTTATAGCCAATAAAGAGAAAAAAGATATTTCGTTTAAAGCAGAAATGGAATTAAGAACTGCCGAAGAGCGTGAGTACTTTTTTGAGCATGTTTGGCGTCAGGTAAATAATAAATTTTATGTAAGCAATTTACAAGGAACCGATTGGAACTATTATAAAAAGCAATACGAGAAATTTTTACCATACATAAATAACAACCGCGATTTTGCAGAAATGTTAAGTGAATTTTTAGGTGAGCTAAATGCTTCGCACACCGGTTGCCGTGCCAATCCTAAATTTGAGAATCCTGACGAGACCGCTGCTTTAGGAGTGTTTTATGATGAAAGCTTTACTGGTAATGGTATGAAAATAATTGAGGTAATGGATAAGAGTCCGTTATTAACCGCAACAACACCAATAAAAGCCGGCGTAGTAATTGAAAAAATAGATGGTGTAACGATAGACCATAAAAAAGTAAATTATTGGGAGTTACTAAACAGGCGGGCACACAAAACTATTTTATTGAGTTTATTTGATAGTCAAACCGGGAAACGTTGGGATGAGACTATTAAACCAATTACATTGGCAGAACAAGGCGAGTTGTTATACCAACGTTGGATCAAAAAAAGACAGGAAGAAACAGAAAAACTATCAGGCGGCAAGTTGGGTTTTATGCACGTAAGAGCTATGGATAATGAGGGTTTTAGGGCTTTTTACGAACAAACTTTAGGTAAATATCCAAACAAAGAAGGTTTAGTTGTTGATACACGTTTTAATCCCGGTGGTTGGTTGCACGATGACCTTGCTACGTTCTTAGGAGGAAAAAAATATTTGGATTTTATACCACGCGAACGTAAAATTGGCGAGGAGCCGGGCCATAAATGGAGAAAACCATCAGCGGTTTTAATGTGCGAAGGCAATTATTCTGACGGGCACATGTTTCCGGTAATTTACAAAACCTTAGGCATTGGTAAGCTTATAGGGATGCCTGTTCCGGGCACAGGTACTGCGGTTTGGTGGGAAAATTTACAGGATAAAGAATTAACTTTTGGTATTCCACAAGTTGGTGTAGTAGATATGAATGGTAAATATTATGAGAATACTAACCTTGAACCGGATATTAAACAAACACTTGATCCTAAGTTTGCATTAAAAGGCCGTGACCAACAATTAGAAAAAGCAGTGGAAGAGCTATTAAAGACCATTAAAAAGTAAAATAATAGGTTTTATTTTTAATTTTCTTACATTACTTGCTGTCAAAGGATTTCAGAGCTTCTTTTTTCTGTTAAAAACATGCTTATTTGTTACATTAACGCTATTTGGCAAAAGAAAATAGTGTTATTGTTAATAAAATGTGTACATTTGTGGAACTTCTTTAGAAGATTGTATCTCAATCACGTTTGTAACACCTTAATTGCAATTCGATTCAACTTTACATTTTTCTTAGATCAAAACAAAAAATGCTTGGCCAAAAGTCATGCGTGTAAATTTATAAACGAAAAAACAATTAATGACATTTTCAAACTTAAGACTTATTAAGCCACTAGTCCTGGCATTAGACAAAAAAGGGTATACTACACCCACCCCCATTCAGGAACAATCCATCCCACATATATTAGCAGGAAAAGATATTTTTGGTTGCGCACAAACAGGTACAGGTAAAACAGCAGCATTTGCATTACCCATTTTACAATTATTATCAGAAAGAAAAACAAATCAAAATCCACGCACAATTAAAGCGTTAATATTAGCGCCAACCCGCGAACTTGCTTCGCAGATAAGCGAAAATTTTGCAGCTTATGGTTATAATTTAGGTATTTCGCATTGCACCATTTTTGGTGGCGTATCGCAAGGGCCACAGGTTAATAATTTAAGAAGAGGCGTAGATGTGTTGATAGCAACTCCAGGCCGTTTATTAGACCTTATGAACCAGGGATTTGTAAAACTAAACAATATTGAATTTTTTGTATTGGATGAAGCAGATCGCATGCTGGATATGGGTTTTATTAATGATATTAAAAAGATCATTCCAAAACTTCCCGCAAAACGTCAAACTTTATTTTTCTCTGCCACTGCAGCTCCGGATATTATGAAATTAGCTAATACGATCCTTAAAGATCCTGTTAGTGTGGCAGTTACGCCTGTTTCTTCTACAGCAACTTTGGTAACCCAAACAGTTTATTATGTTAAAAAAGAAAATAAACGCCTTTTATTGAAGCACGTTTTAAGCAACGGTAAGATAGAACATGCTCTGGTTTTCACGCGTACCAAGCGTGGAGCCGATAAAGTGGCCAAAGATCTTAACGCAATGGGTGTTTCTGCGGAGGCAATCCACGGAAATAAATCACAAGGTGCAAGAGAAAGAGCATTAAAAGGCTTTAAGAACAGAACTATTCGTATATTAGTAGCCACAGATATTGCATCGAGGGGAATTGATGTAGATAAATTATCACACGTAATTAACTACGAAATTCCTGAGCAGGCAGAAACTTATGTTCACCGTATTGGGAGAACAGGTAGAGCCGGCGAATCGGGAGTAGCAATGTCGTTTTGCACACATGAAGAAATGCCATATTTAAAAGACATAAATAAATTAATCAAGAAAAATATTGAGGTTGTATCTACTCATCCATTTAATTAATCAGATACAGAAATAATAAAACAAATAAATAAACCAGTTTGGTGTAAGAACCAAACAAAAAACAACAACAAAATGAAAACAGGAGTAGTAAAATTCTTTAACGAAGCAAAAGGCTTTGGATTTATTAAAGAAGACGGTGGACAAGAAATCTTTGTACACGCATCAGGATTAAAAGAAGATATTCGTGAAAACGACAATGTAGTATTTGAAATCCAAGAAGGAAAAAAAGGCTTAAACGCTGTTAACGTTAAGTTAGCTTAATCTTTTTTTAGATTTCCTGCTTATTAAAAAAGCCTCTCATTTCTGAGAGGCTTTTTTATTTTCCGGGAGCCTGGATTAATTAAAAGAATTTAGAAATTATACGATATTGCATTTAATGGGATATTTGTTGAGTGAATGCTATTATTGGGTTAGGGAAATTCTTGTTTTTTTTGTTAAAATCTCTTATTTTCAGTAACTTAAAACATCTCCAAATGAAAAAAATCTATATTTTATTTTTTTTGACCTTTACTTGGTTTATTTCCAAGAGCCAAAATCCAAACATTCCATTTGAAAATATAAAACAGCTGATCAAACTAGCAGATCCAAAAGTAAATATTGATGATAAATTAATTATTGTTTCGTTTTGGACACCAGCCAATAATGAAAGCCGTGACCTTAATAAAGAGATCAAAAGAGTGCAGAATATTTATCAGGTAGCAAAATTAAAAGGAGGTACTAAAGGACTTTACTTTTTTAACTATTGCGTTGCCGAAGATGTTTTGAATTATAAAGTAGCTTTAAAACGCGACAGTCTGGATGCAAGATCAAGTCTGATTCAAAACGAAAATAATAAGGAGCTCATAAATAATGTGAGTGTTGCACAGGTTCCACTAACGATCTTATATAACAGTGCTGGAGAGGTTCTTGAAAACAGCATAAAAAAAGAAGATGTTTTTAAATTGATCTCAAAACAAATAACCAGGTAATATGAAAAAAATTATATCAATTAGTTTACTATTATTACTTGGCTTTAGCAAGGCAAGTTTTTCGCAGGTAACAGCAACACAGTGCAGCCAAGCCGTTAATATTTGTAGTAATGCAAGTTTTGGTATCAACCCAAATGGCAATGGCACCCTTCCTCCTTCAGGTTCATTTGGAAATCCAAGTAATGCAACTTTTCCGTTGACAGGAGTTGGTGGTTTTGGTTGTTTATTATCAGGGGCTTTAAATAGTACATGGATGATTATCAATGTGCAAACTACAGGTATACTTGAATTTTCTTTTGGTGCTGGTGCTATTAATCCGCAGGCAGGTTGTTATGACTGGATCATGTATCCATATACAAATAACTGCGCGCAAATTACAGGTGGCACCATAGCTCCTATTCGTTGTAACTGGAACTCAATGTGTAGCGGTGGTACAGGAATTGCCAATACAGTTCCTGCCGGAGGAACTGCGGCAGATTTCCCTCCTGGCTTGGCCGTAACCTGTGGACAAAAATTTATTGTTTGTTTTTCTAATTACAGCAGTGTAACTACAAATGTGAACTTAAACTTTTTCGGATCTGCGCAAGTTAGTTGTAATCCAATTCCAAACCCTTTAACTTTAGGCAATCAAACTATTTGCCAGGGTAACTCAGTTAACTTAACCGTTACTGGTTCTGCAGGAAATACTTATACATGGCAACCGGGTAACTTAAATGGAAATACAATTTCTGTTTCACCAACTGTAACTACAACTTATTCTGTTGCAGGTAGTGGTGGTTGCGGAAGTGTTACAGGAAATACAACTGCTGTTGTTACCGTTAATCAATCAAATGCAAATTTTACAACTGCTAACTCAGGTCCGGGTGGCGCGGGCGATCCAACACCGGCGCAACAATGTTTAACCGGCAACTCATTTAATTTTACAAGTGCTTTAGCGGGCGGAACACACCAATGGAATTTTGGTCCTGCTGCCACTCCGCTTACATCAACAGCCGCAAACCCAACAAATGTTACTTTTAATACACCGGGCATTTATACAATTTCGCATACAGTTACCAACGCGCCTTGTGTGCAAGTGATCACACAAACTGTAAATATTAGTCCAATGCCTTTAGCAACAGTAACAAATACAAATCCTATTTGCTCACAAAATAACGGAGCTATACAAATAAATAACACATCACCTGCAGGACAAACTGTTGTTGGTTTTTCTGTTAACTCTGTTGCTATTCCTTCTCAAACATTAACAGGATTAGGTGCCGGATCTTATGTTGTTTCTATGGTAAATAATTTTGGTTGTACATTTTCACTTACAACTAATTTGGCCAATACACCCGGTATTACAAATGTAGGTTTAACTGCTGTGAACGCGCCATGTGCCGGAAATGCAGGTATTGTTAACGTTGGAGCAGTAACCGGAGGATCTGCGCCGTATCAATATAATATTAATGGCGGCCCTTTTGGAACAGGAACATCATTTACCAGCTTAGCGCCCGGCACTTATACAGTAGGTGTGCTTGATATTAATAACTGTCCGTTTACAAAAACGATAACTGTTGTAGGATCACTCCCTCCCACCAACGTAACCTTTACCACTTCCCCTACAGCCTGTGTGGGCAATACAGGGGTGTTGGGTATAACAGGCGTAACAGGCGGCGTAGCCCCCTTTACTTTTAGCGTTAATGGAGTAACAACGGGATCAGTAACAAATAGTTTAGCAGTAGGCCCTAAGACGATAACAGTAAAAGATGTGAATGGTTGTACGTTTACTATTACAGCCAATATACCTATGGTAACGGGCCCAACAGCAGCCACCATTGCAGTTACCCCTGCAGCCTGCGGTAATGCAAATGGAAGTGCAACAGTTACTAACGTAACAGGCGGTGCGCCAGGATACCAATACTCCTTTAATGGCGGGCCATTTGTTGGTAGTACCATTCAGGGCGGTATGCTAGCCGGCCCAAAAAATGTAGTTATTATAGATGTGAA
The DNA here is from genome assembly GCA_030681615.1 of Bacteroidota bacterium. Taxonomy (GTDB): domain Bacteria; phylum Bacteroidota; class Bacteroidia; order B-17B0; family Aurantibacillaceae; genus Aurantibacillus. The sequence goes on from JAUXSA010000067.1 coordinate 41,956, forward strand.
CCAATGTACATTAACGGTAAACTTTAATATAGGTAATACAGGCTCCCCTGCTTCAGCAATTGCAACACTAACCAATGTAAGTTGTTTTGGCGGTACAAACGGAGGGTTTAGCTTAACAACCAGTGGAGGAACACCAGGATATAGTTACACGTTAACGCCAGGTAACATCACTAACGGTTTTGGGGTTTATACAAATTTAACAGCACAAGCATACACTGTAAATGTAAAAGATGCTTTAGGTTGTATTACAACAGTTACAACAACCATAGGCCAGCCAAGCGCTCTAACATTAACAGTAAGTTCGGTTCAGCCATCTTGTAATGGTGGCAATAATGGCACCGTTACAGCAACGGCAGGCGGTGGAACAAGTCCATATTCATACAACATCAATGGAGGGCCCAACCAACCAGGCAATATATTTACAACTAATATCTCAGCGGGTGCTTATAACGTAACGGTTATAGATAACTTAGGTTGTTCATTAAGTCAAACAGTTGCAGTTACTCAGCCCTTGCCTATAACATTAACACTTACAAGTGTACCTGCCAATTGCTCTAGCGCAAACGGTTCGGCAAGTGTTGCGGCCAGTGGAGGCACTCCAATTTATACTTACACCTGGTTACCACTTGGAGGTAACAGTGCCCAATCAAGCAGTGTTGTGGCAGGAAATTACACAGTAACGGTAAAAGACACGAAGAACTGTACAGTTACAGGTGTTGTTACAGTAAGTGCCACTCCGGGAGGAACAGCAGTAATTACCAATACAAGTAACGTTACTTGTTTTGGTGCTGCCAACGGAAGCCTGACAGCTAACATGATCGGTAACGTAACAGCACCATTAACTTATTCATGGAGTAATACTTCTATCTTACAAACAACGGGGCCTTTAGCTCCCGGCAACTATACGGTAACAGTTACCGACTTCTTTGGTTGTAAATCAACCACAGTTGGAACAGTGACCCAGCCAAGCTCATTGACCCTTGTTCCTGCCAGCTCACCAGCCTTATGTTTTGGTGGGGCAACAGGAAGCGCCAGCGTTATTGCAGCAGGCGGTACCCCGGGTTATAATTACTTGTGGTCACCCGGTGGAGGAACAACAAGTGTTGTTTCAGGTTTATTTGCCGGAACATACAGTGTACAATTAACCGATGCTAATGGTTGTACGATCACAAGAACAGTGAACGTTACCCAACCAACATCAGTAACAATTAATACAAGTACCTTAACAGCAAACTGTAACCAGGCAAATGGTGTAGCTTCTGCAACCGCTGTTGGGGGAACAGGACCTTATACCTATACATGGAGCACCAGTTTTGTTGGCCAAACATTATCTAACGTTACCGCGGGAACCTATACCGTTCAGGTAAAAGATGCCAACGGATGTTTATATACTTTAGCGGCAACCGTTCCTAACGCTTCTGGTCCTGCCATCGGTATCAGCAGCTTTACCAACCCAAGTTGTTTTGGTGGTAATAATGGAATTGCCACAACAACAATAAGTGGTGGTACACCCGGTCCGGGCTTCCCGATCTATAGTTGGAGCAACGGACAAAATACAGGAACAGCAACTAACTTATTAAATGGCGTATATACAGTAACATTAACCGATGCTACAGGTTGTATCGCATCAGCCAGTGTAACTATTACCCAACCAACTTCATTAACATTAATTGTTACAGGAACCAATCCAAAATGTTTTAACGCTACTAACGGTTCTGCTAACGCAGGTGTGTTAGGTGGAACCCCTGGATATACTTATGCATGGCTTCCTGCACCAGGCGCAGGTGGAACAACAGCCACACCAAGTGGTATGGGTCCAGGTAACTATGGTGTAACAGTAACAGATAGTAAAGGATGTGTTATACAGGGTACTGTGAATTTAGCAAACCCTGCACAAATGTTATCAAGTGTAACAACCACTGCTGCTACCTGCTTTAACGCTTGTAATGGTTTAGCTGTTGGTTCTGTAACAAATGCAATTGGTGCTGTTTCTTACTTCTGGACCGGTGGTCCTGTTCCATTAACAACTCAAAATGTGAGCGGTCTTTGCGCAGGAACTTATACCATGTTAGCAACCGATCAAAATACATGTACATCAACAACTGTTTTAAATATCACCCAACCACCTTTATTAACAGTTAGCTTAAGCGCTGTTGGAAGTGTTAGTTGTAGTGGTGGAAGTAATGGTTTTGCTACAGCCTCGCCAAGTGGTGGAACGCCGGGTTATACTTACAACTGGAGCAACTCTCAAACAACGGCAACAAGTAATAACTTAATAGCGGGCAGCTATACAGTAACTGTTACAGATACTAAATCTTGTACAGCTACTGCAGTGGCAGTTATAAATCAACCTGCAGGCTTAACAGCTAATATTACCGGAACCAACATTACCTGCTTTAATTTAAATAACGGTATTGGTAATGTGAGTTACGCTGGTGGTACAGGTATACCAAATATATTATGGCAACCAAGTTTAGGAACTACCCAGTTAACAAATAACCTAGCTCCGGGAACACATACAGTAACATTAACAGATGGTAACGGTTGTATTATCACAAAAACAATTACACTTACCCAGCCTACACAGTTAGTAGTAAATACTTTCTCGGGAACCACAAATTGCGGCCAGGCAAACGGAACAGCATCTTGTGTTGCAAGTGGGGGTGCGGGTGGATATACTTACCAATGGAGTTCTAACCCTAGTTTTACAAATACAATTATAAATAACGTTACCCAAGGCGCCTATACTATTACTGTTACTGACGCTAACAATTGTAATGTAAGTGGTATTGCTATTATTAATGATATCGCCGGACCAACGGTTGCTGTTACTAATACAGTAAATGTAACTTGTTTTGGTTTAGCAAATGGTGGGGCCACGGTTTCTGCCAGTGGTGGTGTTGGAACATTAACTTACCTATGGTCTTACTTAGCACAAACCACACAAAACGTAAGTAACTTACCAAACGGTTTACATAGTATTACTGTTACCGATGCTGCCAATTGTGCGGCAAGTACAACAGTTAATATTACACAACCTGCACAATTAGTAACCGCAATAGGTTCTGTAACCAATGTAGCTTGTAGCGGCCAGTTCAATGGTGCGGCGCAAATGCTTGCTGTGGGAGGTACAACTAACTACGCTTACTTATGGTCGCCTACAGCACAAACCAACTCAGTATTGACTGGTGTACAAAGTGGCGTTTACTCTTGTACTGTTACAGACGCAAACAATTGTACAAGTACCAAAACGGTAAACATCGCTCAGCCAAATCCTTTATTAATAACTACAAACACAGTTATTCCTAATCTTTGTAATAGTTTTAGTACAGGTATTGTAAATACAAGTATTACCGGTGGGTCTCCAACCTATACACTTACATGGACACCTGTTCAACCTGCTAACCCTATCATTACAAACTTAGGGGCAGGTTCTTATAGCTTAGCTGTTCTTGATGCTCAGGGCTGTACAACAAATAGTGTTTACACATTAGTAGATCCTCCTGCATTAGTGATACAATCAACTGCTACTACACAGGCTACTTGTGGTAACTCAAATGGTACTGCAAGTGTAAGTGTTACGGGTGGTTCTCCGGCTTATGCTTATAACTGGAATACTTCTAACCCGCAGTTAACGGCTGGTGCTACAGGTTTACCTCCCGGACAATGGGTATTAACTACAACCGATAGTAAGGGTTGTGTAATTACTGCCTCGGTAAATGTTACTGCCGCTGCTTTACCTTCTGTTAGCGCTGTATCAAATAACATTAGCTGCGCTAATATGAGCAATGGTAGTGCAACATTAACGGCAAGCGGCGTGGGTGGTTTTTCATATAACTGGATGCCTACAGGTTTAACAACTGCTATCATTAATGGACTTGGGCCTGCTATTCATACCGCAACTGTTACTGATCTTAATGGTTGTAAAACATTTACAAGTGTAAATATCAGCGAGCCAAATCCTTTAGTTGCAAACGTATCTCCTGCGCAAACAATTTGTTTTGGAAATATTGCTGCCATATACTGTCAGGCATCTGGTGGTACAACACCATACAACTATACATTAACTGATCTTACTACCAATATTACAACTAATTCCTTAACTCCTAATGGAATGAACGCCACACCAACTTTAACTTCTACAACCCAGTATACAGTTGCAGTGGTAGACGCTAACGGTTGCTCTTTCGGTCCGCAAACTATTATCGTTAATGTTAGACCTGCTCTTATTGCTACGGGAGCAACATATACAAGTTGTGCTACCGGAACAGTTGTGTTAACCCCTAATATTACAAGTATTGGTAACGGTGGTCCTTATACTTATAACTGGACAGGAAGTAGCGCAACAGTTGCAAATAATACGGTTATAGCAAATTATCAGGCTAATAATCCTGCACTTAATCCAAATACTTATACTGTAACAATTGATGATGCTTGTTCTATACCTAACACATCGGCAACATTTAGTGTATTTGTATTGCCTTTACCAGACGCCAGATTCACCCCAACTTTAAGTGAAGGTTGTGCTCCATTAACGGTAACTTATATGGGTATTGGCGATTCAACAACTACTAATCCAAATCCATTCTTTTGGACATTTAGTGGGGGAACTGAGCCTGCAAGCCCATCATTAAATCCACAAACCATCATGTTTGCAGATCCGGGAACTTATTCTTTAACATTAACCGTAACAAATAAATATGGTTGCAGGCAGGAAATTAAAGCGCCTGTAGTTGCAAAAGCTTACCCTGTGCCGGTTGCGGGTTTCTTCCCAACACCGCAAAGCGCAAGCTTGTTAGAGCCTACAATTAATTTCACTAATACATCTACCGGGGCTGTTCAATATGTATGGGATTTTGGTGATTATAGTTACCCTAATACGAACTCATCTTCAGCTATGAATCCAAATCACCTTTACAATAACGTTGGGCAATATCAAATATATTTGGTTGCAATTAATTCATTCGGTTGTAAAGATACTGCTACTACTACTATCGACATCACGCCTGATATGGGTATCTATATTCCAAATGCATTTACGCCGGATAAGAACGGACGTAACGATGTATTCATGCCTTATGGATATGGTATCAAAGAAGATAATTACAAAATGGAGATCTTTGATCGTTGGGGTGAATTGATCTTTACTTCAAGCGAGTTCAAAAAAGGTTGGGATGGCAGTGTAAAAGGTTCGGATATTAACTCTGACAATGGTGTTGCACAGGACGGTGTTTATATCTACAAAATAGTGGTTACTGATCTTGAAAATAACAAGAAAAGTTATGTTGGACATGTAACATTACTCAAACAATAATAATACTTTAACAAGTAAAAAGCCGTTCTCCGATAACCATCAGGAGAACGGCTTTTTTGTTAACGGCATATCTCATCCAATGCTAATAAACTCGTTTATGTGTTTTTTTGCTTTTGTGAATTTTTTTCACTTAATTTATTATAATAAAATTGGAAAGCATGACAAAAACAACACATTTACTACTAATAATTTTTTCTGTATTAATTGGTAAACTAAGTTTCGCGCAAATAAATAAAACAGTTGGACAAACAACACCAATTAGTATCGGCGAATTACCTAATCGTGGTTGTGCAACGCAGGTGCCTTCTCAGCAATGGGAAACACAATTTCAACAATTAATTACAGAGTATCTTCAACAACACCCTGAAGAGGCAAAAATGATGTCTAATGCTTCGGTAATGGCGGGATATAGTATCCCGGTGATCATGCATGTGATACATGGAGGGCAAGCTGTTGGCACTTTCCCTAACCTGGCACAGGGGCAGTTAACATCGCAGGTAACTGTTTTAGACAACGATTTTTCTGGCATTGGACAGAACGTAGGAAATTATCCGGCAACAGCCTTTCAAAATTTTGCCACTAACCCTTTGATATCTGCCGCAAGTAAAGATGCAAGCGGAAGAATTGCTATTATGAATTGCAATATTAATTTTTGTCTGGCAACACAAGATACGTTAGGGAACATTTTAGCCGAGCCCGGAATTCATAGGGTAAACTATAACTCTTTGCCGGCAACAGCCTTCCCTTCAAAAAATCCGGCAGCAGCCAATTACAATACACAAGGCACTTTTGTAAATTTTATAAATAGTTATATAAAACCAAATACGATCTGGAATGTAGGTAAGTACTTAAATATTTGGGTAACCGATAGACAAAATGCAACCGGGCTTTTAGGATATGCTACATTTCCACCGTTAAGCACACTTAGCGGCATACCAGGAGGCGTTGGTACTGCAACAAGCGATGGTTTCTGGAGTTGGGCTGCATCATTTGGCTCCAGCACTATCTTTCCCGCAGGAACTTATGCGCCGCCTTATGATAAAGGAAGGACCTGTACGCATGAGATCGGACACTGGTTAGGTTTAAGACATATTGGGGGTGACGGATCGTGTGCCACAGATTATTGTAACGACACGCCTCCAGCAAACGCAAGTAACGGCGGATCTCCGGCATACCCTCTTGATGCTAACAGTTGTAACGCCGCTTCGCCTCCAAACGGCGCAAACGGAGAAATGTTTATGAATTTTATGGATTATACAAATGACCTTGCCATGTATATGTTCACCTCAGATCAGCGCGTTCGTGCGCATGTGGCCATGAGCAACAGTCCATACAGAAAATTTTTAGGCACACATGGCTTATGTAATTTACCTGTACCAATTGCAAATTTTAGTGTAGCGCCAAACCCTGTTTGTGTGGGTTCAACACTTAATATTGGTGATCTGTCTTTAAACGTTCCAACATCCTGGTCGTATACAATGACTGGCGGAACTCCTTCACTAGCAACTGTACAAAACCCAACTGTTTCTTACTCAACAGCCGGAGTTTATACAATTACTTTAGTAGCAACTAATGGCACTGGATCAAGTATTCCGGTTACAAAAACAGTTTCTGTAGTGCAAGGCCTTGCATTTATAATTAACTCAACACCTGCCGCAACAGTTTGCGCCGGTAACAATGTGACCATTACGCCATCAGGCGCAACAACTTATACTTTAATTAACACGGGTGCAACGGCATCACCGTTTGTTGTTACACCAACTACCGCAACTATCTATTCTGTTTCTGCTATTACATCAGGAACTAATACATGTAAGAGAACACAAACTTTAAGCATCACTATCGGAACTATCAACATTAATATTAATCCACCCACACCAAGTGTTTGTCCCGGACAATCAATAACATTAACCGGAAGCGGCGCTACTACTTATACGTGGAGCAGCGGGCCGAATACTGCCGCAATTACTGTTACCCCTGCCGTTACAATAACATATACATTGAACGGAACTAATTCAGGATGTACAGGAACAAAAACCGTGCAGGTAAACGTAAACCCTATACCAACTGTTACAGTAAATAGTCCAACAATATGTCCTTCAAGTACGGTTGCATTAATTGCTAGTGGGGCCAATACGTATTCATGGAGCACAACAGCAACCACATCATCAATAATTGTTTCACCTGCAGTAAGCACAAATTATACTGTTACCGGATTTAATGCATTTGGTTGTAAAGCTTCAGTAGTTTCCACAGTTACAACCAGCGGCTCTTTAAATATTATAGCCACAGCTAATCCAACAGTTGCCTGTGCTGGTCAATCCAGAACTTTAACAGCAAGTGGGGCAACAACTTATACATGGAATCCGGGAGCTTTAAGCGGATCGAGCATTGTTGTTTCACCTACTGTTGCAACTACTTATACTGTTAATGGTTCAAGCGGAACTTGCAGCGGAACAAACACATTAAGCGTACTTGTTAATCCGAATCCAACTGTTAACGCAACTGCAACTTCTCCATCAGTTTGTATAGGAAGCGGCACTAATTTAAATGCAACAGGCGCTACCGGATATACATGGAACCCGGGAAATTTTATTGGAGCAACTTTTTCAGTGACCCCGGCAATAACTACAAATTATACAGTTGTCGGATCCAACGGTTTCGGCTGTACCAATACCAGAACTGTTACTGTTTTTGTGGTTCCATTACCTACAATAACTGTTGTGGCCAACCCAACAGCAGTATGTTCAGGTCAGTCAAGTACTTTAACGGCAAGCGGCGCATCATCTTATACATGGAGTGGTGGTGGAACTGGCACAACTAAAACGGTTACACCTCTAACAACATCTGTTTATACTGTTACTGGTACATTTGGCATTTGCAACAATTCAAATACAATTAGTGTTACAGTTAATCCAACACCAACGGTTACCGTAAACAATGCAACAGTTTGTCCCGCGGGCACGGCAACATTAACCGCTACTGGCGCCAATACTTTTTTATGGAGCACGGGAGCAACCACCTCGGTTATTACCGTTTCTCCTCCTGTAAATACTACTTATACGGTTACCGGAACCTCGTTAGGTTGCACCAACACCAAAACCGTTAGTGTAACGATTGGCTCATCTATCAGTATTAACGCAATGGCCAGTCCAACAAATATCTGTGTCGGTGGTTCAAGTACACTTACGGCAACAGGCGCAACAACTTATTCGTGGAGCACTACTCAAAATGGTTCTAGTATTATAGTTACCCCCTCCGTAAATGCTACTTATACCGTTATTGGTACAAGTGGATCTTGCACAGGTTCTACAACTGTGAATGTTGTTGTAAATCAATTACCAACCTCGTCACTTGCGGGACCTAATCAAACAATTTGTATTAGCAATCCGTCAGTAACTATGAATGGAAATACACCTTCGATTGGGACTGGTAGCTGGACCTTATTAGCCGGTACAGGAACTGTCGTGAATCCAACTTTACCAAATACGGCCATTACAGGTATTGCAATTGCAGGGTTAAATATTTTCCAATGGCAAATAACAAATGGCGCTTGCTCATCTATTTCAACAGTTACCATAATTGCAGACGGTGCAGGGACAATTGCATCGGCGGGACCTTCGCAAACAACCTGTGCAACAAGCGCTACACTAAGCGGTAATACACCAATCGTTGGCACAGGAGTTTGGACATTGGTTTCAGGTTCGGGTGCAATTACATCTCCCGGCTCACCGGTTACATCAGTTACAGGTTTAGGTGGTGGAACAAATGTATTCCAGTGGACCATCTCTAACGGTGTATGCGCTCCTTCAAGTGCAACAATTGCAATTACTAATAGCAGTACACTTGTTGTAACGGCAACTACTGCATCGAGTATAATTTGCGACGGTACCCCTGTTAGTTTAACTGCCAGCGGCGCTAATACTTATAGCTGGAGCACAGGAGCCACCACCTCAGTTATTGTTGTTAGTCCATCGGTTACCACAACTTATACTGTAAATGGAAGTAACGGTATCTGTTCTTCATCAGCCGTGATCACACAATCTGTTACGATCTGCACAGGTATAAATCAAATAGCTAAAGCAAGTTATAATGTGATGGTTTATCCTAATCCATTTAAAGAAGAATTAACCATTAGCGCCGGCGAAATTGTAAACGCCGAAGTATTTAACACTTTGGGCCAGTTGGTTATTGTAAAAATAATAAATGACACAGGCGCTATTAATACAAGCGAATTAGCCAAAGGCGTTTATTATTTAAGCGTAAAAGGTATTAGCGGCAGCAAAACACTTAAAATAATAAAAGAATAATATTTCTAAACACAGATAAAGGTCCCGGTTGTTAATTCAGCCGGGACCTTTTGTTTTGTGCGCAATAAAACTCTATCGATTTAGGAGGAAAAAAAGCTAAAACTGTATTAAGAATTTGAGTTTTGAAATAAATTATTTTGTTATATATTTATTGTCCGTTTTCAAACTTAAAAGATCTTTCTATCAAAATATTGAAACATATTTTAATTATTTGTTTGCTAATTGGTTTTAAGATCAACGCTCAACCAATTCTTGTTCATTCAAATCAATATGCCGAAGAAGTTAGTTCAGTCGCATACGATTCTATAAATAATAAGATCTTTTATAACATTGCACAAGGATGTGCTGCCTGGAATATCCCCTGCGCGTTGTCCTATACACCTTCATTAAAGAATTTAATAAACAAAGTTGATTACGGAGATAATAGTTTAACTACTTACGTTAATTCTAATCTCCAGGCAAATGAACCTTACTACAGCGTGGCGGGTTACCAATCAACTTTGGCAAAACAAACATCTTTTCAGGGTGATTGTATCTATTCTAATTTTGGATATTATTTTAATAAAATAGATACAACAAATCTTACCGCAATTTGGTCTTACTCCGTTAATACTGGTATAAAAGAGATCTCCACTTTTGAAATGAAGAACGATTCGTTGTTCTTATTTGAACGGGATTCTACTTCTGGAAAAAATTATTATTCAGTTATTTTAAAGAATAAATTAACAGGTAATACTATGCCTTATAATTCCTTGTTGGCAAGTAACCCTTTTAGCACGAATGGAAACATTGAAGGCTTTGTGTATGCCTCGGCAAGAATAAATGATAAAATAATTTTATGCGGAGCTTTCACTGCTTCTTTATCCGGCACATTTATAGCAAGAAACTTAGTAATATTTAATATTGCAACGGGACAGTTGCAGGCGCCTCCAATATCTATGTCGCCTAATAGTATTATTTATGATCTTAAGTGTAAAAACAATAAAGTTTATATTGCAGGACTCTTCTCAAGCATTAGTTTCCAGATTCGCCGCAATTTTGCCGTGCTTGATAATAATTTAAATCTCTTGCAAGACACTGTACAATTTACCGGGCTAGGGGCTCCTTTTACTCTATGGGTAGATAAGATAACTTTTTACGATAAATATCTTATTGCAAAAGGAAATTTTAATAAGATCGATAATATAGTGGTGTCTGCATCTGATTCTTATTCTGTAAGAGTGATTGACATGACCAACAATACGGTAATGCCATGGACAATTAATTTACCGCCCGGCGCTGTTCCAAATTATGGTTACACGTATGAAACGGTAAAAAATAAATTGTATTTAAAAAAACGTGGTAACCTCTCGCCATTTTATATTTATTGTTTTGATCCGATAAAATATTCTCCAAATATATTATTTCCGGGAAGTACGGCAGCAAATCCTAGTCCCTCTATCGCAATTTGCGCGCCTGATACAATAATTTTTACAGCGCCAATAAAATATATCACTACATGTAACTGGACCTACTCGGGAGCTAATGCAACCCTTGTTCCAATTGGTAATGGCAGTACGGCAAAATTAATTGTTGCACCTAATGGAGCTAATGGTCTGCTAACTGTTGGTGGCATAAACGATTGTGGCTTGTCAGCCACAGCAACATTGAATGTGGTGGTTAAACAAAAACCGCTTTTTAACCTTCCTGTATCCCCGCAATTATTAATTTGTAATCCCGATTCAACTTTATTGCAGGGTGCAAGTTCAAACACTTCAACTACAATTTGGTGGCGAAAAAATTTAACAAGCACTATCAATCCCCAACCTTTTTATGCTAAAACACCCGGTAATTATTATATGGTAGTTTTAGATAATTTAAATGGCTGTAAAGACAGCGGGCTTGTTAGTGTAAATAGTTTTAAAGCAAAACCAAACGCAAAGATCACGTCGCATATTTATCCCGGCGTTTCAATACCAATTGATACTGTAACTTGTTTTACACCAACCGTTAGTATTACAGCAGGTTCAGATACGGTCGGTGTTACAATTACATGGAAAAGTATTGCCACCAATTCTGTTTTTACAAACCCATTAAATATTTCGGCACAAAATAATTTAAAAATTATTGTTAATCGCAACAGTAATAACTGTGTAGACTCTTCTATGATCGTTTTAGTTGGACAAAATACTGTGAAACCAAACGTGGTGACAAACACTTCAAACCTTTCCATAAACTGTAGTTATTATACAGCTTCATTAAACGCTGTTTTTTCTCCGACAAATTGTAGCACACAATGGACGGGCCCTCTAAGCTTTACAGCAACTAACCCTGCAACTACAACTAACCCTGGTAAATATATTATTTCGGTTAACGATCCTGCAAATGGTTGCACAAAAATAGATTCTGTTTCTGTTATTTCCTCAAACGCATTGATGTTACATTCAAGCAACGATACAACCGTTTGTAAACAATCTCCCATAACAATTATTTCTTCGGCAATTGGCACTTTAACCGGAGTTACTTTTACATGGAATACCGGTAATAATAATAACTCAATAAATGTAGCGCCAAATGTAACCACAAACTATATTATAAATGCAAATGGTCCGGGTGGTTGCAACGGCACAGATACCGTTAAAGTTATTATTCCATCAGACATACAAGACTCTGTACTTGCTTACAGAAGTTGCGATAATAATCTTACAGGAAGTATTGTGATGTTTGCAAACGGAGGCATTCCTCCTTATAAATTCTCCATAAACAATGGCGCATCTTTTTCAAGCACTAACTCTTTTACAAATATTCCTTTTGGAAATTATAGTCTTGTCATTAAAGATTCTTTAGGTTGTGTAAGAACAACAACTGCAAATTTAAATTCTTCGAGCAGCTTACCTGTTCCAAAATTTTTAGCAAGCACACAAAATTATCGTAGCGATACAATTGTGTTGGTAGACATCAGTATTCCAAAAGCTGATTCGGTACAATGGTTATTACCTTCACAAGCTTCTATTATTGGCGGCAATATGTTTAATCCCGTGGTTATAATAAACGATACCGGAATATTTGTAATTACCATGAAAGCTTTTTATGGTAATTGTATTATCAACGCAACAAAATCTATTCGTTTTTCTCCGCAAGATTCATTACAAGCAAATTATAATAATGCGAACGGTATAAAAATCGTTAACCTTTATCCAAATCCAAACACCGGGCAGTTCACTGTATTCGTAGAATTCTATAAAAAACAAAATGCGAGTATCCAGGCCTGGGATGCGAGTCCATACAAACATTTTCAACAAAATTTTTACGATGTGGATACTATCAGCTTACCCGTTAATTTATCGCAGTTACAAAACGGCGCTTATATTTTAAGAGTTATAGGTGAGTTTGATTCGCGAAATAAGCCATTTATTATAAGTAATTAGAAATATTGAAACACATTAAAAAAATAGTTTGTGTTCTTTGCTTTTTACTTTACGCAACTTTTTCTATGGCGCAAGATCTTGAAAAGATCGGGAAGAAAGATATGGTTAAAATTACCGGAGGCTTAAATTATTCTTCAGTTCTTTATAATGCACAAGGCATTCAAAACCGCAGGCAACCGTTTACTTATTTTTTAAATGGGAATGTGACCGCCAATTTTATAGGTATTACTTTGCCTTTTACTTTTAATTACAGCAACAATCAGGTTAATTATACCCAGCCTTATAACATACAAAGTTTTAATCCAACTTATAAATGGATAAAAGGGTATGCCGGAATTACCTCTATGAATTTTTCGCAATACACAATGGCCAATCATATTTTCACCGGAGGTGGGATCGAATTAACACCAAAGAATTTTAAGTTTGCTGCTTTATATGGGCGTTTTAAAAAAGCAACAGAGTTTGATTTTGAAAATAATTCAGATATAAACATGGCCTATAAGCGCATGGGCTGGGGAGCTTCTGCAGGATATGAAAAGAACGGGCAATCTATAAAATTAATTTATTTCTCTGCTAAGGACGATCCACGCTCCTTAACGTTTGTTCCAATTAATACAAATGTAACGCCAATGGAAAATACAGTAGTGAGTATTGCCGGGAAAACTACATTGTTTAAAAAAATTACACTCGAAGGCGAGTATGCATTAAGTGGCTTAACAAGATCTGTCAATTCGCCCGCTGATGTAAATGTTCCACCAAGAAATCAATTGCCTTTGATCTTTTCTCCAAATGCGACTTCACAATTCTTTTCTGCTTATAAAGCCAGTTTAGGCTATCGTTTAAAATTGTTTGGCATAAATCTTAATTACGAAAGAGTAGCGCCGGAGTATAAGTCACTAGGCGCATATTATTTTAATAACGATCTTGAGAATTATACGCTTGCGCCATCCTTAACGCTTTTAAAAGGGAAGTTAAATTTAAGCGTGAACACAGGTTTGCAACGCAATAATTTAAATAACGAGAAGCTAAACACAACCAGCAGGTGGGTAGGGTCTACCAACATTAATTACGCTCCAAACAACCATTGGAATTTAAGTGGCGCCTTCAGCAATTTTAGCACCTATACAAAACAACGACCACAGAACGATCCTTTTTATAGAAACACATTAGACACTTTAAATTTTTACCAGCTTGCGCAAAGCTCTATGCTAAGTGTTGTATATAATTTTGGAAAAAACGAGATAAAACAAAATATGATGCTAATGGGCAATTATATGATCACCGGGCAAAACCAGGGCGCTATTGCCAACCCGGGTTTGTTTGGAAGTACAACAGACATTAAATTACCTTCAAAAATTATTAATGCCAACCTCGGACATAATTTGATGCTTACAAAAACCAAAACAGGCATTACAACTGCCTTTAATATAAACAACAGTATATTAACCGGCTTTAATATTTTATATATAGGACCAAACTTAAATGTAAGCCAGGGCTTTTTAAGGAACATTTTAAAAGTAAGTGTTGGTTCTTCTTACAACCAGGTAATTACAAATGGAACTAAAACAAACGAAGTATTAAACCACCGTATAGCCGCTAACTATTCTCCAAAATTAAGCAACGAAAAAATTGGCAAATTTAATTTTACCTTAAGTGCCACGTACCTGCAAAAATTAAAAAGCATACCAACCGCACAAGCCTTTAATGAGTTTACAGGGAATGTTGGTTTGAGTTATAATTTTTAGCATGTTGAATTTGTTCAAACGAATTTACACTGCCCGCGTAAGAAACAAAAAACCCCTTCCAGTTTAGGAAAGGGTTCTTAATTGTAAGTATAATTTTTCTTATAGTCCCAATAACACCTCTTCAGGTAATTTGCCGCCAAATAAAATACGGCTTGGGTTCTCTAACATTTCTTTTACTTTTACTAAAAAGCCAACACTTTCTCTGCCGTCAATAATACGGTGATCGTAACTTAAAGCTACGTACATCATAGGGCGTATCACCACTTGTCCGTTAATGGCCATTGGGCGTTCAACCACATTGTGCATACCTAAAATGGCACTTTGCGGAGGATTTATAATTGGTGTGCTCATCATACTTCCAAAAACACCACCGTTGGTAATTGTAAATGTTCCGCCGGTCATGTCTTCAATAGTTAATTTACCATCTCGCGCTTTTAGCGCAAGTTCTTTAATTCCTTTTTCAATATCTGCAATGCTCATTAATTCGGCACTACGTAATACAGGCACCATTAAACCTTTTGGTGCGCTTACTGCAATTCCAATATCACAATATTTATTGTACACAATTTCTTCGCCATCTATCATAGCATTAACTGCCGGGAAATGATATAATGCTTCTGTTACTGCTTTTGTAAAAAAGCTCATGAAGCCAACATTGCTTCCGTAAACTTCTTTAAATTTATCTTTGTACTTAGCGCGTATAGCATAAATAGCACTCATGTCAACTTCGTTAAAGGTTGTTAACATAGCCGTTTCATTTTTTACCGAAACTAAACGCTTAGCAACGGTTTTACGAAGCGAGGTCATTTTTGTACGATCCTGTGTTCTTTCGCCTTTCCATGAATTAGAAAGAACATCGCCAACAGTTGGTAAACCGTTGGATAAAGCAGCCAACACATCTTGTTTGGTTATGCGACCATCTTTACCAGTACCATTTAACTGGCCAGATTTAATATTATTCTCTGCCATTATTTTAGCAGCAGAAACACTTGGTGTTCCGGTAGCATAGGTAGAGTCTTTCTTAGTTTCTTTGCTAAGTGAACTTGTCGAAGTTTCCTTCTTCGGCTCTTCTTTCTTAGCCTCAACTTTTTCTGTTTTTGGAGTTTCCTTTTTTGCTTCGGGCTTAAACGATGTATCAATTTTTACAACTACCTGGCCCACTTTTACAGTATCGCCTTCAGCAGCTAATACTTCTATTTTGCCCGACTCTTCTGCATTCAATGTTAAAGTTGCTTTATCAGAATCTATTTCTGCAAGCACATCATCTTTTTCAACTACATCGCCGGTATTTTTTACCCAACGCGCTATTACAACTTCTGTAATTGATTCTCCGGGACTTGGTACTTTTAATTCTACAATTGCCATATACTAAATGTTAGATTTTAAATTATAAATTTTGAATTATTATTTCACCAATACTTTAGAAAAAATAGTTGTCATAATTTCTTCGTTCTCGGCGGCATGACGTTTTGCAAAACCTGTTGCCGGGCTTGCAGCTTCTTCCCTGCCAACATATTTTAAATTCATGGCGCGTAAACACTTGTCTACAAAACGCCACGGGCCCATGTTCTCAGGCTCTTCCTGTACAAATAAATATTCTTTTGCCTTGTTATATTTTTTTAAAATGGCATCTACTTGTTTTTGCGGGAAAGGGTACAGTTGTTCTAAACGGATAAATGCAATATCTTCAGCACCTTCTTTTTCTCTACGTTCTATAAGATCATAATAAACTTTACCCGAACAGAATGCCACACGCGTTACTTTTTTAGCGTCAATACTATCATCCAACACTTCCTGGAAGTTTTGTTTTGTAAAATCACTTAACTTACTTACACAACTTGGGTAACGCAACAATTTTTTAGGAGTAAAACAAATCAATGGTTTTCTAAAATCGCGTTTTAACTGGCGACGGATGACATGGAACTGTTGTGCAGGAGTTGTAGTATTTACAATTTGCATATTGTTCTCGGCACAGGCCTGTAAAAAACGTTCCATCCGTGCGCTTGAGTGCTCAGGACCCTGACCTTCGTAACCATGCGGTAATAATAACACCAGACCGTTCATACGACGCCATTTGTATTCTGCCGAAGTTAAATATTGGTCTATTATAATTTGTGCACCATTGAAGAAATCACCAAACTGCGCTTCCCAAATAGTTAATGTATTTGGTGCGGCAAAGGCGTAACCGTATTCAAAACCTAAAACACCATACTCACTTAAATGCGAATTATAGATGCTTAATTTATCTTTAGAATCTATACTGTTCAATGGTGTATATTCTTCCTCACTATCTTCTACTTTAACAACAGCATGGCGGTGAGAGAAAGTTCCGCGTTCCACATCTTGCCCGCTAAAACGCACCGGAAAACCTTCTTTCATTAAGCTGGCGTAGGCTAATAATTCGCCCATGGCCCAATCATAATTATCATTGGTGATCATGGCCTTTCTGTCATCAAATACTTTCTGGATCTTATTAAAGAATTTTTTATCTTTTGGAAGCTCAGTAGTTTTTTTTGCTAGCTCTAAAAATACTTTTTCATCAAGTGCAGTTTTTGGCGACTCTTCAAAATCTTTGTCGGTAGCCATTTTTACGCCTTTCCAGTTTCCTTCTAAAAAAGAAGTGATCTTTGCTTTGTCTGTTTTTTTAGCTTCATCTAAATTACTATCCAACTCAGCTTTAAAAGCGGTCTCTATTTCTTTAGCTTCGTTAGCCAGTTCAGAACCTTCGGCTGCTAATTTTTTTACGTAAATATCCTTTGAGTTTGGATGTGCCGCAATTGCCTTGTATAATAATGGTTGTGTAAAACGCGGCTCATCACCTTCGTTATGGCCATATTTACGATAACACAATACATCCACAAATACATCACGGTGAAAAGTTTGACGAAACTCCATTGCTAACCTTGAAATAAAACACAGCGCTTCCACATCATCACCATTCACGTGAAACACCGGACTCAATACTACCTTTGCAACATCAGTGCAATAAGTTGACGAGCGCGCATCAATAAAATTAGTTGTAAATCCAACCTGGTTATTTATCACATAGTGAATGGTACCACCTGTTTTATAACCATCCAATTGGCTCATTTGTAACACCTCGTAAACTATACCCTGGCCCGCAACTGCGGCATCGCCGTGCAAAATAACGGGACATGCTTTAGAATTATCGCCTTTATGTAAATTATCTATTTTGGCACGTACAATACCTTCAACAACCGGCGCCACAGTTTCTAAGTGCGATGGGTTTGGTGTTAAACTAATATGTACTTTTTTTCCTTCATCACTTGTTTGGTCGGATGAATACCCCATGTGGTATTTAACGTCACCGTCAAATAAAGAATCTTCACTTGGTCTGCCTTCAAACTCTGTAAAAACATCTTTGTAGGTTTTATTCATGATGTTTGTAAGCACATTTAAGCGACCGCGGTGGGCCATGCCAATAACGTAATCCTGTATTCCCAAATTAACGCCATGTTCCATTAAGGCATTAATAGCAGGAATTACAGCCTCGGCACCTTCTAATGAGAAACGTTTTTGACCAACAAATTTTGTATGTAAATAATTTTCGAACACAACTGCTTGTGTTAGTTTTTTAAGGATGGTTTTTTTCTCTTGGTTATTAAAAGTAGGCGTGTTGCGGTTCTTTTCCATGCGGTCTTGTAACCATTTAACCACTAGGGGTTCGCGCATGTATAAATATTCTACACCAATACTTTGGCAATAGGTTTGTTCTAAATGGGCAACTATATCTTTTAATTTTGCAGCACCAATGCCAATAACACTTCCGGCCTGAAAAACAATTTCACTATCCTTATCAGAAAGGCCAAAATTCTCAAGGGCTAATGTTGGATCGTAAGTACGGCGCTGACGCACAGGGTTTGTTTTGGTGAACAAATGGCCGCGTTGGCGGTATCCATGGATCAAACCAATTACCTTAAATTCTTTGCTTACATTTTCAGGAATCGCTCCGCCATCCCCATCATAAGAGGTACGGGCAAATTCAAAGCCTTTAAAAAAATCGCGCCAGGAAGCATCAACCGAATTAGGATCCTGTGCATATTGTAAAAACAATTGCTCAATCGCGTTTACATCACTTGTTCCAACGTATGAAAATTTGTCCATTTTTGTGAATTAGAATAGAACGTAAAATTAACAAATTTTGCAAGATTTGAGCTAATTTTACCTTACTTTTGTAGAGATGAAACGCCCTTTTAAAACAATTTTTCCCTTATTTTTTCTAATAACAGCGGCCTCTTTGCCTGTTTTTAGCCAAAATAGCCAAACACAGACCCAATTAAAGGTTAAACAGCTTGTAGATAAAAAGGCAGAGTATAACCGTTTAACAAATGGCGAAATGGATGGTTACCGCATAAAAATTCACTTTGGCGGCGATAGGGATGAAGCGAAAATGGTTAGAAATAAGTTCTCAGCAAAATTTACTGATTATAGTACCTCAGAAGAATATCAACAACCAAATTTTGTGGTTTTAATAGGCGATTTTAAATCAAAGTTAGAAGCATTTGAAGCTTTAAAAAAGATCCAGGTAGAATTTCCAAATTCCTTCATCGTTAAAGGAAGAATTAAAGCAAAATAATTTACAGTTTTTGTAACAATAAATTTCTGATCAACTCCGGATGCTCGTATGTAACCTGGTGGCCTGTATTTTCTAATTTCATAAATACAGATTTGCAATTGTTTAAATGATTTTTTGCAAAAGTATAGTTGCAGGTATCGGCAATTTTATCGTTTGCGCCTGTAATTACATACGTAGAGGTATTTAATTTTTTCCACTCGGGCAACATCAGTGTCATTTCGTGAGCGTGCGAATATTTTTCTTTAGTTGCAACGTTAAGCATTTTTGGTAATAACCATTGCACGGGCTTCCACTTTCCAATACCGCTAAACCAATAAAATTTTTCTTTTTGCGGATCGATCACCGGCGAGATCATAAATAATTTTTCCACCTCTTGTGGGTAATTGATAGAGAGCCAGGCCGCAATTGGCGCGCCATACGAACGACCAAGCAATACCACCTTTTTACCTGTATGATTTTCCTGGTCGATGATTTTTTTTATGGCCATTGCCTGAAGTTCAATAGATGTTTCAGCTTTGCCGTAATTTGATTTGCCATAACCTAAACGATCAATGGCAACAAGTTTGTAATTTTTTTGCAATAAAGTATCATCCATTAAATTAAGGTAACCATACCACGCGCCGGGCGCACCATGTACAAATACAAGTAACGGTAACGAATCATTCTTGTTCATTACGGCGTAATGTAACGTGTGATCAAGATATTGAATGTTTTTGTAAATGGGTTTAATTGTTTCGTGCTCGTAATGTAGTGCAAGTTCTTTATCGGTATACACATATTTATTTAGCATAAAACAACCGGTTAAAAAAACCGAGAGGCTCAATAATAAAATGGTATAAAGGATATATTTTTTGATTTGCACGCATACAAAGGTAAGCACGGAATAAGGGCTTTTTTTGTTAAATCTTAATAATGTTAGCCAAATAAGCTGTTAAATTTTAACTCTTTTTAGCGGACCCTTTTAGTTTATCCATTTCTTTGCCCACGTATTTTTCGCTTGGCAACAATGCCAATTGTATACGTTTGGCGTAATGAATACTATCGGTAATTTCTTTATTCTTTTGCTCAACAATTATTTTTTGATTCTCGATAATTTTGTTTTGTTTTTTAGTGATACGAAAACGTTGTAAAAGCACATAAGAAAAAATTAGAACCAAAAGAAGAACAGCTATTGCTATATAAATAATCCTACGTTGTTTTGCTTTTTCCTCTTCCTGTTTTTGAAGCTCTGCAACAGCCTTTGCTTTAAGATCTGTTTCTTGCCTGTCTAACGCAAACTGAGTCTTTAAACTATTTAGAGATTCGTTTTTTGTAGAGTTATAAATACTGTCATTCAGCTTTCTTGCGATTTCGTGATAGAACAACGCTGACTTATGATCATTTTTTTCTTTGTAGATCACATACAGATCTTCTGCTGCTGATTTTTGTTCATAAATTATGCCCGACTCTTTTGCAATATCATAGGCTTTTCCGAGGCATGAGATAGCCTCTTTTTTATTGTCTTGTGCTTTATATGCAGCTGCCATCAAGGTGTAAATAGAAGCTAAATTCTTTTTGTCACCGGTCTCTTCAATAAGTTTTTTACTTTTAAGGAACATTGTAAGAGCATCGTTTGTTTTACCCATTGCAAAATAGATCGTTCCAATATTACCAACGCACATTTTCAATCCGTCTTTGTCATTAATTTCGGTTGCAATTGTAAAAGCTCGCTGATGATAATCCATAGCTTTTTCAAATTGTTTTTTTCGTTCATAAAGATTGCCGAGGTTGCTCAATGATCTGATCATGTCTTCACGATTGTTCATTTTTTCATGCATGGTATAGCTTTGAAGTTGATATACCAGCGAAAGACTGTCTTCATGAAGATGACTGTATACTACAGCTATATTGCCAATAGACGCGGCCATCATATGCTTATTATCAAGTTCTTCCTGTATCTTTAATGCCTTTTGAAAATATTCTATCGTTTTTGGATAATCTGCCAGACTGTAATAAACAACACCAAAGTTATTATAAGTAGAAGCTATTTTATCTTTATTATTTGTTTCAAGTGCTATTTGCAATGCTTTATTATGATGGCCCATTGCCTTGGTATACTGCGACATGGCAACATATGTACCCGCAATTTGGTTTTGGATAGCCCAATACACCGTTTTAAATCCTATTTTTTCAGCAAGCGAATATGCTTTTTCAAATAATTCTATGGCTTTAGCAGGCTCGTTCCCGATTCTTAATTCGTAAGCTAACTTGCTCATTGTTTTTACCCTAACCGTATCATGAATGTTAGCTGCCAATACTTTTTGCAGACTGTCTGTTTTTTTTGTAGACTGTGCATTTGCACAATACAAACAAAGAATGAAACAAACTAATGTATAAATTTTTTTCATACTATATTTTTATTCCAATGATACAAATATCGTCTACCTGTTCTCAATTGCCTTTCCATTTTTGAATGGTTGCATTTAAGATCTCTTTCTTGCTATTCATAGGGTTGTTAACGTGCGCCTACAATAATTACTACTAACGAATGTACCATGAATTTAATACAGTCACAAAAAAAGTTTGGCACAGTACAATATCTACTTCTCGAACTGGTAATGGGTGTAATCCATTAACAAGGTCTTTAAAAAAGCGTCGTCTTTTTGGCTGAGGTCTGTAATGGCGTATTTGTTCCTGATCTTTTTGGCTAATAGTGTAATGTGTTGCGGCTGGTTTTGCGCAATTCCAAAATCAAGCACTTCTTTTATGGTATTGGCATCTACATCACTCATCATCGAGATCTGCGAATACACGATCTTATAATCGGTTTTTTGGCGATGTAAAATGGTTTCGTTTAAACTTATTTTTTTGTTAATGAGAATAACAGTTGTGCCGGCCACCATGTCGCCAAAGCGCTGAGAGTTTTTTGTAACAGCAATAGTAATTAACGCAACAATGGGTTTATCAATTATTCTAAACATTGAGCGAACAAGATAAGAGCCAAAATTTGGTTGTGTGCCATCCAGTTTTATCACTTTTATTTTCATTATTTTTTTACCAAAGCTCTGCCCATTTAAAAACGTTTCGCACAATAAGTTGTATAACATAGCAGGCAATAAAAGCAGGATCAAAATACCTATCATTATCCTGTTAAAGTTTTCGTGGCTCTCGTAATCTCCACTGTAATCATTGCGGCGAATGGCAAACGAAAAGATAGTGATAATAATAGCGGCATAAGAGTAAATAAAAACCATATCCAGCAAACCTGCTAATATGCGCGGCCCAACACCCGCGGCAGCGTAACTCAGGCTTACATTTTGAGAAGTGGTTATTTTTATCTGGTCCATTAAAGCTGTTGGCTATTTCTATTTAAATATTTACATTTATATGGTTGCTAAGATAAACCATTTCTACAAATTTAAGATGAAGGAAATTACTTTTTTAAAACAAAACGCTACCAAGTGGGAGGGATACGAAAAAGTATTGGACGAAGAAAAAGATATTCATCCGGCAAAGATCACCGAAATGTTCATTGAGTTGACTGATGATCTTTCTTACGCAAACACCAATTTTAATCAAACCAATACCAACGCCTATGTTAATGGTATGGCCTCGCGGGTACATCACCTGGTTTATAAGAACAAGAAAGAAACGGGTAACCGTTTTGTTACTTTTTATACAAAAGAGTTGCCTTTGTTGTTTGGTCGTTATCACAAACAATTATTTTATTCTTTTGTAGTTACAACTATAGCAACAATTGTAGGGGTGTTGTCGCAAATTTATGATGATAGTTTTGTGCGCCTGATACTTGGTGACTATTATGTAGACTATACTTTGGAGAACATTAAAAAGGGCAATCCTCTTGCTATTTATGGCGAAGAAAGTCAGTTCCTGATGTTTGTTCAGATCACTATAAACAACATCCGTGTTTCGTTTATGGCCTTTGTTTTTGGATTGTGTACCGCTTTTGGCACATCTTTTTTTCTCGCGTATAATGGCGTTATGCTTGGATGTTTTTTTGCAATGTTTTACCAGCACAATGTATTGGATAAGGCATTAAAAGTTGTTTGGATCCACGGTGCGCTTGAGATCTCGGCCATAGTAATTGCTGGTTGCGCAGGATTCGTTTTAGGAAATAGTTTTATTTTTCCCGGAACACACACCCGCATGCGCGCTTTTATGCGTGGGGGAAAAGACGGATTAAAGATTGTTATTGGTTTAGTGCCTGTTTTTATTACGGCTGGCTTTTTAGAAAGTTTTGTTACACGGTATACCGAAATGCATATTGCTTTAAGTCTTGTTATTATTGGTTTATCGTTTGCTTTTATAATAGGCTACTTTATTGTTTTACCAATTTATTTAAAGAAAAAACACCAACCAACTTATGACTGATCAAAAAATACACTACAGGAAAGTGCGCGACCTTGGCGCCATTTTTACCGCAACGTTTGCTTTTATTAAGCAAAATTTTAAACCTTTTTTTGGAAGCTTACTTTTTTTAGCCGGCCCATTTATTATTGTTGGCTCCGCTATTTCGGCTTATATGATGGGCTCATCGATGACCTTTACTAAAATTGTTCAGAATCTGGAATCGTTTTATGGTAAATTACTGATCTCGTATTTTTTTTCGATGATATTTATACTCATTGGTGTAGCAATTTATAATGTTATTTTAAATAAAAATCTAATCGAGAACGAAAAACTGCAGCAACACGAGCCTTTAACCATCAACCATGCTATAACCGGATTCTTTGGCGATTTTTGGCGGGTTTTAGGAAACATGATATTATTAGGCCTGGTATCTATTGTTGCATTTGCCCTTATTGCTTTGGTATTTGGCGGTCTTTTTGCTTTAACCGGCGGAAGCAGTGGAGGTGGCGGCGCTATAGCTTTAATAGTAATTATGGTGATCTTACTATTGGTTGTTATTTTACTTTTTGGCCCTATACTTTCTTTTATTCCTATTGCCGCTTTGTTTGTTTGTCAGCGCGATAGGGTTAATATTTTTTCGGCCATAAAAAAGGTGTTGTATTATTTAAAAGGAAATTTTTGGATGACCTGGGTAATAAGTTTTGTGGCATTAATAAGTTATTCTATCATGGGTTTTATTGTGCAAATACCTGTGCTTATAATTTCTCTTGTTACCACATTTTCAAGAGCAAGATCAACCATCGGTTATGGCGAAGCGGATGAAACAACTCCGTTACTTTTGGTATCGGTAATAATCATCAGTTCATTATTATCATACGGTGTTTTGTCGGTTTATTATTTAATGACAATTTATCAATACACCAATCTTGAAGAAAAAAAAGAAGGCAGTTCTATCATTGAGAAAATAAATCAAATACAATAATTATTTTGTTCTTAAAAAAGCATATTTTACTAAGTTTATTTTTTCTATTTTTTGTTGAAGCTACTTTTGGAACTTTATCAACAAATATAATTGTAGATGTTCCAAAACAGGTACAAATAGATTCTGCTAAAATCGTTACCGTTTCGCCCTCTAAAGAAAAAGAGGATAAATTATTCGCCGATCCTAAATTAAAATACAAACAAACCATTACCGCACAAAAAGGAATGTTTGAACGTTTCTTAGAATGGCTGGCCGAAAAACTTTTTGGTAGTGCGGGTTTTGAAAACGTTATTACCGCAAGACAAATTATTATATGGACCATAATTATTGTGGCCATGGGCCTTTTAATATGGCTGTTATCAAAGTCTGATATGGTTAGTTTAATTAAACCAAAACCAAAAGCCACTGCCTTTAATTTTATAGATGTTATTGAAGACCTTGATAAGATAAATTTTGAAGAAAAAATAAAAATGGCCCTTGCCGATAGCGACTATCGGTTAGCTACCCGCTGGCATTATTTGAAGATCTTATTTCTTATGGATAGAAGCAAGCTGATAGAATTTGCTTCTTACAAAACAAATATTGATTACAGGTACGAGTTAAAAAGTAAAAAACATCAACATGCTTTTATTCGTTTAAGTTATATATATGAATATGTTTGGTACGGTAAATTTGTAATTGGCATTACAGATTACAAATTAAAAGAAGCAGAGTTTGCGAATTTTGAAAAGGAATTAAATGTTTAAGGGCAATAAAAAATTTGTTTACATTTTTTGTGGCATTTTTGCCATTGTAATTGCTGTGCAATATTTTTTACCTAAGCCAACTAATTGGTCGCGTACCTATTTGAGTAAAGATAAAGCGCCATTTGGTTGTTTTGCTATTTATAATCTTTTGGACGTTTATGCTAAAAAATACAGGTTAAATAATCAAACCTTTTACAATTTAAATAATGCACAAAAGAAAAAAGCCTCTTTGGTTATTGTGAACGATAATATCGATTTTAATAAAAACGATATGAGTTCGCTGTTTGAATTTTTAGATAAAGGTAACACTGTTTTCATTTCTGTAAATCAGTTTAACGGCGCGCTGGCAGATACTTTTCATATACGTACGGATTATGATTACAGTGATTATTTTACCTCCGTAGATTCATTAATAAAAAAAGATGGCGTAAAAATAAAATTGCAGGCAGTAAATTATAACAAAAGATCTTTTGCTTATTCAAGGGTTGTTTCCTCATCTTATTTCAGGAATTTTGACAGCACACGCTTTAAAATAATGGCTGAGACGGGAAAGGATAAAGCCTGTTTAATAGCAACTAATGTTGGTAAAGGTAAATTGTATTTAATGACCATGCCCGATGTGTTTGGAAATTATTTTATTGTAGATAACCCAAATCGTCATTTTGTTTATGCAATGATGTCGTTACTAAAGAATGATGAATTAATATGGGATGAATATTACAAAACCTATAACGTAACTAATTACTCATTTATTAAATTTATTTTAGAGAGCGATTCTTTATACGCTGCTTACTTACTTATTATTTTTATACTTATTTTTTACATGATATTTGAAGGTCGAAGACGCCAAAGAGCAATACCGGTGATTGAAGCGCCAAAAAACAGTACATTGGAATTTGTGAACGTTGTTAGCCATGTATATTACAATAGCCAAAACCATCAAAGTATTGCAGCAGAAAAGATCAAATTTTTTTATGAGACCGTACGGCGAAAATTTAATATTAGCACCATTCAAATTACCGAAGAATTTTTAAACGAGATATCCGTATTAAGCGGTATCGAAAAAAAACTGGTAAAACAATTATTTGTTTATTGCGAAAAATTAAAAGATCCCATAGATATAACCGAAAGCGAATTAATAGAACTAAACAGGCAAATACATAACTTTAATAAAAATAGTTTACGATAATGGAAAATCAATTTGAAAACAGGATAGATCTTAGCGATCTGGTAAGCAAGACCCAAGGGGTTAAAAATGAGATCTCGAAATATATTGTTGGGCAACAACAATTAATAGATCTGTTATTAATTGCATTATTAGCCGATGGGCACGTGTTAATTGAAGGCGTGCCGGGTGTAGCAAAAACGCTTACATCTAAACTGCTTGCAAAAACAATAGATGCTGAATTTAAACGGATCCAATTCACGCCAGACCTTATGCCCAGCGATATTATTGGAACCTCTATCTTCAACGCTAAAACCGCTGATTTTGAATTTAAGAAAGGTCCGTTATTTGCCAACATAGTTTTAACTGATGAGATAAACCGCTCTCCGGCAAAAACGCAGGCCGCTTTATTTGAAGCTATGGAAGAAAGACAAATTACGGTTGACGGTAAAACCTATCCACTTGATCCGCCGTTTATGGTTCTTGCAACACAAAATCCAATAGAGCAGGAAGGGACTTACCGTTTGCCCGAAGCACAGCTTGACCGTTTTTTATTTAAGATCCATGTAGGTTATCCGTCTTTAGAAGATGAAGGGATCATGCTAATGAATTTTCATACCAACTCGCATATCATTGATCTGAATAAAATAAATAAAGTTTTAAATAAAGCCGCTATAAACGAGCTTAAAAAACTGACTACAAAAATTGTGATCGAAGAAAATTTAATAAAATACGTTACACAAATTGTGCAGGCTACGCGTAAAAATTCAGGATTGTTTTTGGGCGCGTCGCCGCGCGCATCTATTGCTATTTTAAATTCGGCAAAAGCAAACGCCTGTATTCAAAACCGTGATTTTGTAACGCCCGATGATATTAAATTTGTTGCCTTCCCGGTATTGCGACATAGAATAATGCTTACCCCGGAAAAAGAAATGGAAGGTGTTGGCGTTGATACAATCATTCAACAAATAATTGATAAAGTAGAGGTGCCAAGATAGCTTAACCACAAAGATCACTAAGGAGGCGCAAAGCACACAAAGAAAAAAATGAAACAAATAGCATCAATGAAAATACATTGTGACCTTTGTGCAAACTTTGCGCCCTTTGTGGTTATAATTTAAATTTAGGATGACAGAAAATGAAATATCGCAAATAGTTGTTGATTGTGCTTTAAAAATACACAAGACACTTGGCCCGGGACTTTTAGAAAGCGCTTATGAAGAATGTTTATTTTTTGAATTAAAAAATGCAGGATTATTTGTAGAAAAACAAAAGGCGCTACCGTTGATTTATGAAAGTGTAAAATTAGATGTTGGCTATAGAATTGATATTATAATTGAAAAAAATTTTATTGTTGAAGTAAAATCGGTTGAGGCACTAAACGAAGTGCATTTAGCCCAGGTATTAACATATTTGAAACTTTCAAATTGTAAGTTAGGCTTGTTGATTAATTTTAACGTAAAACTTATTAAAGACGGAATAAAAAGGGTAATTAATGGAAATTTAGAACAAATAGAACAATAAAACTTTGTGAGCTTAGTGCAAACTTTGTGTTCTTTGTGGTTAAGTAATAATGATGAATAAATTCAGGAAAATATTTAAACAAATTCGGTTGACCAAATGGTTTTACAGGGCTATTTTTGGCCTGATCGTTCTGTTTATTTTATCTTTCTTATTTTCTGTGCTTTATGATATTGCATTTATTTTGTTGATACTTCTTGTTTTTACAACTGGCATTGATATTTTTATTTTGTTTAGAAATGCCGAACCGATTACCTCGCGCCGTAGTTCCAAGTTCCAACGTTTAAGTAATGGTGATGTAAATGACCTTTCGTTACAAGTACAAAATTATTATCCATTTAAAATAAAAATTTCTATTATAGATGAGTTGCCTGTACAATTTCAGGTACGCGATTTTAAGATAGATTCTTTTTTGCAAACAGCAGAATCAAAAACGTTTGCTTATCAATTGCGTCCGGTAGAAAGAGGTGAATATCATTTTGGTTTAATAAATCTATTTGTGTGCTCAGCAATTAATTTAATTGAACGCCATATTAAAATTGATGAGCCTTTTATGATGCCTTGTTATCCGTCATTCCTAAAACTGAGACAGTATGAATTGTTAGCCATCAGTAATCGTTTATCGGAACTCGGAGTTAAAAAAATAAGGAGGATAGGGCACAGTACAGAATTTGAACAAATTAAAGAATATGTTACCGGCGATGATATCCGCACAATAAACTGGAAGGCCACAGCGCGCAAAAACCAGTTAATGATCAATCATTACCGTGATGAGCGCGCGCAGCAAGTGTATTGTTTGGTAGACATGGGCCGCATTATGAAAATGCCTTTTGAAGAACTGACCTTATTGGATTACGCTATTAATGCAAGCCTCGTGTTAGGTCATGTTGCCTGGATAAAACAAGATAAACCCGGCCTGATTGGTTTCTCTAACAAAATAAATATGGCGGTAAATGCAGATAGAAAAGGCAATCAATTATTGCGCTTGCAGGAGGGGTTATATAATGCTAAAACAAACTTTGAAGAAAGTAATTACGAAAATTTGCTGTCATTCACGCGTAAAAAAATAACGCAACGTAGTTTGCTTTTATTGTTCACCAATTTTGAAACCTTAAGTGGTTTGCGCCGACAATTAAAATACATTCGCAAAATGGCCACGCAACATTTGGTGGTGGTAATCTTTTTTGAGAATACCGAGTTAAAAGATCTTTTAGAACAAAAGCCTCAAAATACTTTCCAGATCTACGAACAAACTATTGCGCAAAAATTTGATTTCGAGAAAAGACAAATTACTAAGGAGTTTCAACAATACGGTATCTTAAGTGTTTATACAACACCGCAGCAATTAACCGTAAATTCTTTAAATAAATACTTAGAAATTAAAACAAGGGGAATGATCTAGTTGATCATTAACTCTCTTACTCTTGCTATTTCAGAAATGATCTCTTTTAATTGTTCGTCTGTAATATTTACAGTACTCTTGCTTTTATTTACGATCACCAATTGCCCATTCACTTCTTTTGTTTCAGGTTCTACATATTGGTAACTAATTTCTATTTTGCTGTAGATCTGTTTTAGTTTTTCAAACTCCGTTACTATTTGCGCAAAATATTTATCGTTCTTGTATGCATTTAAAATAACTAAAATGTTATCTAAGTTTATTTTTTCAAAACCTAAACGTTCTGTAAGATCTTTATTTGGCTTTAATTTTGCCACTTGGCAGGCAATGTGTACGCCCTCTAACCATGCGCCGCTGATCATTAATACGCTTAATTCATTTCTGTTCTGCGTTCTTAAATGCGCATCCATTTTATTAAAGTTATCGGTGCTGATAAAGATCAATGAATCATAATTTTTTGTGTTGGTTGCCAAACGTTTTAATGTTTCAAAATCAAAGAACTGGCCAATGTGTATCTCATCTCCCAACTCTTTAATGTTTTGCAAATAACTCATGGCAGAGAAGGTTTTTTCGTAGATATTGATATATCCAAGATCGGCACTATAAACACCAATATTAAAAGCTACTTTGTAATTAGTGTTGTATTTAATAAGATTAGTTGATGGGTTAAGTAAGTTAGCATCATAACCCTGGCCGTTATCTTTTAACATGGTTGCCATTTCTAAAGGAGATGGGATAGACATGATGATGTTATTGATCACCTCGGCAGAAATGTCGGGTTTAATTTTTGTTTGAAGCGTATCTACATTTTCTTTCTTCTCAACAAATTTTTCTTCATCACCTCCACAACTAACTAAAGTAAAAAGAGGCATAAGTATATAAATACCAAAATGGATAAAATTTTTCATAACGTTTTTTGTAAAATAAGAGAAGATTAAGATTTTGTGAAACCTAAAATATTAACACCGCAAGGATCTTTAGAATCTTCATAAAAAGATTCTATATAATAAATACCTGTGGCGCTGCATGGGTATTGAATAGAAGGATAAACTTTCTTTTTTAGTTTGTTGGTAGCAATTAAATTTTTGTCTTTATCGTAAACATTTACAATTAAACGACTGCCTTTTATTGCCTGGTCGCAACACAACACCATATATGTTGAACCTTTGCTGAATAAATAAGTAACCATATTAGGTTTATCCTGCAACTTTGTATTATCAATATAAATTGTTTTTAAATAGGTAAAAGTTCCTAGTTTAGAATTGCAGTTATCAGAAACGCATTGCGCTTTTACATAACAGCTCAAAAGAATTAAGCTAAACCCAAGAAATAATTTTGTCTTCATAAAAAAATAAATGTTTTAATGTTTGTAATGGGAAACTAGCGTTTACTAAACAAATTTAATGCTTTTTTGAGAACTTCAAAATATAAAAGAATAAACAACACCAGGGAAATGAACCAAATTACTACCGAATTGAACCAAAAAGTGCTTATTTCCTTGCCAAAAAGGTACTTATGAGGCGAAAAGAAGTGAATATTGTAGGAAATGTATTGTTTTGGTGGATTTATATAAATAGGATCTATTTGTTGGTTTAAATGCTCGTTTTCAACAATATATTTATTTTTTACGTATTCCTTCCTTACTACATCTTCTAAATACTCGTTTGCATATTTGTTCTTAATTCTTTGGAAGCGTTCCTGTCCTTCTTTACTATCTACTAAACTCGAAAGTTTGAGATTTCTTTTCAGATCGTAACGAATGAATTGAAAATTATAATAACGGTTCAATCTTAAAAAGTGATTGTTGAGATTCTCGAAAGTAATATTGGAATATTTTTTAGGAGTTAAAAAAGCCATATCGTTAAACACCACATCTTTATTTATTTTAGCCTCGCGCTTTAATTCATTGCGAATAATATTGATCTTTTCTTTTAGGTCAGCTTGTGATTTGGCATCTTTTTCTTTTGATAACCTTAAAGCATCTGTACTTATTTGCACTAACTCAGGTATGTAATAGGTCATTTTATTATTTATCTGGCTAATGTTCTTATCAAAATCAAAGAAAGGCTCTTCGTAATTATTATATCTGAATTGTTGTACCATTAAACCTTCATAAGCCCAACGCGAGGGCATCATGCTGGCTATGTAAGGCACGCCCGAACCCCCGCCAATAGCAGAGTTTAGCTTATCAAATGTAAACATGGCTCCGCCTAAAATTAATTGCGGTATAATTAAAAGCGGAATTAAAATATAAATGGTTACTGCCGAGTTAAAGGCACTTGAAATATTTAAACCAATTAAGTTAGCAGAGCAGGCTACTGTAAAAAGCATGAACCAGCATTGCATGTTCATACCTTTTAATTCGATAATATAATTACCAATTAAAACAAACAACAAACTTTGTATGGCAGAAATAACGAATAATATTTTAACCTTGGAAAGATAATATGCAAAGGGACTAAGATTTAAAAAACGTTCCCGCTTTAAGATCTTACGATCTTTATAAATTTCTTCGGCACTTACTGTTAAGCCAATAAATAGCATAACAATAACACACATAAAAATATAGGCCGGCACATTATCATTATCTCTGAAAATATATTCAGAGCCTTTTACACGCGACGTATAACGTATTACAAAAGATAGTAATGCCGCCAGCACCGGCGCTTCTAATAAATTGATAAGTAAATATTGTTTGTTGCCGATCTTAGAAAGAAGATCGCGTTTAATAAAAACGAACAACTGCTTAATGATGCCGGGAATTTTAAACGAATTAACTATTTTATCTTTTACTTCTTTAAAATCGGGAAATTTTACATTTGTTTTAAATGAACTGTGCCATTCTTCTGGTTGTACTTTTCTATTGCCGGTGTAATTACCGTATTCATCTACCTCCTGGCTTTCTAAAATATTAAAGATCAATTCGGGATTAACGTTACCGCAAAGTTCACACTCGCCCACATCGCAATTAACATGGTTGGCAGCTTCTTTAAAATACATTACTGCTTCAACCGGGTTGCCGTAATAAATATTGTAGCCACCAACATCCAGCACACAGATCTTATCGAACATTTTAAAAATGTCGGACGATGGTTGATGAATAACTACAAAAATTAAATTACCTTTTAAAGAAAGTTCCTTTAAAAGATCCATTACATTTTCAGAATCGCGAGATGACAAACCAGAAGTGGGCTCATCCACAAACAAAATTGCCGGCTCGCGAATAAGGTCTAATGCAATATTTAAACGTTTACGCTGGCCACCACTTATTTTTTTATTAAGCGCATTCCCAACAATAATATCGCGCGTTTCGAGTAATCCTAAATTTTCAAGTGTAGCTAGAACTATTGTTTTTAATTCTTCGGCAGATTTATCTTTAAAACAAAGTTGTGCGTTGATATATAGATTTTGGTAAACAGTTAACTCTTCAATTAAAAGATCGTCCTGCGAAATGTAACCTATTAAACCTTTTATTTGTGTTTTATCTTTCGTTACATCTAAACCATTGATACGTATGCTTCCTGCGCTTGGCGTTTCGATACCTGAAAGGACATTTAATAAAGTTGTTTTACCGGCCCCGCTTGCACCCATAATTCCAACAAGCGCACTGTGCGATTCTGAAATATTAATATCCCTTAACCCAATTTTTCCACCGGGAAATTTATATTCCAAATTCTCAACAACAAAACTTAATTTATTAGCTTGTGTTTTATTAAGGAAATTCTCAACGATATCGGAGTAATAGATCGTTCCTCTTGGAACCCTGATAGTACTACCAGGAGCTAATAAGTAAACAATGGATTGATTAACAGGAATACCATTAATGTTAAGTTCGTTATTACCGGTGTAACTTGTAAATAATAAATTTACACTCGGAAAACGAATGGTCATTATCTCGCCATCTAATCCTTCGGAATGAATGTGATTTACTTTTGATGTTCTATCGGCATTGTCATCAATAATTACAAAATGTTGCGCTATGTCTTCGGGAATTTCTGCATGCGTAAAAAAAGTTTCAACAGCGCGCCTTTCTTCTTCGGGAATATTAAATGTTTCGGCAGCTGTATTAATGATCTCTACTCTTTGCTCGGTAAAAGAATTGTTTGCTTTTAATAATTCATATAAGCGCACCAGCACAATTACTTTTTGTTTTTGAGCAAGTGTTTTGTTTATTTTAATACAAATGGTAAGTGTTTTTAAAGAGTCGGAAACAGAGGTACGTTTTCTTTTTCGTTGCGCAGGATTTTCTTCTCCCTCTTCCGCTTTGGCAGGCTTTTCGTCTTTACCAACTAAATAATTATCATAAAGGGCAAGGTACTCTTCTGTTTTTGCTTTGTTTAATTGAAAGGCTAAAAAACCGCGAACAAAATTGCGCTCGGAGTCACCACTCCCATCATCTTGTTTCGCAATGATTGCAAACAACTGCATTAAAGCCCTAAGTATTTCCTCACTCATAAATTAAACCGGGGCATTAAATTAATCATTATTTTTTATTAGAGTTATTAAAACAGAACTATTCTTCTTTCTTTTCTTCCTCCTCCTCATTCATAGCACCAATTTGCTTCATCTTCCTTAAAAAATCATCTTTCTTTTTAACAGTAGTGGCATCAAAACGATACGATGGACCTTTCTCGACATCCATTTTTTTACTTTTGCTTTTTAATTCCTTCACATCTTTATTAAACTGGTCGTTGCTACTTACTGCTAACATGGTTCCATTATAATAATTAAAATAATACCATGTGTTTGGATCGGCTTCAATATAGATATCTAAAATATCTTTGCCTCTTTGTTTTTTAATTTGAATTTTTCCGGTCATATAACGGAAGATCTCGGTTTTTTGAATATTACCAACTCCAAGCATTTTTCCCTGCGACAAATATGCTTTTGCCTCACGGTTGTAACTCATTTTTACATCGTTAAAAACAATATTTTTTTCCAATTCATCCGGGAATTTTTTATAGTTACCATATAAGTTCAATTCCGAAAGTGCCCTGTCACCTTTATCTTTACCTAAAATTTCTATCAACCCATGATTAAAAAGATCGCCTTCAAAAGGCGTTGGATTTAAGCTTCCTAAATACAATTCAAAATCCTTTGCCATTTTACGAATAGCACTACCATCGAAAAAGAAATCTACCACCAGCATTAAATTAAAATTAATACTGTCTTTAACCGTATTATATTTTGCATTACCAACGCTTTTTATTTTTACCTGGCCAAGATCGTTGCTAAGGTTATAATTTCCTTCAGTGTAAATTTCACAGTCAGCAGTACTTAAACTTACGTAGTTACCTGGTAAGCTCATTTCCAATAATTTTTCTTTATTTGAGATCTCGTACATCTCATTTTCTTTATCATAAGTTAAGATACCATCTGCCTCAATTACGTCTTTAGAACTTCTGGCACCTTGTAACGATAAGAATGAAGCGTAAACCATGTTCGTGTCCTGGTTATAAAATAAACCTGTACCAACAGCAGCACCTTTTACATCCAACGCTTTTTTAGGAATAGGGATCTGGATATCTTTTGGGTTGATCTCACCTGTAAATTGTAAATAAGATTTTCCAATTTTTTTACAATTGTTTACAATTTTGGTTCCACCTTCGTAAAATAAAAATTCGTTGGTTGCAAATAAATACACTTTTCCTGCAAAACTAAAATGATCATTGAACTGGAATTTTTCTTTTTCATCGATCAAACCTTCAGAGATTGTTTGCCCGGTTGTATCCGGACGAATGGTATTGAATTTGATGAGGTACGGTTTCTCGTTCTCATCTAAGTATTGGTATTCACCAGAAGCAAGGTAACTTCTCCTGCCAAAAATATTGGTAGTTGTATTTCTGATGGTGTGGAATTTAGTAACAGTATTAGCAAGAATAGAAGAATTTCTAAGCGTATCCATTACTGCATTTTTAAAAATAGTTACATCACCATTATTAGGAAACATCCTTGCATCGGCCACGTTGATGTATGGCACGTTCTTACATTTGATGATATATTTTTTTAAATTGTATTTTGCGCCGGGCGCAAAAAAGCGCAACGAATCCTGGCGGGGATGAGTACTGATAAATTCCGGACCTTCAAGATCTAAACCTTTTTCAGCAGCCTCGGTATCAATTTTTTTCTGAGTGTCGCCCAATTCCATTTCTTCAGAATCCATATACCATTTAAAGCGGTCCATAAAAGCAATGTATTGGTTCTTATCGAATTTTACATAAGAGCCTTCGCCATTGGTAATAAAATCACCAATACGCTGATCGAAATCTATTTTTGCGTTTACGTTAACGGTACTAAAAGTAAAACCATCTTCATTAAAGGCTTTTAGATGGAAATTTGCAGTGTCACTAAAGAAGCGTCGCTTGACAAATAATATTTTTCCGGAACTTAGGTCGGCTTTTTCAAAATCTACTTTTCCGTTACCAGTAAGTTCTTTATAAGTAAGATCGAACCGGCCTCTGAATTCCGCTTTTTCTTTATAAACAAGGAACGGTTTTCTAATATCAAAAGCCTGTAAAAGATCTGCATAAGGCATAAAATGTAAACGTACGGTATCGCCATGGGCGGTAGGAAACTCAGGTGAATCGCCTTCCTTCACATCAAAGGTATTGGCATTACCATTGGCGCTATCCGGAAAAAATATGATATCCGGAACCTTGGATGTGCTTGAACTAAAATTAAGATCACCA
>JAUXSA010000079.1 GCA_030681615.1 Bacteroidota bacterium
ATAACCACCGGCCCACGTACAAATTTATTCGAAAAAAAAATAACAGAATACTGTGGCAATAAAAGTACCCTATGTTTAAACTCCGCTACAGCAGGCCTCGAGATCATGCTGCGTTGGTTTGGTGTAAAAGAAGGTGATGAAGTTATTTTACCGGCTTATACATATTCTGCTACCGCTAATGTCATCATTCACGTTGGTGCTAAACCTGTTTTTGTAGATGTAAATGCTAACGATTTTAATATTTCTGTTTCTGAAATTGAAAAAGCCATTACATCAAAAACAAAAGTTATTATGCCGGTAGATTTTGCCGGCTGGCCATGTGATTATAATGAGATGAATGAACTGGTTCTAAAACACAAAAGTAAATTTGCTGCCAGTGATAATGAGAATCAAAAAAAATTAGGCCGGATCTTAATTTTAAGTGACTCTGCACATTCTTATGGCGCCACTTACAATGGTAAAAAAACAGGTTCATTGACTGATATCAGTGTTTTTTCCTTTCATGCAGTAAAAAATTTAACCACAGCCGAAGGGGGAGCAGTGGCATTGAATTTACCTGCGCCATTTGATAATGAGGCGGAGTACAAAAAATTATGTGTATCCACCTTACATGGTCAGAATAAAGATGCGCTTGCAAAAACACAAAAAGGCAACTGGCGTTACGATATTGTTGAAGCGGGTTACAAATGTAACATGACAGACATTTGCGCCGCAATTGGTCTTATTGAATTAGAGCGTTATGATAACGACACGTTAATAAAACGAAAACACATTGTAGATACTTACAATAATTTATTAAAGAATGATGCGCACTTAGAACTTCCGGTTTTTGAAACTGAAACTAAAACAAGTTGTTATCACCTATATCCTTTAAGAATAAAAAATGCAACAGAAGCACAGCGTGATGCTATTATGCAGCATATTTTTGATGCGGACGTAAGTGTGAACGTACATTTTTTACCGGTGCCGGGCATGAGCTTTTATAAAAGCCTTGGTTATAATGTAACCGATTATAAAACAACCTGCGACATATCGAGCCGCGAAATTTCTTTACCCATATTTTACGATCTTACTGACGAACAAATTAAAACAGTTGTAAATGCTGTTATTAATGGTGTAAATAAAGTAATTAAATAAATGCTTGACGAAATAGTGACAGAGGGTGCAGGACTTGCTTTGGAAGCTATGATACATTCAAAACCAAAACGCATATTTGATGTTTTTTGTTCTGTCATCGGAATGATCGTATTATTTCCATTTTTCTTTTTAATTGCTTTTTTAGTTGCTCTTACAAGTGGTTTTCCTGTTTTTTATATTCAGAAAAGGGTAGGGCGGGGTAGTGAAGATTTTGGCCTGTTCAAATTTCGCACCATGAAAATGAATGCAGAAAAAGGCGGTCTCTTAACAGTTGGCGGAAGGGATCCCCGAATTACAAAAATTGGGTATTATTTGCGTAAATATAAACTCGATGAGTTACCACAGCTTTTAAATGTTTTTATAGGCGATATGAGTTTTGTTGGCCCTCGCCCTGAAGTACGGAAGTACGTTAACCTTTACAACGACGAACAAAAAAAAGTATTATTGGTAAAACCCGGCATTACCGATCTTGCTTCTTTAGAATATTTTAGCGAGAACGAATTGTTGGCTAAATCTGCTAACCCCGAAGAAACTTATATTAAAGAAATAATGCCCGCTAAACTGGAGCTCAATAAAAAATACATTTCACAAATGAGTTTGGGTACCGATCTTAAAATTATTTTAAGGACGTTGAAGAAGATAGTTTCTTGAAACTTTTTTAATTTTATATAACGGTTTGGGCTTTACGAACCTGGATAATTAGAAACATACACGGGGTTTTGGAACTCTATTTTGCCTTACCTTGTATCATACGGGTTAGTTTTACCACAATAGCTCTTGGTGTAAAACGCACCGAATTTGCCATTATCCAGTTCATCATTCCATGAATAGCAACGGTTTTCCCTTTCATCATTGAAGAATAACCATATTCAGCCACTTCTTTTGAAGTTGGTAATTTTTTACCTTTTACTAATTTACTTTCTTCCATTGCTGCTGCTTCTTGAAAACCACTTTCAGTTGCTCCCGGACAAAGCGTTGTAACAGTTATGCCTTTGTCGCTTACTTCGTTATCAACTGCTTCCGAAAAACTTAAAACATAGGCTTTTGTTGCAAAATAAACTGCCATTGTTGGACCAGATTGGAAAGCCGCTGTTGAAGCCACATTCATTATTTTACCGCTTCTACGTTTTACCATATCTAGTAAATACAGTTTGGTAAACTGGGTCAATGTAGTTATGTTCAAATTTATCATTTGTAACTCTTTATTCCAGTCTGTTTCTACAAACATTCCAAAGTCACCAAAACCTGCATTGTTTATTAAATAATCAATTTGAATTTTTTGTTTTGTGGTTTCGTCATACACTTCTTTTGCAGAATTGGATGCGGAAAGATCTTTACCAATAACATAAACTTTTACTTTAAATTGGTTTTCCAATTCGGCTTTAAGTTCTTCTAATTTAGGTTTGTTTCTTGCTACCAAAACCAGATGGTCGCCTTTTGAGGCGTGAACTTTTGCTAATTCTAATCCAATTCCGTTAGATGCTCCGGTAATTAATGCTGTTGCCATATTTATAGTTTAAATAATTTTAGGCAAAGTTAAAGTGAAATACTTAAACCTACAACATTAGAGTATAGTCTATACTTGCTATTTATTTTTAAACACTTTATCTTTACTAAATGTTAATAAACGAATTGTCAAAGCGAACAGGCATTACCGCCCATACCATTCGGTTTTATGAGAAATCGGGATTGATAAAAGGTAAGAGAGATGAAAATGTAAAGTCTAACAATTATTTTCATTATGATGAAGAAACTGTTGAAAAATTAGAATTGGTAAGAGATGCTAAGTCGATCGGTTTTACTATTAGTGAAATTAGCCAATTAATGGATGCCTGGTATAATAATAAAATGACTGTTGCTGAAAAGTTATCCGTTTTAGATGAAAAACTTTTGTCTATTGATGAAAGAATAAAACAACTAAAAGGAATGAAAAAAATGATCAGTCAGTTTAAGAAAGATGTAATTGAGGATGATTGTTAGACCAAAAAATTTAGCCTTCTGTTAATTTGCATTAAAAGTAAGTATAAAAGTGGTCCCAACATTTTCATTGCTTTCTACTTCAATTTGCCCTCCCATGCTCTCCATATGATATTTGGTAATAAACAAGCCTATCCCTTCAGCATCCGAATTTCCGTGAAAGGTTTTATACATGCCGAATAGATCGGCACCATGTTTTTCCAGATCTATTCCTTTACCATTATCTTTTATTTTTAAAATTGTTTTGCCCGACTTCTGTGTACAGGTAAATTCAACAATTAGAGGTTTAGTCTGTTGTCTATAATTGATCGCATTTGTCAATAAATTCAGGATAATACTGTCCATATAGAATGGATTAGCAAATATGTTAATTCCTAAGTCTATATTATTTTTAATAATTGCGTTGGAGGATTGAATTTGAACAAGCAATGTCATTTTTGATTTTTCGATCAGTTCATTCAAATTAATTTGTTCCGGATCTAATTTAGCAAGGTTTTGTGCTTTTGTAATTTCATTCAAATGGTTTACCGTTGAACTAAATCCTTTTGAAATACTTTTAAGAAAATCAAACATTTTATTTTTTTCATCTTCTGAAGAAGCCAAACTAAATAAATTGAGAATAGATGAAAGGTTATTCGAGTACGATTTTAAATTATGAGAAACAATATTGGAAAAATTTAAAAGTCGTTCATTTTGCTCTTGTACTTTTCTATTTGATTTGAGCAATTCTATCTCGATTAATTTTAATGGTGTTACATCTGCAACATGTACAAAAAACCCCATTACCTCTCCATTAACAATATCTGGGTAATAATTAGCCAAAGAATGTCTGATGCCCCCTGTAGGCAAGGGGATTTCTCTTTCAAATGTTTGAATTTCTCCTTTCAAAGCACCAGAAATGAAGGGGAGATTCTTTTCAAACAATGGTCCTAACAATTCTTTAATTGTGATTTTGTTTACCATCTCCTCTTTCGTTTTTCCAAACCACTCAACATAAGCAGAGTTTGCAAAACGACAAATCATATCTTTGTCCCAATATGCCAACATTGCGGTAATTTGGTCCGTAACCTTTAGTCCTAAAGTGTTTATGTTTTGTTTTTCAGTTTCCATGTTTGTCTTTTAGGCTTTGCCCATAACGTTTTGGGGCTTTGTGCCGATTTTTGCTAAGCCCAAGTTACGCATTTGAGCGTTAACCAGCAAAAATTGCAAGTAGGTGCTGTTAGTGGTTGTAGCCGCCCCACAGGTGCAACACGCTCACGTGTCCGCCTGTATAATTGCTTTTTTAATTTTTATGAGTCTGCGGACTCCATATTACAAAGTCTTCGATTCCGTCGTCGGTTTGTTCGTCGACGAGCTGCCAATTTAGAAATGCAGCAATTTTAATTAATAAAGTTTTATGCTTTTCAAAGTCCGCTGAGTCCCCTTTTGTACAAACGATTGATATGAGATTTGTTTTTTCAGAATTTGTGTCATTATCTGACCAGGAGTCTACGCTTTTTGCAAATAGAATTGATAAGTCTGTTGAAGCATTGCAATAAGAGAAGTCGCTTGTCTTTTTTAGGTCAGGCAAGGTATCAAGATAGTCACAAACACTTTTAGTCGCAACATGAGAACTTAGACTTTTGTCCTTGTAAATATTAAAGTAGAAATGTCTGTCTGACCACATGATATTTTTTTGTTCGTCGTCCGCGGTTATTTCCAATAGCGTTTGGCAAGCTTGCGCCGTTTTTTACTAAGTCCAAGTTATGCATTTTAGCGTTAACACGCAAAAAATTAGGCAAGACTGCTGTTAGCAGATCGGTTTGCGTACAAAGTTTACGTCTTGCTTAGGTGTCCGCAGATAAATATTTATTTTATTAGTCTGCACATTTAAATAGTTCGATGTCTTGATAGTCTTTAGGTAATTGCATCACTTCACCCTTAATAGTAAAGAATGAAACCATTTTCAATTTACCCTTGTCTGTTTTTATGAAGGATTGTTTACCGCAACAAATAGCTTTACTGTCGGAACAGCTGTCGCAGTAATAATTAACTATAAGAGTGTCGCTTTTTATCAAATAAGTTCCAGATGTCTGTATGTACATTGTACCGGTCCTAATAAATGTGTTGTCAGTGTTGAATTTTATTAAGCAAGAGTCCGCCTTCACAATTTCATAACCGCAATAACCTTTAAGATCACCATTTTTAAGAATAGTTTTTGTGGCACAGCTGTAAATGAGAAGTGATAAAATTGTCGATATGAATATAGTCTTTGTCATTCTGAATGTCTGTCCGCCAACTAACCGCAAACGTTTTGCGGCTATTAGCAGTTTTTTGCTAATGGCCGCTAACACATTTGATCGTTAACGCGCAAAAAATTGCCAGTAGTGCTGTTATAAGCAGTTAATTTTTTATCAGTTTAGTGGTGAATGTTTTATTTGATCCAAGATGTTTAGTGGCAAGTAAATAAATTCCGGGCATTAAACTAATCTGAATTTCTCCATTAGATTTTTCGTCCTTGTAAACCAATTGTCCAAAAGAGTTGTAAATGGTTATGTCTAAAGCACCTTTAACACCCTCTATTTTAATAAAGTTGTCGAAAGGATTTGGATATACTTTAAAATTTTGGTCAAAATAATTTTCGTTAATACTTACTGGTGACGAACAAGTTGAAGGTATGGAGTCAGTCGTGTAAAAGTTTATGCAAGTGCTACAAAAAATACTTTTAAAAAAACAGCTTGCCCGTCCTGCTCTAAAACCGCTACTCGCATTTCTGAAAATCCCGTGCCCACCAATTGTATCAACAGTTAGTTCACTACAAATATTTTTTACTATTAAGTCATTGTGTATAGCTCTGGAGCCATTTAATGTATAATGTAAAAAGGAATTGTCTGCATCTATTTTAACTATAGTGTCAAGTTCTCCATGAAATGCAACAGTTGGAAGCATTTCGTTGAAGTCCACTTCTGTTTTAGTTACCCCGCCCCAATTATTAAAAATACCTTTAAAAGAATAAGTATGAGTTAGATTATTACCAGATGTATAAAGATTACCTAATTCAGTGCTA
>JAUXSA010000082.1 GCA_030681615.1 Bacteroidota bacterium
AGATATTGTTGCAGGAGATTTTTATTGGATGTACGCTAATAACGATCTTGTTTTTATGGCAGCCGCAGATTCAACAGGGCATGGGGTTCCAGGCGCATTGGTAAGTATTGTTTGTAGTAATGCTTTAGACAAAGCAGTAAAAGAATTTAAGTTAACTGATACCGGAAAAATATTAGACAAAACAACCGATCTTGTTTTAGAAACATTTGATAAGAGCGGCGAAGAGATAAAAGATGGTATGGATATTTCTTTAATTTGCTTTGATAAGAAGCGAAAAAAAATATACTGGAGCGGTGCAAATAATGCTTTGTGGTATGTTAATAATAATGAGATAAATTCGATAAGTCCGGATAAGCAGCCGGTGGGTAAAAGCGATCACCGAAAGATATTTACTACTCATGAAATTGACTATAAAGAAAATAGTACATTTTATCTTATGACCGATGGTTTGGCAGATCAATTTGGTGGACCAAAGGGTAAGAAGTTTATGTATAAAAGATTACAGGAAAAGATCCTAAATATTTCTGGTGAAACATTAGCATTACAAAAGAACATACTTGAAGAAACTTTTATAAGCTGGAAGGGTGATTTGGAGCAATTAGATGATATAACTATTATTGGGATCAGGATATAACGGGTTGAAAAAATTAGCTTATTTAGAAGGTTTAAGAGGTATTGCAGCTTTAATAGTTGTGTTCCATCACCTTGTATTATTGTTTTATCCGGCCTTAAATTATGGGAATAGTTTTAATACAACTATTAATACTATTGCAGTAAGTCCTTTAAATATTTTTTATAATGGCGATTTTGCAGTGTGTTTATTTTTTGTTTTAAGTGGTTATGTTTTAAGTTATAAATATATTCTTACAAACGATCCGCATATTCTTGCGGGTTATGCTATTAAAAGATATTTCAGGCTAATGCCTTTAATTGCAATTTCTGTTATTGTGATCTTTTTGTTTAACAGGTTAAATTGTTTTCATACCCAAAAACTCAATGATGATCTTCATTTGGGTGATTGGTTAACAACTATGTTCAATGGTGATCCGTCACTTGTTGCAATGCTCAAAAATATTTTTTATGGCATTTTCTTATTTGGTGATAACAGTTATAACCCTGTTGTATGGAGTATGGGTATTGAATTTATTGGTTCTATGTTATTGTTTGGTTTTTTATTATTCAATCACAAATTAAAACCAAAATGGATCTTATTTGTAATTGTACTTTTGCTTGCGCTTTACCTTAAACGTTATTATTACATCTCTTTTTTATTGGGTTACGCTTTATGTTATTTCGATCAAAAAGAATTATTCCGTGTTAGATCGATCATTTTAAAATTTATACTCTTGCTTGCCGGCATTATGTGCGCTTCTTATCCCGCAGACTGGCAGCATTGGAACACTTCTATATATGCATTCATGACCTTTGAAGGGCTTGATCTGTTTTCTTTTTATCATGTTTTTGGTTCAGGTATTTTATTAATGCTTATAACGCAACACCAGGCTTCAAAACAATTCTTTTCATTAAAACCTGTTTTATTTTTAGGAAAGATATCTTTTCCAATGTACTTGTTTCATCTTATTGTTTTAATATTGGTAACCCCACATGTGTTTAGCTGGTTCATTCTAACCTTTAACTACAATGTGTGTGTGCTTA
This sequence comes from Bacteroidota bacterium, assembly GCA_030681615.1. Lineage (GTDB taxonomy): Bacteria > Bacteroidota > Bacteroidia > B-17B0 > Aurantibacillaceae > Aurantibacillus. Next base: position 1,657 of record JAUXSA010000082.1, read on the forward strand.
TTTGTATTGCTATTTGTTTGCCATTAATATTGCTGGTAAGTTATTTTTCAGAAATAATAATAGATAAGCCAGCTCTTAAATTGGCAAATAAAATAGAGGCCTGGTTTCTGGGAAAGTTGAAAAATAATCTCTGAGAGGAGGCAAGCTTCCTTGTATTGATTAATATATCTGTGTGGTTAAATATAAGGCACATTAGCATTTAAGCCCTGTGCCAAGTCTGGCTTCAAACTTAGCGTTATAAAGTTCTTTTGGAAAGTTAAGTGTCTGAAACCATTTTATAAAACGATCATCCAGTTTTTTTGAAAATGTAGTAGCGCATTTGCGTGAGTTTACAACTTTGTATTCTTTCAGTTTTCCAATACTGTCAATAGTAATAATCGTATTCATAAAAATACTTTCGCAACCACTGCAATTCATTTTTAGTTTATTCTCTTTTAAGATCTTACTGTATTCCTTTGTGAACCAATCCTCTTCTATCACTCTCCAGGCTTTGTATTGATCTCCTTTTAACTCGTAAGATTTAGGAATACTGTCTTTTGTTTCCTGTGCTTTTATACAAATAGAGCAGAGGAGAAGTAAAGATATAAAACAGTGTTTCATTTATTCTTTCACGATCTTTTGTGTGGCAATGATCTTGCCGTCACTTATTACGTTCATAAAATATAAACCGTTGGGGAGATGCTGGATGTTAAATGATAAATGGTTAATGTCTGTAGATTCACTCATCACCACCTGACCTAGAGCAGTAACTATTTGAAATTTTATTACTGAGCTATTTATCATTTCTAATTCAACATTTAAAATATCTTTAGTTGGATTTGGATAAACGCTAATATTATTCTCAAACAGATTTTCTTTAATACCAATTGGCGATTGAAATATCTTAAGAATAAAAATGTCAAAAGCTCCCGCAGAAGTTAAATTAACGGTTGCAGAACCCGGATCAAAATCGGCAGTCCCTTCAAACCAACCAGTGGTATATACATTGCCTGAAGGATCTACAGCAAGCGAATAAGCATAATCGCGTGCAGTGCCACCTAAATTTATTGCCCAGGTATAATTTCCACCACCATTTAATTTCGAAATAAATATATCGTAATTACCTGTTGAAGTTATACTATTCGTTCCTACACCCGGATCAAAGTCTACTGTACCCTGAAAGTATCCAGTCGTATACACATTACCGGAAGGATCTGTTGTTATTCCATAAACGTAATCAGCGGTTGTGCTGCCAAAACCTTTAGCCCAGATAAAATTTCCGGCAGCACTTAATTTAGAGATATAAACATCGTTACTGCCGTTAGAAGTTAGGCTGAACGAAGCAGCACCAGGATCAAGATCTGCGTTTCCACCAAACGTACCGGTAGAATAAATATCGCCTGAGGGATCAACAGCTATTGAAAATCCAATATCGTTAGATGTGCCTCCCATATTTTTAGCCCACACAAAATTTCCGGCTCCATCTAATTTTAAAATAAAAATATCGTTAGCGCCTGTACTGGTTAAGTTTGCTGTACCTGCACCCGGATCAAAGTCTGCTGTTCCTCCAAAATAACCGGTTGTATAAACATTACCGCTTGCATCTATTACAATGGAGTTGCCAACATCAAAAGTAGTGCTGCCTATATTTTTAGCCCACACAAAATTTCCTGTAGCATCTAGTTTCGCAATAAAAATATCATATAAACCGGTTGAAGTTAAATTGGATGTTCCTGCATTTGGATCAAAATCAGATGTGCCATCAAAAAAACCTGTTACATATACGTTACCTGTAGCATCAACTGTCAGAGCTCTTCCAAAGTCGGAAGTTGCGCCTCCCATATTTTTTGCCCAAACAAAAGTTCCTGCGGCATCATATTTTGTAACAAAAATATCTTCGTTACCATTAGAGCTTAAAGTGGTTGTACCTGCACCACCATCAAAATCTACCGTACCGGAAAAATGTCCGGTTGTGTAAACATTACCGGAAGCATCAACGGCAATTGAATAGCCGTACTCATTTAAAGTATCTCCCATACTCTTTGCCCACAGTAAATTCCCGCTGGCATCCATTTTCGAAATAAAAATATCATCACCGCCGTTTGAAGATAAATTAACTGTTCCTGCACCCGGATCAAAATCAACAATACCCTGGAATGAACCTGTTGTATAAACATTTCCTGACGCATCAAGCGTAATAAATTGTCCACGCTCACTGCCGCTGCCGCCCATTTGTTTTACCGAATGAAAAGCAGGAACCTGCGCATTTAAAAATGTAAAATAAAAAAGAGAGGTTGTTAGAAGTAGAATTTTTTTCATAAGATTAATTTTTGGCCTTATGTAAATATAATGAAAAAAGTCCCTCTTTTCAGAAGGACTTTTCTATTATTTAAAATAAAAGCTTATTTACATATAACCACCCATTTGGGTCTTAATTTTTTTCTTTCTTCTGCCACCACAATCTTTACGGGTTTTACATGACTCAGCTATGAGGCTGAACAGTATCAAAAAAATAATAAGGTATTTACTTAGATTTTTCATAGTATAAATATAATAAAAAAAGCCCCTCGTTGCGGAGAGGCTTTTTATTATTTAGAATAAATTAAGCTTTTACATTAGCTCTAATAATATTTAAAGCACCACCTGCTTTAAACCACTCAATTTGCTGAGCGTTATAAGTATGGTTAGCTTTAATTTCTTCCGAGCTTCCATCTGCATGGTTTAACACAACGGTTAGTGGTTTGCCGGGTTCAAATTCTGTTAAGCCTGTAATATCAATAATATCATTTTCAAGGATCTTATCGTAATCTGCTTTATTGGCAAATGTTAAGCCTAACATACCTTGTTTTTTAAGGTTTGTTTCGTGAATACGTGCAAATGATTTTACCAATACTGCGCGTACACCTAAATGACGAGGTTCCATAGCTGCGTGCTCACGCGATGAGCCTTCACCATAATTCTCGTCACCAACAACAATAGATCCAATACCGTTTGCTTTATAATCGCGTTGTACTTTTGGTACCGAATCATAAGCGCCCGTTAATTGATTTTTTACAGTGTCTGTTTTTTCATTGAAGAAATTTACAGCACCAATTAACATATTGTTAGAGATATTATCTAAATGTCCACGGTATTTTAACCATGGGCCGGCCATACTAATATGATCGGTTGTACATTTTCCTTTTGCTTTAATTAATAATTTTAATCCTTTTAAGTTAACGCCTTCCCATGCTGCGAAAGGATCTAATAATTGTAAACGATCACTTGTAGGAGAAACGTTTACCGCTACCTTACTTCCGTCTGCCGCTGGCGCCTGGTAACCCGGATCATCCACTGCAAAACCTTTAGTTGGTAATTCGTCTCCTGTAGGAGCATCAAATTTTACTTTTTCACCTTTTTCGTTCGTTAAATAATCAGTTAAAGGATTAAAAGTTAAGTCGCCCGCAATTGCCATTGCTGTTACAATTTCAGGTGAAGCAACAAATGCATAAGTATTTGGATTTCCATCGGCACGTTTCGCAAAATTTCTATTGAAAGAGTGAATGATGGTGTTTTTTTCTTGTTTCTCAGCACCCATCCTGTCCCACATACCAATACAAGGACCGCAGGCATTTGTAAATACTTTGGCACCAAGTTGATCGAACACATCTAAAAATCCATCACGCTTAATAGTAAAACGAATTTGTTCCGATCCCGGGTTAATTAAATATTCTGATTTTGCTTTTAAATTTTTTGATGAAACTTGTTTTGCTAAGCTCACTGCACGCGAAATATCTTCGTAAGAAGAATTAGTACAAGAACCTAACAGACCAACCGAAATTTTTGTTGGCCAACCATTTGCTAAAGCAGCTTCTTTTAATTTTGAAATTGGCGTTGCAAGATCCGGTGTAAATGGACCGTTAACATGTGGCTCTAAAGTTGAAAGATCAATTTCAATTACCTGGTCAAAATATTTTTCAGGGTTTGCATAAACTTCTTTATCAGCAGTTAAGTGTTCTTTTACTGTATCCGCTAAAGCGGCCACATCGGCACGGCCTGTAGCTTTTAAATAACGGCTCATGCTATCATCGTAACCAAATGTAGAAGTAGTTGCGCCAATTTCGGCACCCATATTACAAATAGTACCTTTACCAGTACAGCTCATTGATGTAGCGCCTTCGCCAAAATATTCAACAACGGCATCAGTACCACCTTTTACAGTTAGGATACCTGCTACTTTTAAAATAACATCTTTTGGAGCAGTCCAACCGCTTAATTTACCGGTTAACTTAACGCCAATTAATTTTGGCATTTTTAATTCCCATGCTAAACCTGCCATTACATCGCAGGCATCAGCGCCACCAACACCAATAGCAATCATACCTAAACCACCAGCGTTAACTGTGTGCGAGTCGGTACCTATCATCATTCCACCCGGGAAAGCATAATTCTCTAATACAACCTGGTGAATGATACCCGCACCTGGTTTCCAGAAACCGATACCGTATTTATTAGCGACTGATCCTAAAAAATCGAATACTTCTTTACTTTCTTTATTGGCAAATGCAAGATCTTCACTGGCACCATTTTTAGCGGTGATTAAGTGATCGCAATGAACGGTTGAAGGCACTGCCACTTTTGGGCGACCCGATTGCATAAATTGTAACAAGGCCATTTGAGCCGTTGCATCCTGCATGGCCACTCTATCCGGTGCAAAATCTACATAAGATTTACCTCTTTCAAAATTCCCTGATTTTTGTTCGGCATGTAAATGCGAATACAATATTTTTTCAGTAAGTGTAAGCGGGCGACCAATTAATTTGCGGGCTGCCTCTACTTTTGCAGGAAGGTTCTTGTACACTTCCTTGATCATTTCAATGTCAAATGCCATAGTATAGGTTGTTGATGTTTGTAAAATTTAAAACAGACTTCTAAGTTATAGAATTATTGTGAAATTTGAAAATATAGCCATCTAATTTTTAAGAGAATAATGTAAAATATAGCTAAACAAGGCCTTCGCCAGCCAAATAGTGTTCATTTGGAATTAAAAATTATCTTTACAACATCTAAAATTCTTTCATGTTTAAAAAAATAGGCCTTTTGCTTATTGTAATGCACTTGTTTTGTAAACCTGTTTCAGGGCAAAATATTATTTCTGCACCTCGCGAAGCAAATTTCGTAAACTATACAACCGAGCACGGGCTGGATTATGTGAACGGTTTCAGGGTTTATGAAGATAAAAAAGGCTATTTATGGTTTTGTACAAAAGAAGGCCTAAGCAGGTTTGACGGAATCAATTTCAGGAATTTTACCGAAAAGGATGGCCTGCCATCGCCCATTGTTACTGGGGCCTGCGAAGATAATAATGGTAGTTTATGGATAAGTACCATAAAAGGTTTAGCCGTATTAAAAAATAACCGTTTTGATACTATTCCTAACCTAAAAAAGATCCAGGCCATTAATTTGATCAGGGCAAAAGATGGTACTATATGGGTTGCAGGTGCTGAAGGGCTCTTACACATAGATCCTGCCAACAAAGAAAAACCATTAATAAAAAAATATGTTCTTGGCGAAAAAGTTGGGAATACAGCGTTCAGAAATCTTTGGCAAAATAAAAAAGGCAACATTATGGGTGGTGGCGAATCGGGCTGCTTTATTATTAAGAATGATTCGTTAGTACGATACAACGACCTGCCCGGCCCGGTTTATACCATGCTTGAATTTGAAGATGGAACGGAATGGTTTACTGGTTGGGACAGGCCGATAAGTGTTTATAAAAATGGAAAATTAGAAAGTGAAATTAAGTTGGGTTCATTTGCATTGGATATGTTACGCGATGCAAAAGGTAATATATGGTTGGTTACATGGGATAAAGGGCTCTTTAAATATACGGGTACGAATTTTATTAATTATTCTGCTAAAGAAGGTTTATCGTTTAATTCGTTTTGGGGCATTGATGAAGACTCAGGTGGCAATCTATGGTTGAGCTCTTGGGGCAGAGGTTTGTTTAAATTTTCAGGAGAAAGCTTTACACGCTTATCAGAAAGATCAGGTTTGCCAAGTAATAATATTACCAGCATATTAGAATCTTCTCCAAATAAACTCTGGATCTCTTCAGAACAAAGTATCTCATCTTATAATTCCGAAACAGGAGAATTAAATAATATCACCAAATGCAATAACGAAAATTTATCACTTATCATTTCCATGTATGCTCATAAACCCAATGAAATATGGGCTTTGGGTTATATTGGCCAAGGGTATAAAATTATTGATGGCAAAATAAGCGTTGATAAAGATATGACCGGCTTTAGCGCCAATAAAGATAGTAAAGGAAATATCTGGATCGGTACCGATAAGAATGGGGCCATGAAAATTTCCGGAACAGATAGGTCGTTTGTAAATGTTACAGGTGTGCAACGTGACAACAGGATCATATCAATTACAGAAGATACAAAACATAACTTATGGTTTATTAACGAACACAAGGGAATTCACCTGTACAAAAATAACAGTGTTAAGAATTTTAACCGCACAAATGGTTTTGTGAATGAACCTGCAACTACAATAACGGAGGATAGTCTTGGTTTCTATTGGCTCTCTGTGCCAACAAAGGGTGTTTATAAATGTGCTTTAGATAAGAATGATAATTTTAAAATTATTGACTCATTGGTTGCCGCCAGTGGTTTAATTTCAGATAACGTGCATTCAGTTGCGGTTATAAAAGATAAATTATACATGGGTACAAAATATGGCTTATGTGTTATGGATCTTAATGTATATGCTAAAGGCCAAAAGAAATTAAATTATTACAACAAAGAAGATGGTCTTGTAAACCCGGATTGTAACCTGGCAAGTATTGATACAAAAGGAAACATCTGGCTTTCTACAACAGGTGGCATTTATGCTTTTAATACAGCTGAAACAAAATTAAACACTAAAGAAACAAGAACGTACATTACACAAATTAATTTATTTTTTAAAGATATAAATTGGTTAGATCATGTTTCAGAAACAGATGAAAATGGTTTACCTGTTGATCTCCAATTATCCTACCAAAATAATCATCTAACCTTTAAATTTATTGGTATCAATTTAGTTGCACCCACAAAAGTACTGTATCAATATAAATTAGAAGGTTTGGATAAAGACTGGTCGCCCGAAATAAATAAAAGTGAGGCTGATTATTCAAGTATTCCGCCCGGTACCTATACGTTTATGGTAAAGAGTTGCAATAACGATGGTATTTGGAATAAAGATCCGCAAACCTTTGTATTTACCATCACACCACCATTCTGGAAAACGATTTGGTTTTATACAATTTGCGCAGTTTTATTACTTGTAGGATTTTATTTTTTTGTGAGATCGCGCGAGAAAAAATTACAAAGAGAAAAAACCATTCTCGAACAAAAGGTTGATCAGCGTACGCATCAGCTTAAACAAGCTTTTGATGAGATAGGCACGAAAAATAAAGAAATTACAGACAGCATTAATTACGCCAGTAAGATTCAGGTAGCATTATTGCCTTCGCAGGAAGATATTATACATTTGGCAAAAGAGTACTTTATTTTATTTAAGCCAAAAGATATTGTAAGCGGTGATTTTTATTGGGCAGAACAAAAAAATGATAAATTTTATTTGGCTATTTGTGATAGCACAGGTCACGGTGTGCCGGGTGCTTTTATGAGCCTTCTAAATTTAAATTTTATTAATGAAGCGGTTAACGAAAAAAATATTCAGCAGCCTAACAAGATATTTAACTACGTAAGAAATGAATTGGTAAGTGGTATTAGTAAAGAAGGGCAGAGTGATGGATTTGACGGCACCCTTGTTTGTTTTGATAAGGGCAATAATAAATTTACTTATACCGCGGCAAATACAAAACCGATTTTAATAAGCAATAATACCATTAAAATTTTACCTGCCGATAAAATGCCTGTTGGTAAAGGTGAGAAGGATGAATCATTTACCTTGCACGAAATTGATTATAAAGCCGGCGATATGTTGTATTTGTTTACAGATGGTTATGCCGATCAGTTTGGAGGAAGTAATGGCAAAAAAATGAAATTCAAAAAGCTGGAAGAAATTGTTTCCTCTATTTATGAACTGCCAATGGCCGAACAATTAAAAATACTTGAGCAAAGATTTATAGAATGGAAAGGGTCGTTGGAACAAGTAGATGACGTTTGTCTTATTGGAATAAGATTATAAAATATGATTTTTAAGTTTTGATGGCTACTAAATTTTATAAATACCTAAGTTTTACCCTTGCGGGGTCTTTTATATTATTTATTCTCTTTATAATTATTCATAAGGCGCAGATAATTTCTTTTACACACGACGAAGGATATACTTATGGTCATTATGTTCATGAAAATTTTATGGATATTCTTTCATTAAAAGATGGTTTTACAAACAACCATATTTTAAATTCAATTTTAATGAAATACAGTGAGATGATCTTCGGTAGTTCTGAATTAGCTTTAAGATTGCCTAATATCCTTGCCGCGGTAATTTATTTATTCTATTGTTGTTTATTGTTTTACAAAAAAGTGCCGGTTTTAGGTTTGCTGTTCCTGGTTATAATGGCTTCAAATACTTATTTGATTGACTTTTTTGGATTAGCCCGTGGCTACGGACTTTCAATAGGGTTTATGTTAATGAGTTTTTATCATTTATGCAGTTATTTTGAAACTAAAAAAGATAAAGATATTATACTGTTTAACCTGGCTGCAATATTTGCTTTTTTAAGTAATCTTACACTTCTTTATTTTTACATAGCTGCACTTATAAGTTTTTACGTTTTAAGTTATATCTGGTTTAAAGTAAAAAAGGATATAGGTGAAAATAATTTCATGACAAAAAAAATAAATAGAATTAATCTTGTTTCAATTATTTTATCTGCAATGTTACTTTTCGAACCTTTACGCCGTTTATTGAAGGGAAATATCCTTGATTTTGGTGGAAAAAATGGTTTTATTGAAGATACAATTTCTACCCTGATATATGGATTATTTTATGAAATTAAACATACAATTAGCGAAGTTGTAATTATTAAATTGCTTGTTGTAAGTTTTTTCTTATTCTTATTTGTTTTAATGATCTGGCACATAATAAACAATAGTAAATATTTTATTTTGCGTTTTTCACACTTTATCCTTGCCTATTTTATCCTGTTTTTATTGGTTCTATTTTCTGTTACACAACATGCAATTTTAAAAAGTGATTTTTTTACCGGGCGTTTTGCATTGTTTTTATACCCACTTTTTATGCTTAACCTGGTGTTTTTTATCCATTATATATTTGAATCAGGATTAAGGACCGAAGGTTTTTCTGCTGCATGTATTATTGCCAGTGTATTATTTTGTTTGGTAGTAAATAATATAAACTTTAAATATACAATTGATTGGAAATACGACGCCGGAACAAAAAATGCGATGGAAGCAATAGTTAAATCACACGCAAATCGTCCTAATGAAAGTGCAGAACTTGGCATTAACTGGCTCTTTGAACCTACTACTAATTTTTACAGAGAAACATGGAAATTAGATTGGCTCAAAAAAACTACAAGGGAAGGCATTCTTAAAGAATATGATTATTATTTTATTCTTAACACAGATAGTATTTATAATAATTTAAAAGACAAACCTGTTTTACTCGTATCAAGCGATGCTAATTCTATTTTGATTAAAGGCTTCTAAAGATCTTTATTCACACCAATTCCAAATAAAGCAAAATCATATTTTACAGGATCTTTTGGATCTAATTGTCTTAAAACAGAAGTGATCTCTTCTACGGCCAGCCAGTCGTTTTGAGTACGTTTTAATAAACCTAAAGTTCTACTCACGTTGCCGGTATGCACATCCAATGGCAGACAAAGATCTTTTGCTTTTATGTTTTTCCAGAGCCCAAAATCTACCCCTTTTTTATCCTCGCGCACCATCCACCTTAAAAACATGCATAATCTTTTTGCGCTTGATTTTTGCAATGGATTAGAAATATGTTTTTCAGAACGGGAAAGATGTGTAGTATCTAAAAATAAATTCCTAAAACTAACAATGTTGTATTTTAAATTATGATCGGTTGTATTTATTTTATTTTCGAAAGCTGCTTCCAAACCATTATGGTTAATGTAAATATTTTTTAACGACTGCAAAAAGAAGAGGCAATCCTTGCCGTTAAAAGTGCGGTGCACAAATTTTTCAAATGGCTTTAATTCTTTTTTTGAATGATCTAAAATAAACGCATGAGGGGTATTATCCATCCAGGTCATTAATTTTGTTGCATTGTTAATGATAGATTTACGATTACCCCAGGCTATAGTTGCAGCAAGAAAGGCAGCGATCTCTATATCTTCTTTTTTTGTGAATTGATGTGGAATGGAAATTGGATCATTTTCAATAAAGGAGCGGTTGTTATATTTTAAATAACTCTCCTCTAAAAAAACTTTAATATTTAAAAGGTCTTTCTTCATTACTGAAGCCGGTTAATATCAAGCTTTTTAAGCTTTGGGTTAATTTTATTAATTACCCCAACAACTAAAATAGTTAAGCCACCACCAACAATAATAGAAGGTACTAAACCAAAAAGTTTTGCAGTTGCACCGCTCTCAAACGCACCTATCTCGTTACTGCTGCCAATAAATACGCTGTTAATGGCGCTCACTCTGCCGCGCATATTATCTGGTGTTGATAGTTGCAAAATACTATGTCGTACAACAACACTCACATTATCAAAGGCGCCGGTAAAAAAAAGCATAGCAAAGGCCATCCAATAAGTTGTGCTTAAAGCAAATAAAATGGTGAATACGCCAAAAGCAATTACCGACCAGATCAAAGCAAGGCCAGCCTTTTTAGCCGGAGGGTATACTGCCATTACAAAAGCCATTGCAAGGGCGCCAATAGCAGGGGCAGTTCTAAGTAAGCCATATACTTCGGGGCCAAGATGCAAGACCTTATCAGTAAATGCAGGAATTAAAGCCACCGCACCACCAAACAAAACAGCAAACAGATCTAATGATAAAGCACTAAGCACCATTTTATTTTTAAATACAAAGTTCAATCCAACTTTCATACCTTCTAAAACAGATTCTTTTTTTTCTTGCTTTTCGGGTGCGCCTTTGTGGTTTATCCGCCAAATATAGAAGAGAGCTAATAAGAATAACACTACTTCAATTAAATGGCATAACCTGGCGTTATTGCTAAAGCCATAAACCAGTCCGGCAACAACCGGACCAAGTATAGCGCCGGTATGCCAGGCAGTGCTGTTCCATGTTGCAGAGTGAGTGTAAAACTGCCTTGGTACTATCTGGCTCATGTAGGGTTGAAGTGAGGCTGCCAGAAATGAACGAATAATACCAAAGAGAAAGACGATGGCAAAAAGGGCAATAATACCTGTGTTCTTAAATAGTAAAATAAGAGGCTCAACGTTAAGGTAAAGCAACAATGCACCCATTAAGAGAGCAATTACGCCAAGTAGAATAATGCGTTTTCTGTAAAAATTATCAGATACATGTCCGCTAAAAAAAGAAGTAATTACAAATGGCACGGCCTCTGTTAAGCCTATTAAACCTAAAACTATTTCTTCTTTTGAATATTCGTAGTATACCTGTAAGTAAATGGTACTAAACTGCATCTGAATAGCCAGGGTCATAAAAAACCTGGCCATTACAAACAAGCGAAATTCCTTTATTTTAAAAATTTGAAGAGATTCGGTTTTTAGGAGAGCCATATATTATGTTCAAAATTAGTGAAGAATTTTTACAGTTTCTAATAATTGGCCCTTGTAATGAGAATCAATTTTGTATTTTAGCGTTCCGTGGAAAATAGCGTAAAACACTTAACACTAAAATCATTATCAGAGGATGATCGCCCCAGAGAAAAACTGGCAACTCTTGGCCGGCAAAATTTAAGCGATGCCGAACTAATAGCTATTATTTTAGGTTCCGGAAATAAAAATGAAACGGCTGTGCAATTGGCGCAACGCATGTTAGCCGAGAACAAAAATAATATTAACCAATTGGCTAAGCTGAGTTTAGCTGAACTCAAAAAATTTAAAGGAGTAGGAGAAGCAAAGGCTGTTACTATTGCCGCAGCATTTGAATTAGCGCGCAGAAGAACAGATACCGAAACAACACAAAAAGTAAAGATAACATCAAGCGCAGTGGCTTACCAGATCTTACAAAAACGGTTAAGCGATCTGCCTCACGAAGAATTTTGGGTATTGATACTGAACAGGGCTAACCAGGTAATTAAAGAAGAGAACCTTAGCAAAGGTGGTATATCGGGCACTGTTGTGGATATACGCCTGATATGTAAAGCCGCGATCGAAAATAATGCAAGCGGCATTGTTATTGCGCATAATCATCCCAGCGGACAATTAACACCAAGCGAACAGGATAAAAGCATTACAAATAAATTAAAAGAAGCATTAAAAACCTTTGAGATACCATTGTTAGATCATTTGATAATTGGAGATCAGAAGTATTTTAGTTTTGCAGATGAAGGACTATTGTGAAGATATAAAAGACAAAGGACGCAGGATGCAAGACAAGTTGTGTGATTAAAAAAAGAAATTAGATGATAAAAATAGTTACAATTATTGGCGCCAGGCCGCAGATCATTAAAGCAGCGGCTTTGAGCAGGGCAATAAAAAATAAATATAAAGGACAGATAAAAGAAGTTATTGTTCATACCGGCCAGCATTACGATGCCAACATGAGCCAGGTATTTTTTGATGAACTTGGAATTCCGATGCCTGACCATAATTTAAACGTTGGGAGTGGTGGTCATGGAAGTCAGACTGCTGCTATGATCGTTGGAATTGAAGAAATTCTGCTAAAAGAAAAACCAAACGGCATTGTGTTATATGGTGATACAAATTCAACTTTAGCAGGCGCACTTGCAGCAATAAAAATCCATGTACCCATTATTCATATTGAGGCGGGTTTGCGCTCTTACAATAAGGCAATGCCTGAAGAGATAAACCGTATTATGTGCGACCATGTAAGTTCTTTTTTATTTTCACCAACCAAAACGGGTTTAATTAATTTAATAAAAGAAGGGTTTAATACCGGAACTATGCCACCGTTTAGCGCCAACAATCCCAAAGTATACCATTGTGGGGATGTGATGTATGATAACAGTCTTTATTTTAGTGAAGTTGCTGAGAGTAAAACAACTATTCTTGATAAATTAAAACTTCAAAAAAATAATTATATTCTAGCTACTATTCACCGTAATAATAATACAGATGAACCAAAAAGGTTGAATGCGTTGTTTAAAGCATTAAATGATATTTCAAAAGAATATAAGTTAGATGTAGTGTTACCAATACATCCACGTACAGCAAAGTTGTTAGAAACGAATCTTGCCAAAGAATTATATGCAGATGTAAAAGCTAACAAGCAATTTAAAATTACCGAACCTGCTTCTTTTTTAGAAATGGTGGCGCTTGAAAAAAATTGTAAATTGGTAATGACAGATAGTGGCGGTGTACAAAAAGAAGCGTTTTATTTTGAGAAGACCTGTGTGATTTTGCGTCCGGAAACTGAGTGGGTTGAATTGGTGCAAAATGAGGTAGCTATTATTGCCGATGCAAATGAAGAAAAAATTAAAAAAGCTTTTGAGATATTGAGTACGAAGAAAGATCTTAAATTTCCTAAATTATATGGCGATGGACATGCGGCAGAATTTATCTGCGGTGAAATAATAAAATATTTACTTTAAGTTTTTGAAAATAAAATTTAATATAGTTTTACTCACCTTGATCTTAATTTTATTAAGTGGTAACACTTTATTTGCTCAAAAAACAAAACATAAAACAAAATCATTTGCTGTAACCAATAAAGAAAAAGATAACAGGGGGAGAAATACCCGTACAAAATCGGGCGCCATTAAAAGAAAAGGTTCAGATAAGTATTGGATAATAGGTATTGGTGGCAATGTGGTAGATGATGATGGCAGTCCTTTTAAAAAATTATTTAACGTGCTTCCAAGATGGAATGTAAGACCCTATCCAACACGCTTAACTGTTGAACGTTCGTTAAGTCATAGTTTTAGTATAGAGGGCGCTTTTAATTTTAATACCTACAAACCAACAAAGATCATCAATAATGAATTAGGGAAAGCCGGTATCTTTCTTTCGCTCGATCTTAATGTTAAGAATGATTTTAATCGCATGTTTAATTCTGAAGGTTGGTTTAATCCTTATGTTGTTTATGGTGCAGGTGCAACCTACCGTACAGTAAGATCCCTGCCAATTGGGATTAATGCAAATATTGGCTTTGGGTTTAATATCTGGCTTTCTCGTTCTATTGGAATTAATTTTCAAAGTATAGCCAAGTTTGCTGCGAGCAGAAGATTTCCTAGAGGCTCCGGTAATTATTTACAACACTCAACAGGTCTTGTTTTTAAAATACAAAAAGGTGGAAAAAATCCATTTATAAAACCAAGATACAAGTGGATCCACAGAGATAATATTGGAAAGGAAAGAACCTGATAAATTTTATTTCACAAGAACTATTTACTATGAATAGTTGTTTTCGTCGCAAAAGTAGAAGGCGTTAACGAGTATACTTTATCCAACACAACTAATAAAACACAAAGTATAATAAAGGCAATAACTTTTTTAATGGAGGTACTTCTATGTCTTTTTAATGCAATTTCAGTCATCTTACTAACTAATACGAAAACTGTTACAGAATGGTTGGGTAAAGGTTTTTCAATAGTAAATGAACATCTAAACTGTTTAGATTAACTCAAATTGTTAATTCAAATGTGGTTTTAACAAAAAACCCGGTATCATTTTTGAAACCGGGTTTTTATTTAAGGTCAATTAAGCTTCTTTATTTTTCTACTACACCTTCAGGTTTTGGTAAAAGAACTTTACGGCTTAATTTTATTTTCTTTGTTTTAGGATCGTCACCAACATATTTTACTTCAATCACATCACCTTCTTTTAAAACACCTTCTAAAGTGTCAATACGTTTCCAATCGTATTCGCTGATATGTAATAAACCGTCTTTACCTGGCATTATCTCAACAAAAGCACCGTAAGGCATAATTGTTTTTACTTTAGCCTGATAGATGTCTCCAACTTCAGGAACTGTTACAATGCCTTTAACACGCATTTTAGCTGCGGTAACATCTGTAAGGTTAGTTCCGAAAATTTCAACAATACCATTTTTACCATCTTCAGTAATTACAATAGTAGTGTTGGTTGCTTTTTGCATTTCCTGGATCACTTTTCCTCCTGGTCCTATAATTGCACCAATAAATTCGCCTGCAATTACAATTCTTTCAAAACGAGGTGCATGTTCTTTGTAATCTTCACGCGGTTTATCCAATGCTTTAAGCATTTCGTTCATAATGTGTAAACGTCCAACTTTAGCTTGTTCCATGGCTTTTGCCATTACTTCGTAAGGTAAACCATTTACTTTAAGATCCATTTGCACGGCAGTAATTCCATTTACAGTACCACAAACTTTAAAATCCATATCTCCTAAATGATCTTCATCACCTAAGATATCTGATAGAATTGCGTAATCACCTTTTTCATCCGTAATTAAACCCATTGCAATACCTGCAACCGGGTTAGCAATTTTTACACCGGCATCCATTAAAGCTAATGTGCCTGCGCAAACAGTTGCCATACTTGACGAACCGTTACTTTCTAAAATATCACTTACAACACGAATGGTGTAACCAGTATCCATTGGCACTACTTTTTTCAAAGCGCGTAACGCTAAATTACCATGACCAACTTCTCTACGGCCAACACCACGGTTAGGTTTTGCTTCGCCTGTACTAAAGCCGGGGAAGTTATAATGTAAAATAAAAGTTTCTTCGCCGCTGTTAAAAGCACCGTCAATTCTTAATTTATCTAACGGTGTACCTAAAGTTACAGTGGTTAACGATTGCGTTTCGCCACGTGTAAACACAGCGCTACCGTGTGGAGTAGGTAAGTAACCAACTTCAGCCCAGATAGGACGGATATCAGTTGTTTTACGACCATCTAAACGTACTTTCTCATCTATTGCTAAACGACGAACAGCAACGTATTCAACTTCGTGATAATATTTATTTATTAAAGATTCTTTTTCTTTTAACTCTTCAGGAGAATATTGTTTTTTAAACTCTTCTAAAGGTGCTTTGAAATTTGCTTTACGGTTATTTTTATTTGGATCTAACTTTTTAGCAGCAGCATAAACAGCATCGTAAGTTTCTTTCATTACCTTTGCTTTTAAATCTGCGTCATTAGTCTCATGATTGTATTCGCGTTTTGGTTTTAAACCTGCTTTCGCTGCAAAATCATTAACCGCTTTAATTTGAATTTTAATAGCTTCGTGAGCAAATTTAATAGCTTCAAGCATTTCTGCTTCGCTAACTTCTTTCATTTCACCTTCCACCATTGCTATATCAGTAGCAGAAGCGGCAACGATCATTTCTAAAGTATTGCCAATTAATTGAGTTTTTGTTGGATTGATAACTAATTTACCATCTATCTTAGCAACACGCACTTCACTTATTGGTCCGTTAAATGGAATATCACTCACTGCAATTGCAGCAGAGGCAGCTAAGCCTACTAAAGCATCTGGTAAATTTTCTTTATCAGAAGAAATTAATGATAACATTAATTGTGTATCGGCATGATAATCTTCAGGGAATTGCGGACGTAAAGCACGGTCAACAATTCTTGAAATTAAAACTTCATAATCAGATAATTTTGCTTCGCGTTTAAAAAATCCTCCAGGGAAGCGACCTGTAGAAGCGTATTTTTCCTGGTAATCAACAGTTAAAGGTAAAAAGTCTACTCCTTCTTTTGCTTCTTTGTTACTTACAATTGTAGCTAAGATCATGGTATCGCCAAATCTTAATACTACCGATCCATCAGCTTGTTTCGCTAATTTTCCTGTTTCTAATGATATCATACGACCATCGCCGATATCAAAACTGTGTGTTGTTCCTATTTGTGACATATTTGTTTGTTTTTGTGTTCCGACGTTTTCGGAACGGGTTTATATTTTGTTTTTTAGTTTCCTAATAAAAAAGGCATTTCGAAAAAAATTCGAAATGCCCCCTCTTAATAATTCAAGTCCGTAAAATTACTTACGGATATCTAATGTTTTGATGATAGCACGGTAACGCATTAGATCGTTTTTCTTTAAATAATCTAATAACGCACGACGCTTACCTACTAAGTTCAATAAAGAACGTTGTGTACCAAAATCTTTTTTGTTGTTTTTTAAATGACCGGTTAAATGATCAATACGTAGAGTAAATAACGCAATTTGCGATTCTGAGCTCCCGGTATTTTTTTCAGCCCCTCCGTGTTTTTTGAAAATGTCTTTCTTTACTTGTGATGATAAATACATTGTTGTCGTTTTTTTTAAGGATACAAAGATAGCATTATTTAAAGAAGTCCAAAAATTATTTGCTTAATTCTTCACTATTTTAGACACTTTTATCGCTTTTTCACCCTCTTTTACATACACAAAATAGATCCCCTTTGCTTCATTATTTAGGGAAATTGTGTTGTTTTCAGAGGTAACTGCCTGTTTTTTAACCAAAACGCCTAGGCGGCTCCGAAATCTTACAAAAAAAGCCCCTACTTTTTTTGTAAGGGCTTTTAAAAGATATGTAGATGTAAATTATTGTTTCACAACTTTAGAAACATGAATGGTTTTATTATTCTCTGTTACATAAATAAGATAAACTCCGTTTGACTGATCATTTAAATAGATCTCATTTTTTCCGGAATTGATCTTTTGACTCTTCACTTTTGCACCAATCACATTATAGATATCGATACTAATAGTGCCGGTTGAATTTGTAATATCTAGCATAAATACACCGTTAGTTGGATTTGGGAAAATACTTATTAATGCAGAGGAGCCTGTATTTTCGTTAATGCCCACACAGGCATTAACTATTTGACTTACATTAAATGTATGAGAACAACCAACCGAGTTTGTTCCAACAACTGTGTAGGTTATTGAAGCAGTGGGTGAGAGAACAGTTGAAATTGTACTCGTTACCGAACTTGCCGTAAAATTAGCGGGCGCTGCGCTTGAAAGTAAAGTGTAATTTACGGCTCCAACCGCGGTTAAAGTGGTTGATTCTCCTTTACAAATTGCAGGAGGGTTTGCCGAAGCTGATACAGTTGGATTTGGATTTACAACTAAATTAATTGTTTGTGTTCCAACACAACCCAACGAATTGGTTCCTGCAATTGAATAAGAAGTTGCAACCGATGGCGAAACAATAATATTAATAGCATTCGATCCTGTGTTCCAGGTATAAGAATTGGCACCACCTGCCGAAAGGTTGGCAGAGTTACCAATACAAATTGAAGTAGGACTATTAATTGTTATGGACGGTATATTCATTGCAACAGCAACGGTACCTGTACTGCTACAACCAATACTATTTGTACCTAAAACACTAAATGTTGTGGCAACAGTTGGGTTAGCAGTTGTTACGGTAGTTGTAGCGGCAGTACTCCATGTATATGTATCTGCACCGTTTGCAGTTAAACTTACAGGGCTTCCGGGGCAAATGGCTGTAGGACTTGCTATCGCTGTTACAGTTGGTGATGGATTAATTGCAAGTGAAATAGAGGCGCTTGCCATACAGCCAACACTGTTAGTTCCAACAACAGAATAAGTGGTAGCTACAGTTGGAGATACACTAATAGTTGGTGATATAGGGCCAGTATTCCATGTATATGTACTGGCACCTACGCCTGTTAATGTTATTGATGCACCATCGCAAACTACTGATGAAGGGCTTGTGGCGCTTATGGTTGTTGTGTGCGAGAAGACACCTTCAATTTCAAAATAACCTAAGTTCTGGGTTAAGCTGCTTATAAAGCCACCTCCAATTACAGAAGTATAATAAATAGTGGTAGGCACAAATGGGGCAGGAGATGCGGCTAAAGGAAAATAACCTAATGTTGCATTTGCTGGTTGGGCTAAGCCAATGTAATAAGTACCAGGCGTTAAATTTTGCGGCGTCATTGTAAATGTTTGTATTAAACCATACATGGGCGCAGTTATTGTTATTGTATTTGTTGTTGCCAGAATAACTCCACCTGAATTCATTAACACACAATAAACAGAATTACCTGCATTTTGTGTGGCACTACCTATCCTTATACCAATTGCATTTAATGTGGATGTAATAGGGTTTACATATCTGCTTGCAATAATTCCTGATGCGGTATTAAAACCAACAGAGCTTGAAAAGATCTGGCTTGGTTGCATTTGGCACCAGGTATTACAGGTTACACTTTGTGTGTATACTTTTTGATCATTTAAAAGATTTTGATCCGGCAAGGTGGAAACCGATATGGTATTTATACCACCCGCAGTTGGATTAAAAGATGCAAAATTCACTTGTATGCTTGATCCTGCCGCTAACGTAGAAATTGTTTGAGTATTTGCAAAAGTATTTGCACCTCCAATATTTAGCGAAATAGGGATGTTGGTTAATAGTGTGTTACTTGCATTTTTTATTACTGCACTTATAATATGAGGCGAATTAAAACTCCCAACAACTTTACCTGGAGCAATAATACCTGTAACCTGTACGTCATTAGTAGCTGAGTTAGCAGCACCAAAAATAAAACAAGGTCTGAAGTTTGTATTTCCTAAAATTGCCGGAGCAGGTGCAATCGTTGTAGAGGCACTTGCACCACCAACAGGCATAGTGTTATCAGCTGCATAAGTTGCAAAGCCAGAACTGTATGGACCGGCACAAGCCCAGTCAAAGGCAACATAAATTCCTCCGCCCGTGTAGGTAAATGTTGGTGCTAATGCAAGATTAATTGATGTAGTTCCTGCTGAAACAGGAACTGTCATATTACCATTATATACTGTAGCCATACCTGTAATTGCAGTAGCCCATGAAGTGCCTTTTAAATAACTAACATCAGTTGTGTTTTGAAGGTATACTGTAAAACTTCCTGTTACCGGAACTCCTGTAACTCCTGTTGTAAGTGTAAAACCAAGCGATGAAACGTTGGTGCCGGTTACTAAAGCGGTTAATTCAGACGCAGGAACCAGGTAACAGCCTCTTAAAAAAGCATGCGAAGCATTTCCGTTAGGAGCCCTTGATTGGGTTGTAGCTCCATTACCTACAGGAGCAACTACTGAAAGATTAACCTGTCCAAAAATTGAGGCCAGGTTTATTATTAAAGCAAATAAGATCAAGTAAATTTTTTTCATATTTTATTATTTTATAGATAAATATATAAAATATTTTTAGTCGTCTACCATTTTTAACGTTTAAACGAAAACCACCTACATCGATGCAGGTCAGTATTGATAAGACTTCTAGGAGGTTTAAAAATAAAAGAGCTTCCTAAATGGAAGCCCTTTGTTTAGATTATTTTTTTGCGTCTGCCAAAAATTGGGCAAGACCAATATCCGTTAAAGGATGTTTTAATAAAGCGGTAATCGCACTTAAAGGCGCAGTTATTACATCGGCACCAATTTTAGCACACTCAATAATATGCATTGGGTGACGAACGCTTGCCGCTAAAATTTCAGTTTCGTAACCATAGTTATCATAAATGATACGGATATCTTCTATTAATTTTAAGCCGTCTGTACTAACATCATCTAATCTGCCAATAAAAGGCGACATATACGTAGCTCCTGCTTTAGCAGCTAGTAAAGCTTGCCCTGCAGAGAATACTAAAGTGCAATTTGTTTTAATGCCAGCCTCAGTAAAATATTTAATGGCTTTAACACCATCTTTTATCATAGGTATTTTTACCACAATGCGCGGGTGTAATTTCGCCAAAGCTTCGCCTTCTTTAACCATACCATCAAAATCTGTAGAAATAACTTCCGCACTCACATCACCGGTAACAATATTGCAGATATCTACATAGTGTTTTAAAATATTTTCCTGGCCTTTAATGCCTTCTTTCGCCATTAGTGATGGGTTAGTAGTTACACCATCCAAAACACCAAGATCTTGTGCTTCTTTAATTTGAGCCAGATTAGCTGTATCGATAAAAAATTTCATAGTTAAATAATTTTTGCAGCCATAAAGTTATGCAATAGATAAAGAGTTTTCCCGAAAATACTATTAACACTTAGGTTGATTTGTAAACACTACACGTTACAATTTTGAGAACAAAGCCAGGCTGTGCTCCATGCACTTTGAAAATTAAAGCCTCCTGTGATCCCGTCAATATTTAAAACCTCACCACAAAAAAATAAATTAGGCACCAGTTTACTTTGCATGGTCTTAAAATCTATTTCTTTTAAATTTACACCACCACAGGTAACAAATTCTTCTTTAAAAGTAGTTTTACCTTCCATTTTAAATTCGCTGTTACAAAGTTGCTCGGTTAATTTATTTATTTGCTTGTAACTTATTTCGGCCCAGGGCTTAGTGTTATCAATAGCTGCCGAGTGACATAGAAATTCCCACAGCCTTTTTGGAAGATCAAATAAAGGATTTGTGTACGGAAGCGCCTTGTGCTTTTCTTTTTGACTTTGTTTTAAAATAACATCTACCTCGTTTGGTTTTAATGGAAACACCCAATTCACAAAAATGCTGGCATTATAATGTAAATCATAAAACTCTTTAGCAGCAAATGCTGAAAGTTTTAAAACAGCTGGTCCGCTTAAGCCCCAATGAGTAATTAAAATCGGCCCACTGTAATTTAATTTGCTCCCTGCAATTTTTACCTGCGCGTTTTGTACACTAATTCCTTGTAGATCTTTTTTTATTTCTTCACGAGGCAAATTAATAGTGAACAAACTAGGTATAGGCTCATCAACTGCGTGTCCAAGATCTTTAATTATTTGATAAGCGGAAAGTTTGTTATGTCCGCCTAGCGCACAAATAACGGCGTTTGCAGAATAAGTAATTTGATCTGTTTTTACGATAAAAAGATCTTCTTTTTTTTGAATAGAGAGAACGTCGCAAGAAGTTTTTATTTCAATATTAAGTTCAGAAGTTAGCTTTAAAAAAAGGTCAACTATGGTTTGACTGCTGTTAGAGTAGGGAAACATTCTGCCATCTTCTTCCGTTCTTAAAACAACGCCTTGCTGTCTGAACCATTCAATAGTTTCTGTTACACTGAATTTTGAAAATACCTGTTGTAATTCTTTATTACCTCTCGGATAATTTTTTACAAGCTCAGAATTCTCAAAACAATGATGGGTAACATTGCATCTGCCACCGCCCGAAACTTTTACTTTTGAAAGTAACTTATTTGTTTTTTCTAAAATGGTAATAACATAATTAGGTTCGCGCATAGCTAAATTAATAGCTGCAAAAAAACCTGCTGCACCTCCACCAATTACAATTATGTTTTTTTTATGACTGATTATTTTTTCTTTTTACTGTAAATTAAAAATAACAGAACGGGTAATAAAAAAATATCGGCAAGTACAGCAATTATTACTGTTATGCAAATTAAGAAACCGAAATAAAAGGTGCTCTGAAAGTCGCTGATCATAAGTGTCATAAAACCACCTAATAAAATGAAAGTAGTTAAAATAATGGGTTTTCCTGTTTCAAAATAGGTGCGCTTAAATGCATACATCAAACTCTTGCCATAACCCAATTCTATTTTTAAACGCGAAATAAAATGTATGGTATCATCGGTTGCAATACCAAATGCAATACTAAAAACTAATGAGGTTGCTGCTTTTAATTCTATGCCTGCATAACCCATAATGCCTCCAATAATAACCAATGGTATAACGTTTGGTATTATAAAAACCAACACCATGCGCCAGCTCCGGTGCAGAAAGAATGTGAGTATACCAATAACCAGCAACGAGAATAAAAAGCCCTGCGTCATGTTATTTACCATGTACTCGTTGTTTCTGTCTATTAAATGTGCAGCACCGGTAATTTCAAATTGCAATAAATTGGTGTTCACATTTTTTTCTATAAAAGCAATTAAATTAAGATTGTGTTGTGTTGCCTGCAAACTGCCCATATCTCTAATCTTAGCGCTGATCCTTGTTTTTCGCCCGTCGGATGTTATCAAACGTTTTACATCGCGGTTCTTTTTATTGCTTTTTAATTGTTCGGAAATGGGTTCATAATCTTCACTCTTAGGAAATTTTAAATTGTAATTATCGTTAGAATTTTGATAAATAGATTTTACTAAACTAGATGGCGATAATAAAAATCCGGCATCGTATTCTTTCCGTATAAAATCATCTACTTTGTTTAGTTCTGTTATTACATCATAATCCCAAACCGATTTGTTCTTATCTTTCACAGTTATTAAGATCTCAAATGGCCTTACGCCACTATAGTTCTTATCAAAGAACATAAAATCCTGTTTTATTTTTACTTTTTCGCTGAGGTCTTCCAATAAAATATTATTTACTTTTATTTTAGTTATACCAATTATAGATAACACAAGTATTACACTGGTAATAACCAATATTGTTTTTTGGTGGCGGAAGATCCAGAACAACCCGGTGCGCATTAAATTATGCGTTCGATTATTGGCGCCATGCACCGTAACTAATTTTTTTGGTGTAAAAAAATACAAGAGTGATGGGAGCAAGGTGTAGGTTAAGATAAATGCAATGGTAACACCAACCGAAGTATAGATTCCAAATTCTTTTATTGGTTTTATGCTTGAAAAAAGTAATGATAAAAAACCCACAACGGTTGTAAGTAAAGTTAAAAAAGTTGGAAAACCAACTTCTTTTAAGATCAGTGAATAAATTTTTCCCCGATCTGTACCTTTTGCTAATTCTTCAAAATACTTTGAGAAAAAATGTACTACATCGCTCATACCGGCAATAAATATCATGGTAGGCAACATAACTGTCATGATGTCTATTGATTTGCCGCAGAGTTTCATTATTCCTAATGTCCATAAAATGGAAATAAGCACAATAATAACAGGCACAATAATACCGTATATACTTCTAAAACTAAACCATAAAAAAAGAACGATCACTACAAAAGAAAGACAAATAAAAACAACAAATTCTTTTTGCAGATTTTTGAGGTATACGTTCTGCGCAAAGATCCTCCCCACATAATGGATCTCGTCAAATTTAAAATCCTTTAAAGTGCTTTCAATGCCTGTAGCAAGCGAATCGCTTTTTAATTTGGATAAAAGATCATCTGTTTTTATGTAAATACTAATTGATTTTGCATTGAGCGGAAAAAAAGAACCTACCAAATGTGTCGATTGGTATATGGCAATGCTATCCTCTTTATAAAGTTCTTCGTTCTGAAAGTGGAGGACATTTGTTTGCACCGGTACAAGGCCTCCCAACGAAAGTGTTTTTAGATTGGTAGGTGAGGTTACTCTTTGAACATATCGCAGGCGTGATAATTGTCGTGTTAAGCTATCTACTTTCAATAAAAAATCCTTTCTAAAAATGCCTTTAGTGTTTTCTACAGCAACCAGGGCAAATTCGTTATCGTACTCAAATGTTTTACGGTAGTTGTTATAAACCTCTAACTCATGATCCTCGTTAGGAAAAAAAGCTTCAAAATCATAATCAAACTGAATATTCTGGAGCTTGTAAACGCAGAAAAGTGAGAATACAAGAACAAAAACAATTATTATTAAATTATATGTTTTTTGATTTCTAATGAGCGCAAATTTACATACTTAATAGTAAATAAAAACTTATATTTGAGTCTTGTTTAAGTAAATTTTACATTCAACTATAAATTTAAAATTATGCCAAAAGGAATTTATAAAATACCAACACCGGTAAACGAACCAATTAAAAGTTATGCCTCTGGAAGTGCCGAACGCAAAGAGTTACAGGCTATGTTAAAAGAATTGCGTAGTAAAGAATTAGATATACCAATGTACATAGGTGCAGAGGAAGTACGTGGCGCCACCAAGGTGCGCCTTGCTCCACCACACGACCATAAGCATACTTTAGGGCATTTTCATAAAAGCGAAAAACAACATGTTGAAATGGCCATTAAGGCGGCATTGGCTGCAAAAGAAAAATGGCAAAATTTAAGCTGGGAGCACCGCGCCAGTATTTTTTTAAAAGCAGCCGAATTAATTGCTGGTCCTTACCGTGCTAAATTAAACGCTGCTACCATGCTTGGCCAAAGCAAGAATGCTTTTCAGGCTGAGATAGACAGCGCCTGTGAGATAATTGACTTTTTACGATTTAACGTACATTATATGACCGAGATCTATGCCGATCAGCCTATCTCTGGTCCAGGTGTATGGAACAGGCTAGAGTGGAGGCCTTTGGAAGGATTTATTTACGCTTTAACACCATTTAATTTTACAGCTATTGCAGGAAATTTACCAACCAGTTGTGCCATGATGGGCAACGTTGTTGTTTGGAAGCCAAGTAACACTCAGGTTTACAGTGCTAATGTACTGATGGAAATATTTAAAGCAGCAGGTGTGCCAGATGGTGTTATTAATTTAATTTACCCAAGCGGACCAGATGCTGCCGATGTTGTATTTAACCACAAAGATTTTGCCGGAATACATTTTACAGGCAGTACAGAGGTTTTTCAAAATATATGGCAAACAATTGGAAATAATATTCATAAATACCGTTCGTATCCTCGCATTGTTGGCGAAACAGGTGGTAAGGATTTTATCATGGCACATAGTTCAGCCGATGCAAAAGTGCTTTCTGTAGCTATTTCACGCGGTGCTTTTGAATATCAGGGTCAAAAATGTTCTGCTGCTTCACGTGCATATGTCCCATCTAATTTGTGGAACGAAGTAAAAGCTTATTTGCTAAGCGATCTTAAATCCATGAAAATGGGCCCAACAGAAGATTTTACCAATTTTATTAATGCAGTAATTGACGAAAAGAGTTTTGATAAGTTGGCAAAATATATTGATGCCGCCAAAAAAGACAGTAACGTTGAAATTATTGCCGGTGGAAATTACGATAAAAGCAAAGGTTATTTTATTGAACCAACTATTATTGTTGCAAAAGATCCTAAGTATGTAACTATGTGCGAAGAGTTATTTGGACCTGTGTTAACACTTTATGTTTACGATGAAAAGAAATTTGAAGAAACATTGGAGTTGGTTGACAGTACTTCTATTTACGCTTTAACGGGCGCTATATTAGCGCAAGATCGTTATGCTATTGAACTGGCAACAAAAAAATTAAGTAACGCGGCCGGAAATTTTTATATTAACGATAAATGTACCGGTGCAGTTGTTGGTCAGCAACCATTTGGAGGAGCAAGAGGAAGCGGAACAAACGATAAAGCCGGAGCAAAAATTAATTTATTGCGTTGGGTTTCTCCGCGCACAATTAAAGAAACGTTTGCGCCACCAACAGATTATAAATACCCATTCTTGCAGGCAGATTAAATTTATTTTTTTAAACAAAAGCAAGCTTAATAATTTAGGCTTGCTTTTTTGTTTCTTATAATACGGATTAGTTTCCGGGCATTTATTTTCCGATATTTGATCAAAAACCATGAGAAAATAAGTTATCATGGCAGTTTATAATCAATACCAGATCAGCATCAAACATATTTTCTACATATTATTTATTTTTTTAGCTAGTTCTGTTTTTAGCCAGAATTATTTAGATACACTTGCAAAAAAGATCGGTGTAGCAAAAAACGATAGCGCTAAAATTAATTTATATTATAAATTTTCTTTAGCGGATAAAAAATTAAGTTCAAGCCAGCGCGATTCATTATATAACTTAATTATAGAAACGGGAAAAAATTCTAAGAATAAAAGAATGCTGGCATTTGCTCTGTATAAACAAGGGTATTTTCATGACAGCAGGAGTGAAAATAATAAAGCGATCGAAAAATATTTTAGTGCTTTAAAGGAGGCGGAGAAGATCGGTTTTATTTGGATAAGACTAATGGCACATAATAGAATAGGTTCTGTTTATATGAAAGAAAAGAACCATGAGTTTTCGTTAAAACAATACCATTATTCTATTGCACTGGCAAAACAAATTAATGATAGCGCTAACTTATCCGAAGGATATGCTATGTTAGCAACCATTTACAATAATTATGATAAGTTAGATTCTTCGTTGTTTTATAACCATAAGGCTTTGGAGATAAGAGAAGTTTTTGGAGTGAGAGTAAATCTAGCAAATTCATATAACAATCTGGGTCTTACTTATAAGAGTCTTAAACAGTATGATAAATCTTTAGAGTATTTACAAAAGAGTTTAAAAATTCGCGAGGAAGAAAAAGATTATAAAGGCATTGCCGGATCAAATATTAATATAGCCAATGTTTTGCGAGCTCAAAAAAAATATAAGGAAGCACTTAAATATGCTGAAGCCGGAACTAACATAGCATTTAAGAATAAGATCGGAGATTTTTATTTAAATGGTTTGTTTTCGCAAGCGGAGGTATTATATAAATTGGGTATGTATAAGGAATCTGTTTTGATGTTTAGAATATGCCGTGTAGTTGGTGATTCCATTAAGAAAGAAAAAATTAACACCCAGGTTGCAGAGCTTCAGTCCAAATACGACAGTGATAAAAAAGACGCAGATCTTAAATTAAAGGAAGAGCAGATTAAATCAAAAACAGCGCAAAATTCAAAACAGAAAATTTTGATCGTTGCCTCTTGTATAGCCTTATTAATGGCTTTACTGGCCGTGTTCTTTATCTACAGAAGTTTCAGGTTAAATAAAAGGAACGCTGTGCAACTGGCATTTAAAAACCATTTGATCGAGGAAAAAAATAAAGAAATAACAGATAGTATAAATTACGCCCGCTTAATACAACAAAGTTTATTGGCATCTGAATCAATGCTTGATGAAAATTTGAATGAATATTTTATTTTATACAAACCAAAAGATATTGTAAGTGGCGATTTTTACTGGGCATCTGAAACGCATGAAGGATTTTTATTGGCATGCGTGGATTGTACAGGACATGGTGTTCCCGGCGCATTTATGAGTTTAATAGGTAAAGAGAATTTAGATAAAGCAATTGTAAAAACAAGCAGTCCTAAACAAATATTAACCGAATTAAATAAAGGTGTTAAAAGATCATTGAATCAAAACAGCCCCGGTAATAATAACCGCGATGGTATGGATGCTGCAATAGTTAGAATCGAAAAAAGTAATAATACTGTTTCAAAAGTTTATTACTCGGGCGCTAATCGCCCATTGTGGATCATTAGGAAAGCAACAGGTGCATTAGAAGAAATAAAACCAACTAAACAGGCAATAGGTGGATTTACAACCGATAGTCAGGAATTTGAGGAACACGAATTAATCCTGAACAACGGAGATATGATCTATATCTCAACAGATGGTTACGCCGACCAATTTGGAAGCGATAAAAATAAGAAGTTAACCACTAAACGGTTTAAAGATCTATTGATCTCTATACATAGCTCAAAAGCAAAAGAGCAAAAGCAGGAACTTGAAGGTTTTTTTACAAACTGGAAAGGAAAAAGCGAACAATTAGATGACCTGTTAGTAATAGGTATTAAGATATAATTGTTAAAATTTTTCGATTTTTTGAATCTAAACGTTTAAATCATTATGTTAGCTAAATAAATTAGCAAACACACACAACTTATGAAATTAAAATTACCCTTAATTGCAACAGCTTTGTGCCTTTCCTTTGGCCTGAGCGCTCAAATCGGAAAGGTAGCATTAAAAAATAATGCTGTCCAGATTCAGAATAACACAACAACTATCACAAATCGGTGCGGTACTGCTGAGCCTGGTGCTGAGTGGGATGCATGGTTTAATAAAAAAGTTGAAGAATTTAAGGCTTCAAATATAGCCGGTAAAAATCAAGCCGTTGTATATACAATTCCGGTTGTAGTGCATGTGGTACATAATAACCAGGCGGTTGGTGTAGGCGATAATATTTCGCAGGCTCAAATTATAGATCAGATCAATATTTTAAATGCTGATTTTGCAGGTACGGGCTTAAATAGTGGAAACGTACCGGCTGTTTTTTCATCTCTAAAAGCTAATTGTACTATTAATTTTTGTTTAGCTCAACTTACACCAACAGGTGGAGCGATGGCTGAACCTGGAATTGACCGTATAAATAGGGTTGCGAAAGGATGGTCAACTCCTCCTTACACTAATACCTATGTTGATGCAACAATAAAACCAAACAGTATTTGGGATCCAACACGTTACTTAAATATGTGGGTAATGAATTTAGGCGGTGGTTTATTAGGCTACGCTACTTTTCCAGCTGGCACAGGTCTTTCAGGATTAGGTGGCCCTTTTGGAACTGCAACATCAGATGGTGTTGTAATGCTTAGTAGTGCTTTTGGAAGCATTGGTACTGCGGTAAGCAATGCTCCCTACCACAAAGGTCGTACAACAACTCATGAGGTTGGCCATTGGATAGGTTTAAGACACATTTGGGGAGATTCAAATTGTGGTAATGATTTTTGTACAGATACACCCACATCACAACAATCAAATTTTGGTTGTCCTACACATCCCTATAAAGTGGGTATTTGTTCAGGCAATACTAATGGCGAAATGTTCCAAAATTTTATGGATTATACTGATGACTTATGTATGTATATGTTTACTAACGATCAATCCGCTCGTATGCAGACTGCAATGGCTAATGGTTCGTTTCGTAATTTATTAAGTGCAAGTGCAGCTACATTATGTACAGTTGCTGCTTCCACGCCTACTGCAAATTTCGCCATGTCAACTACAGGTTGCGTTGGGTCTCCTGTATCTATAACCAATAATACCAGTGGATCACCGGCTCCAACTTATGTTTGGAGTTCAGTTCCCTCAACTGGTGTTTCTTTTTCTCCTAATAATACTGCCGCTGCTCCAACAATTAACTTCACAACTCCTGGTACTTATAGTATCTCTGTTGCTGCAACTAATTCACTTGGGACAAATGCAACAGGTCACTCCATCGTTATTTCGAATTGTGCTGTACTTTGTGCAGATACTATTACTAATGTTTCGCCAACCGGAACTTTATTAGTAGGTGCTGCAGGATCAGATACAGCTACTCCTGGTTGCAGTCCTAAAGCTGGTTATATCATGGGTTCTAATTGTTATGATGACTTTGAGAAAGCAGAATATTTCCCAATAAGCAAGTATAGCTCTATTTCGTCTCCTCAAATTAAGTCTGTGATCGTTATTTTCTATAAAGACGGAACTAAAGGTACTGGTGGTTCTAGTACAGCGCCAGTGAACTTAAAATTATATAATGGAACAATGGCTGGTGGACCAACAGGTACAACTACACCATTTGGTCAGGTTAATGCCACTATGGCTAATATATTAGCTGTTACTGCAACTAACTCTGTTAGTTATGTTGGTCAACAACCTATCGTTTATACGAATCCAATTTTAAGACCTTACAGATATATATTTGCTTCACCGGTTAATGCTCCTGCAACCAACGGTTTCTTTGCTTCGGTTAAAGTTCCAACAGCAGCAGGTGATACCGCTGTTATTATGGATGATGCAAGTGTAACTACAGGTACAAACTGGGAATTATGGAACGACAACACATGGCATAGTATTTCTATTGCATGGGGTGGTTATGATGCAAGTATGGCAATTTTACCTGAGATGCAATGTGGTGTAACAGGTATTAATAAAAATTCTGTTTTAGATGCTAATGTTAGCTTACATCCAAACCCATCTAACGGTTTAGTTAACATTATTGCAACGTTACCAAACGCTCAGAATTTAGATATAACTGTTCATAACTCATTAGGTCAATTGGTTTCAAGCACTAAGCACACAGGTGTTACCAGCAACGTGTTTAGCATGGATCTAAGCAGTTATGCAAATGGTGTTTATATTGTAACCATCAATAATGGCGAAGAAAAAATAGTGAAGCGCTTAATTTTAAGCAAATAAAATTGATCTTTTAGTTTTTAGAAAGGCCCCGCATTCCGGGGCCTTTTTTATTAATACCCCATTGTTCAATTCAATAAACATTGCTATTGTTAAAAATTAAAGTCAACTAAGCAAAAAGCCCGTCTTTATTGCTTTATTTTTGAAATATACAATGGCAGCACCAAAACGACAAGCGGAAATGAGTTTAAAGGAAGTAATTGCCTTAATTACCCTATTAGACGATCCTGACGAGGTAATTTACGTACAGGTAAAAGATCGTTTTGTTGTTCTTGGACCACCTGCTATCCCTCATTTAGAGACTGCCTGGGAAAATAGCTTCGATGCCATTATGCAAAAGCGTATCGAAACAATTATACATACAATTCAATTTGAAACACTTCAAAAAGCACTAAAGAACTGGGCAAAAGTAGATCAGGACGACCTTTTAAAGGGTATTTTAATTTTAGCACGTTACCAGTATCCAGACCTGGATGAGAATAAAATAAAAAAACAACTGGCCACAATAAAACAGGATGTATGGTTAGAACTACACGAAGACCTTACTGCGCTTGAGAAAGTAAAGATCATTAATCATATTTTATTTGAAGTGCATCAGTTCAGCGGCAACATTACCAATTACCACGCGCCGCAAAATTCATTCATTAATAATGTTTTAGAAAGTAAAAAAGGAAATCCTTTAATGTTAAGTGTTGTTTACCTTTTAATTTGTATCGAATTAAAGATCCCTGTGTATGGAATAAACCTGCCACAACACTTTGTTTTAGCCTATTTGAATGAGGAGGCCAATTTAATTGATGTAAACAATAAAACACTTTCTAATAATATTTTGTTTTACATTAATCCTTTCAGTAAAGGTTTATTGTTTAATCAAAAAGACATTGACCAGTTCTTAAAACAATTGAATTTAGATCTTGAACCAAAATATTATTTGCCTTGTAGTAATATTGATATTATTAAACGTTGCATTAACAATCTTATTTTTTCTTACGAAAAGCTTGGTTATATAGAGAAGGTAGAAGAGCTAAAAGGCCTGGATGCCCAGCTATAAGACTGAATCAACAATTTCAAAAAAAATGTTATTATTGTTTTATTTATCTAAAAATAGGTTTACCTTTAATTAAAATTTAAAACCCATGAAAAAAATATTATTAACTCTTTCGTTAGTTGCTTTGTTTAGCGCTGCAACTCAAGCACAAGATCCTGTAAAAAGCAAATCTACTAAAACAACTAAAAAAGAAAAAGAAGTAGTTAATCCTGATGGAACAACTACGGTTGTTACTGAAGAGAAAACAACAACAAGTACAACAACTGAACCAACTAAAAAAGAAGAGCCAAAAAAATCAGGAACAAGAATGGCTATAAATGAAAAAGGGACTTCTGGAACAAAAGCTACTACCAATAAAAAAGAAGCTAAGACAGAATCAAAAGACGAATCAACCAGTCCTACAGGACCAACAACCAAGCCTCACTAATATTTAATTATTATAAATTAAAAAGCCTCTGAAAAGAGGCTTTTTTTATGATTTTTTGCGTTGGTTCAATTCATCACGAATCTTAGAAGCCAACTCGTATTGTTCTTCATCGAGTGCGGTTTGTAAAAGGTTCTTTAACTCTTCTGTACTTTTGCCTTTATAATCATCCATGCCTGTAGCAACCGGTGTTTCAGAAAGTTCGGCTATTTGCTCACTTTCTTCAGTTGCAGCAAGAGGCTCGTCATCCAATACAATACCAGCGCTTTTTAAGATAAATTCGTAAGTGGAAATTGGGCATTTAAACCTAACTGCAATGGCAATAGCGTCGCTTGTGCGTGCATCAATCTCTACTTCTTTAGTACCATCATTACACAATAATTTGGCATAAAAAATTCCTTCTACAAGGTTGTATATCAATACTTCTGTAACGGTAATATCAAATGTTTGCGAAAAGGTCTTAAAAAGATCATGTGTTAAAGGCCTGCTGGGGCTCATTTTCTCTAACTCAATAGCAATGGCCTGTGCTTCAAATCCACCAATAATAATAGGTAATCGCCTGCTCCCGGTTGTTTCGCCCAGTACAAGGGCATAAGCGCCACTTTGTGTTTGGCTATAGGATAATCCTACTATTTCTAAACGGACTTTTTTCATCAAGTACTTGTAGATTCTAATTTAAGAATAAAATTTTGTTTAATTCTGATTTGCCTTAAATTTTTTAACTGCTTCGGTAAATTTAGGGATAATGGTAAAAGCATCACCTACAATTCCATAGTCTGCCGACTTGAAAAAAGGCGCTTCTTTATCGTTATTTATAACAACGATGGTCTTACTGCCGTTAACACCAGCTAAATGCTGTATAGCCCCGGAAATACCAATGGCAATGTATAAATTTGGACGAATAGCAACACCTGTTTGTCCAACATGCTCATGATGTGGTCTCCAGTGCATATCGGCAACCGGACGAGAACATGCAGTAGTAGCACCTAACGCAGAGGCAAGGTCTTCAACGATCTTCCAATTCTCAGGCCCTTTTAAACCTCTTCCGGCACTAACTACTAATTCAGCTTCAGGTAATGGTATCATACCGCCAACATCGTTAGATCTTGTTTCTTTTATAACAATTTTAGAAGCAATTGCAGAAAGATCTGCATTAAAATCGGCAACACTTGCCTTGTTTTCTCCCAATTTTACAGGGAAACTATTTGGCAATAAGGATATAACTTTTAGGTCACTTGTAATGCTATAAACAGCAGTTGCCTTTCCTGAAAAAACATTTTTCTTTACTTCAAAACTGCTTCCGTTAATAGTTGGAAAATCTACAGCTCCTGCAACTAAACCTGCTTTTAACTTAGCTGCTAATCTTGGTGCAACTGCTTTCCCAACAATATCAAAAGCAAAGATGATTATTTTGGCATTCTCTGCTTTAGCGGCTTGCTCCACAGCCGCGCTAATGAACATGGCATCCGCACTCATTTTATCATTTTTAATAGATAAAATTTTTGTTGCTCCTGCTTTTCCAATTTCTTCTAATTGCTCGGCTGATGCATTATTTACAACAGCTGTAACGCTTGATCCGGTTAGCTCAGCAACTTTTACAGCGTAATTAACACATTCTAAAGATGCTTTTTTTACACGGCCTTTATTTATTTCGGTATAAACTAGTACTGACATTTTATAATTTTTTTTGTGATTATTAATTAAATAACTTTTGCTTCTGTGTGTAAAAGACTTACCAACTCATCTAAATTATCTTCGCTTATCATTTTAACAGTGGTACGACCTGGATTTAAAACGTAAGATTTAATAGAGGTTAAAGGCGTTGTAGCGCCCGCAGGCACAACCGTTAAAGGTTTTGTTCTTGCAGCCATAATACCACGCATGTTTGGTATACGTTGTTCTGCCATGCCTTTTGCGCAGCTAATTACTAACGGTAATTCACATTCAACTACCTGTGTGCCGCCATCTACATCCTGTTCAACAGTTGCTTTGTTACCGGCAATGTCAAGCTTAGTAGCTAACGATACAAATGGCAGATCAATTACACCTGCAATCATACCGCCAACTGATGCGCCGTTATAATTAATGGTCTCTTTTCCAACCAAAATAAGATCGTAGTTATTTGCTTTAGCGTAATTGGCAATTTGTTCTGCTACAAAAAAAGCATCAGGGCCATCGCCATCAATTCTTACAGCATCATCAGCACCAAGGGCTAACCCTTTTCTGATGGTGGCTTCGCTATCGGCAAGGCCAACATGTATAATTGTAACTTTCTCGGCTAAATTGGCTTCTTTTAATTCTAAAGCCCTTACAAGCGCATACCACTCGTCGTATGGATTAATTACAAAAGTAATTCCGGCACTGTTAAACTTTGTGTCACCTTCTGTAAATTGAATTTTTGAAGTTGTATCGGGTACGTTGCTTATTGCTACTAAAATTTTCATATCTGAAACGATTAATTTTAAAGAGTTGCAAAAATATAAAATAAAATCCCTAATTACAATTCATTTTTAGCCCTTAAAGCGCCATTTTTTCTAATATTTTAAACAATTTAAGCAAAATGAATTCTCAACTTAAAGTGCAAAACCAAATTTTCATTATCTTTACATAGACAATTTACCGTATGGACGTAAAATCACAATTAATAGAGATCTTAAAAAAAGAAGATTATACCTTTAACCAATTGGCGGAATATTTAGGAATGAGTGAAGTTGAATTGACCGATGCTTTAAACAATAAAACATTAGAGTTAAGAAATTTGGAGTTAATTTCAAAAGCACTTAGAGTACCGCTATATAGTTTTTTCAGATCAGAGAATTTTAAGATCGATTATAAAGAAAAACCTTACTACATAAATAAACTTTTAACAGATGAAGATGCTATTAAAGACGCTGGCTCTTTGCAAGGAGAAATAGATCTTTTAAAGCAGATCATCTATTTAAAAGAAGAACAGCTCAAAAGGCTCAATGTTTCTAAATAAGCGCTCATCTTCGTTAATGAGTATATTTGTATTATAATTAAATATGGGATCCGATCTTTTTATTACCTTTTTATTGATCTTATTAAATGGTTTTTTTGTTGCCGCAGAATTTGCTTTAGTAAAAGTCAGGGCTTCTCAACTCGATGTAAAAGTTCAAAAAGGCAGTTCACGTGCAAAGCTTGCAAAATCACTTTTAGAAAAATTAGATGCCTATCTTTCTGCTACACAATTAGGCATTACCCTTACTTCTTTAGCTTTAGGAGCCATAGGTGAAGAGGTTATTTCGCATATTGTTATAAATGTATTTGCAAACACAGGTATGGTAACCAATCCGGCTACTGTTCACAGTGTTTCGCTACCAATTGCACTTGCATTGCTTACATTTTTTCATGTAACATTAGGTGAGCAAATTCCTAAAATGATTGGTATAAAGTATAGTATGGATACCTTGCTTTTATGCGCATGGCCATTACGTATTTTTTATTTTATTTGTTCACCCTTCATTTGGTTATTAAATAAAACGTCTAACCTTGTATTAAGAATTATTGGCGTTAAAAAAGTGGGTGAAGACGATGTGCATACCGAAGAAGAATTACGTTTAATTTTAACGGAGAGTGAAGAAGGTGGCGCTATTAAACCAAGCGAGAATGAATTGATACAGAATGTTTTTGATTTTGATGACCGTATAGTAAAACAAATTATGGTGCCGCAGAACAGGGTAGTGGCGCTGGATGTAGAGTTAGGAAGGGGCGAAATAACCAAGCGTGTTATTGAAGAAGGGTTTTCGCGGATACCAATTTATTTGGGAGATATTGATAACGTAATTGGTATTGTACACAGCAAAGATCTTTTAAAAGCTTTAATTGAAAATAGATTCAGAACACTAAAAGATATTATGCGCCCCGTGCATTTTATTCCTGAGAGTATGAAAATTAATGAGTTGTTACGCGATTTTCAGAAGCATCACATTCAAATGGCCATTGTTACCAACGAGTTTGGTTCTACAGCCGGATTAATTACTATGGAAGATATTATTGAAGAATTGGTTGGTGAGATACAGGATGAACATGATGAGGAAAAGCCAAACGTTGAGAAAAAAAGTGAGACCGAATATATAGTGAATGCCCAGGCAACCATTGCCGATGTGAATGAGGCGCTACCTATTGCTTTACCCGAGAACTCTCATTACGAAACAGTTTCAGGATATATTAACTATATCTTTGGAAGAATTCCTGCAGTAAATGATAAACGTAAAAAAGATGGTTATGAGTTAACTATTTTAAAACGCACACGCCAAAGTGTTGATACCGTAAGGCTAATTGTACTCGAAGAAGAAGAATAATTAATCGCTTGCATTTTTTTGACTAACGACTAAATTCTGAATAATGAACCAACGCGAATTATTTTTAAGACATGTAGCGCAGACATCTGATCTGCCCTTGCTTGGCGTTGATGTAAATATTAAGGAAGCAAAAGGCGTAAAATTAATTGATGAGAGTGGAAAAGAATACATTGATCTTATTAGTGGCATTTCTGTAAGTAATGTTGGACATTGCCATCCAAGAGTTGTAAGTGCCATTAACGAACAAACACAAAAGTTCATGCACTTAATGGTGTATGGCGAGTTCAATCAAAGTCCTCAGGTTAAGTACGCAAAAATGCTTACCGATCTTTTACCCGAAAAATTAAATTCAGTTTATTACACCACCAGTGGCAGCGAGGCTACAGAAGGCGCATTAAAATTAGCTAAGCGTGTTACCGATCGTACAGAGATAATTTGTTTTAAAAATGCCTATCATGGTAGCACGCATGGTGCCTTAAGTGTAATGGGAGATGAATTCTTTAAAAATTCTTTTCGTCCGTTATTACCCGATATTAAAATTTTAGAAATAAATAATTTAAAGGATCTCGAACAAATTTCTTCTAAAACAGCTGCGGTAATTATAGAGCCTATTCAAGGTGAAGCAGGTGTAAGAGAAGCTAATAAAGAATTTTTAAAATTATTGCGTCAGAAATGCGATACACATTGTGCTCTCTTAATTTTTGATGAGATACAAACCGGTTTTGGTCGCACCGGATCTTTATTTGCCTTTGAGAAATATAATATCGTTCCTGATATTTTATTAGTTGCAAAAGGTATGGGTGGGGGTTTGCCTATTGGTGCTTTTATCTCATCTAACAAATTAATGGGTTGTTTAACTAGTGATCCCGTGCTTGGGCACATTAATACTTTTGGCGGCAATGCTGTTTGTGTAGCGGCCGCAAAAGCAACCTTAGAGGTAATTGTTGAGGAGAAATTAGTTGAACGCGCTAATCAAATAGAAAAAATAATTAAAACCCATTTGCAACATGCACTAATAAAAGAGTTACGGGTATTTGGCGCTTTGGGTGCGATTGAATTTGATACTGAAGAATTAAATATGCAAGTAATTAAAAGCTGTATTCAAAATGGTGTAATTACCGATTGGTTCTTATTTTGCTCAACAGCCATGCGTATTGCACCACCATTAACTATTACAGATGATGAGTTAATAAATGCAATACAAAAAATTAAGAAGGTTTTAGATACAATCTAATTCTAAAATTGTTATTTTTATAGTCTAAAATTTAAAAACATGGGTTTATTTGATAAAATAAAAAATGAATTCATTGATATTATTGAGTGGCTCGATAATACCAATGATACGATTGTATGGAAATTTCCTCGTTACCAGAACGAGATAAAGATGGGCGCCAAACTTACTGTGCGTGAGAGCCAGGTAGCAGTGTTCATGAACGAAGGTAAAATTGCCGATGTTTTTCAGCCTGGTATGTATACACTTGAAACGCAGAATATGCCTATCATGGCTACATTAAAGGGCTGGAAGTACGGATTTAACAGTCCGTTCAAGGCAGATATATTTTACATAAGTACCAAACAATTCATTGATCAAAAATGGGGAACTAAAAATCCTATCACTTTAAGTGATCCGCGTTTTGGTTTTATTGAGTTAAGAAGTTTTGGTTCTTTTGCTTTTAGAGTAACTGATGGTGCTAAATTCATTAAAGAGATCGCCGGAACTGATGAGAATTTTACAACAGAAGAAGTTACCGAGCAATTGCGCAGTATGATCGTTACTAAGTTTACAGATGCTGTAGGCGAAGGAAATATTCCGGTAGAAAAATTTGCTGCTAACATGGATGAATTATCTAAGTTAGGACACGAGAAATTAAACACGGATTTTTTAGAGTACGGATTAACCATTACGAAGTTCTTGGTAGAAAATGTATCAATGCCGGAAGAATTGAAAAAAGAAATTTTCAATTATTCTCGGTTACATGCAATTGACCTGAACAAGTTAGCGCAATTTAATACCGCTAATGCAATTGGCGATGCTGCAAAAAATCAGGGATTAGGTGGCGCAGGGGTTGGTATGGGTGTTGGTATGGGTATGGGTAATATGATGACCAATATGTTCAATAACCAAAACACAAATCAGAATCAAAATAGTGGGGTTATTCCACCACCACCACCAATTGTTCAATTTCATGTGGTTGTAAACGGCGCACAGGCCGGGCCATTTAATATACAACAATTACAGGCTATGGCAGCTTCTGGGCAATTAATAAAATCAAGTTTGGTTTGGAAAGCTGGTATGCCAAATTGGTTAGCCGCAGAAACTCAGGCAGAGTTGATCGCATTATTCAATAATGTTCCTCCTCCGATCGCCTAAATTTATTTTGAATAAGCATTTAAAAAGCCCTCACTTTATAAAAAGTAGAGGGCTTTTTTATGGTGCATAATATTATTTTATTTCCCGCTTAAAAGATGTTAATTTTGGCCCTATGAATTTTTGGAAAAGACTTAAGTTTTACGGTTTTGGATTTGGTTTAGGATTATTAATTGTTTTCGCTATGTTTGGTACGCGCAGTTGTGTTTCTCCAAACGAACAAAAAATGCAGGAACTTATTTTCCAGAATTTTAAATTATCAGAAAAAGCTTCATGCAAATTAAAATGTCTTTGGAAGAATGAGATTCTTTTGAAAGTGGAGTTAAGGCATTTTGAAGTGAACTACGATGTTACCGAAGTGCATAAAGAGCCGTGCGGCGAATATTATATCCAGCCTAAAGAAGAATTCAAAGATAAGTATAATTACAAACTCATTATTTACGATTGCGATACCATCTCTAAAATTGAGGATATTAGCATTGCCGCAACCAATACCTGTAATTGTCAATAGCGCCCTTATATAACGACGAGAGCTTTATGCGTGAAGCCTTAAAGGAGGCTCAAAAAGCCTTTGATAAGGACGAAATTCCTATTGGCGCTATAATTGTAGCCGAGAATAAGATCATAGCCAGGGCACATAATTTAACAGAAACCCTAAATGATGTAACGGCTCACGCCGAAATGCAGGCCATTACTTCTGCCGCAAATTACATTGGGGGCAAATACTTAACAGATTGTACACTATACGTAACTATTGAGCCTTGTGTAATGTGCGCCGGGGCATTAGCCTGGAGCCATATTACTAAAATAGTTTACGGCGCCAGCGAAACGAAAAAGGGTTTCTCTTTATTGGAAAAAAAACTGCTTCACCCTAAAACAGAGGTTGTAAAAGGCATTTTAAGCGAAGATTGTGAGCGAATTATGAAGGATTTTTTTGTTAAGAAGCGCAAATAATTGTTTTTGGCATTATTTTTGGATAACTTTGAGTATAAATTAACAACTATGAAAATTTTAAAAACATTATCCATTTCATTTTTATTAGGTGTTGCAGTGCTTAATTCTGCTGCTTTTGGTAAAAACAACAGCGTTTCAGTTAATTTTTCTGATATTCCTGCAAAAACGGTTTGTATTAAAAATGCAGCAGCAGCCGATGCTAATAAATTTTTCTCGGAAGCAACTGTTTTGTTTTTTGAAGTATACAAAGCTGGTTCAAAAGAAGAAGTAGCTAAAATAGTTGCCTCTTTAAAAAGCGATGCTGCGGTTGAAAATGTTACTGAAGGTAAATTAACCGGCGACTATCAATCAATTACAATCATATTAAAATCAGCTAAAAATAAAGCCTGGTTTGCTTCAGAATTTAAGAAAGCAGGCTTAAATACTGTCCGAATTAATAACAACCCCATTGTTGAGGTTGAGAAAATGTAATTTTTAAATAAATTAATTTTGAAAGCCAAACAAATATGTTTGGCTTTTTTATTTTATCCTTAATTTTAAAACATGATAAACGCACACAAAATTTTATTTGATACTGTTCAGCAAGCATTAGCGCAAGTTTATAATATAAGTAACCCCGTAATTACTTTTCAAAAAACAAGAAAGGAATTTGAAGGCGACCTTACTTTGGTTACTTTTCCTTTTATTAAAGAAACTAAAAAGTCTCCCGAGCAATTAGGACAAGAATTGGGTGAATACCTGGTTAAAAATAATACAAACGTTTCTGCATTTAATGTAGTAAAAGGTTTTTTAAATATTTCGTTAACCAATCAATTTTGGTTAGGTTATTTTAATGCTGTTAAAGACTCAGTTACTATAGGCTATAAAAAAGAGAATAGCTCCGGCAAAACCATCATGTTGGAGTATTCGTCTCCAAACACCAACAAACCTTTGCATCTGGGCCACGTGCGTAATAATTTATTGGGCTTTTCGGTAGCGCAGATTTTAAAAGCAAACGGGCATAAGGTTATTAAAGCCAATATTATTAACGATAGGGGAATTCATATCTGTAAAAGTATGTTAGCATGGCAAAAATTTGGTAATGGTGAAACACCTGCGAGTAGTGGATTAAAAGGTGATTTTTTTGTTGGTAAATATTATGTTCTATTCGATAAAGAAAACAAAAAACAAATTGAAGAATTAATTGCTGTTGGAAAAACAAAAGAAGAAGCAGAAAAAAAATCTCTTTTAATGTTGGAAGCACAAGATATGCTTCGTAAATGGGAAGCAGGAGATAAAGAAGTGGTTGATCTTTGGAAGACCATGAACGGCTGGGTTTACGAAGGCTTTGCTGTAACTTATAAAACGCTTGGTGTTGACTTTGATAAAATGTATTACGAAAGCAATACATATTTATTAGGTAAAGAAATAATAGAAGAAGGATTAAAGAAAAACGTTTTCTACAAAAAAGAAAATGGCAGTGTAGCAATTGATCTTAGTGGTGAAGGTTTAGATGAGAAAATTGTATTAAGAAGTGATGGCACCAGCGTTTATATTACACAGGATATTGGCACCGCTATTGAACGTTTTAAAGAGTTCCCGCAACTGAGTCAGTTAATTTACACGGTTGGTAACGAGCAGGATTATCATTTTAAAGTGTTGTTTAAGATCTTAGAAAAATTAGGTTATGCCTGGGCAAAAGAATGTTACCATTTAAGTTATGGTATGGTTGAGTTGCCTGAAGGAAAGATGAAGAGTAGGGAAGGTACCGTTGTAGACGCGGATGAGCTGATAGATGAAATGTTGGCGACTGCCACTGCAACTACAAAAGAGTTAGGTAAGGTTGACGATTTTAATGAGGAAGAATTTAAAGAGTTGAACAAAACAATAGGTTTAGGAGCTTTAAAATATTTTATTTTAAAAGTAGATCCTAAAAAGAAAATGCTGTTCGATCCTAAAGAGAGTATTGATTTTAACGGACATACAGGTCCTTTCATTCAATACACACATGCAAGGATAAGATCAGTATTACGCAAAGCCGCTTTTGATTTTGAAAGAGGTGAAGCTAAAGTTGAAATGAGTGCTATTGAAAAAGAGTTGGTTAAATTTATTTATGATTTTGAAGGCGTAGTTGCTGAATCAGGAACTGCGTTTAATCCTGCGTTGGTGGCCAATTACATTTACGAAGTGACTAAGTTGTATAACCGTTTTTATCATGAGTGCCCGATCTTAAAAGAAGAAGACGAGAACATTAAAATTTTTAGGTTACAACTTTCTAAATTATGTGCGCAGGCAATTGCCAATGCTATGAATTTATTAGGCATAGTTGTTCCTGAAAAAATGTAATAACCATAAAAATGAAATTCTTTTCAGACTTTTTTAAAGCCATAGGCAATTGTTTTAAAGCTTTTTCGGTACTTTTCGAAAAAGGTTTATGGCCATACATGTTTATTTGTTTAGCGGGTTGGTTGCTATTATGGGTGTTAAGTATTTATGGTCTGTTTATTTTTGCCGATGCACTTTCTGAATGGATGAGTGGCTATGTTGATTTTAATGCAATTCCTGAAACAGGCCACTGGCTTTCGTTTGCAAAGCCTTATTTGATCGGTACTTTCCAATTCCTGGTAAAAGTATTATTTAAATTATTGTTCTGGTTTGCAAGCAGCACACTTATTAAATATGTATTGCTAATGATCTTATCTCCTGTATTTTCTTTATTATCAGAAAAAGCAGAAGAAAAATTAACAGGCATTACTTATCCATTTATATTCAAACAATTATTAAAAGATATATTAAGAGGTATTGCTATTAGTTTCCGTAATATGTTGCTGGAATACTTTTTTATTTTCGCCTGCTTTTTAGTTTCAATCCTATTTCCGCCGCTGTTTGTTATTACAACGCCGTTCTTATTCTTTTTGGGTTGGTATTTTATCGGCTTCTCTCTATTAGATTATAATTGTGAGCGTCATAAGTATGGCATTTCACAAAGCATACAATTCATAAAAAGAAATAAAGGTACTGCTTGTGGTATTGGATTTGTTTATAGTTTTTTTATGGCTTTACCTTTTTTGCCGGGCTCTGTAATTGGTATTATGTTTGGCCCTTCAATAGGTGTTATTGGAAGTACTATTAGCTTTTTAGACATTAATAAGAACAATACACCTGTTGTAAAATAAATTCTAGTGTCGGTTCTTTTTCATAAATGTTAAAGCTGTCTCTCCTGTTCGTTTTTTAAACAGCCTCGAAAAATAAGAAGCATCAGCGTAACCAAGGCTTTCGGCTATTTGATTAATAGAGAGTTGTGTGTGTGCTAATGATCGTTTAGCTTCTAAAATTATTCGGTCAGTAATAATGTCTGTTGTAGTTTTGTTTAAACAAGAGCGGCAGATCCTGTTGAGGTGTTTTTCGCTTATTGCCATCTTGTCTGCGTATTGGTATGAAAATTTAAGCGTCTTAAAGTGAATATCAATTAAGTCTTCGAGTTGTTTAACTTTTAATTGGTATAAAGTACTTTTAACGGGCGTTTGTGTTTGATAAGATCTTGTTAACTCAATATATGCAAGCGTAGTTAATGTATGGAGTTTTTGAAATTTAAGTAAATTATCTTCTTCGTATTCTTTTTTCATTTCCGCAAATAAACTGGTTAGCTTTTCTTTCGGCTTGTTCTTAAATGTAATTATTGGCGGGTTGTGAATGGAGCTAAAGAACGGATAATCGTGTATTTTTTGAGAGATGGCTATACTATCGTAAAAATTCTTTGAATGAAAAAAAATGTAACCATCTATATCTTTTGAGAGTTTCCAATTGTGTGTTTGACCAGGCCTAAGCATAAAAACTGTTCCTGGCGTTACTTTATAGCTTGTAAAATCTATTTCATGTGTGCCTGTACCGTGAGTAAATAGTACAATTAGGAAAAAATCATGCTTATGGGGTTTATGTATAAAATGATGTTCTTTTAGATGGAGGGTTAATTCATTACAATA
The DNA here is from genome assembly GCA_030681615.1 of Bacteroidota bacterium. GTDB lineage: Bacteria > Bacteroidota > Bacteroidia > B-17B0 > Aurantibacillaceae > Aurantibacillus. The sequence continues at coordinate 45,507 of JAUXSA010000082.1, forward strand.
GAATTCAGTTTCGCTGTTAAAATCTTCGATATTATATATTGGAAGTTCTTTATTTGACATATTTAAAGGTACATATTAATGTCCTTATTGTGCTATTTGTGGCGTAATTTGTTATTGGTCCAATAACATTAATTTACGACCTTTACATAGGTAAAACTTATTATTATGAAAACAGAAGAAAATAAACTGATAAGCATGGTAAAAGAAAAATGCCCTAATTGTGGTAAAGGTGATGTTTTTTATAAAAATCTGCCCTTTTTAAGTTTACCAAAAATGAAAGAGGATTGTGATGTATGTAATTACCATTTTGACCGCGAGCCCGGTTATTTTTTAGGGGCTATGTATATTAGTTACGGCCTTGCCGTATTAGAAGGTATAATTACTTTTTTAATTTGTTATTTTTTATTTCCAAAGATGGAGACATTGTATGTTGTACTTACAGTATGCGCGGTAATGTTTATTTTATCTATGCGTAACTACAAATGGTCTCGGGTGTTCTATATGTATATTTTTCCAAATTAAAAACCGAAAAGAACCTTTAAAATGATCCTTAATATTGGTAAACTGACTCCAATTGTAGTGCATATCACAGCATATCTAAAAAGATGATATTTTGTAGAAGCTACTTTCGAATTAATGATTATCTGGCATATTAAATTATCTTCCAGTGCTGTAAAATTATGTTCAGGGTGAGTTTTACAGATCTCTGTTTTAAAATCCTCAATACTTAATTGTGCTATACTTCCATTAAAATATAAGTTTGGATTCTTTACTTTTTTGGTAGAGATTATATTTTTGTATGTTCTTGGATAAAGGGAGATAAGCGTCAAAAAAATTGAAGTTCCAAGGAATAATAATGATAAAATGATCAATGACCAATGCAGGTGTTTAGCAAAGGCACTATAAACGGTTAAGATCCCAAATACCAAACCACTGTTCAATACAATAAGGCCGGCATGTTTTGCTTCTGCAAACTTTAGCCATTCATTTACATTTTGAAATATATCTTTTAGGTCTTCTTTCATATGAGGTAATTTAAATTCAAAACTACAAAAAAGAGAGGATCTTTTATGATCCTCTCTTTTTTATAAAATAATTATCTCTTATTTCTGCAACGTTACATGACCGGTGTAAGTTTTTACTTTCGAGTTAGGTAGGGTGACATTAATTTTCCAAACGTAAACATCTGCTTTGCAAGGCTCACCTTTAAAACTTCCATCCCATCCCTCAAAGAAATCAGAGGTGGTAAATAATCTTTCTCCCCAACGATCAAAGATCATCATATCGTATTTTAAAATTCCATGACCTTTAGGAAAGAATATATCATTTATTCCATCTCCGTTTGGTGTAAATGCATTCGGAACATAAAGGCTGTTATCCTCACCAACCAATATTGGTTTTACAACTGTATCGGCACATCCCCATTTATTCTTAACAATTAAAGCAACAGGATAGTTACCTGCTTCTGGGAAAAGATAAGCTGGATTTTGACTTGTTTGAAGATTGCCACTGTTATTTACAAAATACCAGCTCCAACTGTTTATACTATCACCAGTAGATACATCATCAAAAAGAACATTGTCTGTATTTTCAATGGGGCTTAATGGTGAAAATTCAAAATTCGCAACTGGTACAGGATAAGCTGTAATAGTATATGTAGTACTATTCGGACAACCATGTACATTAACAAAACTTGCTTTTACCAAATATTTACCTGCAGATGAAATGCAATAATTTAAAGTTGAACCATTAAAGCCCTGACCGTTTATAGTCCATGTAGCACCCAAAATAGAATCATTTGATGCGGTTGCCTTTAGACTAAAGTTAGAGCAAAAAGGAACACAATTTTTATTGTTATCACTTAATAGTGTAGCGTTAGGAAAAGGATCAATAACAACAACCGTACTTGTAAAACCCTGGCAACCGTTATTATCAGTTACGCCTAATGTGTATACCCCTCCATCAGAAAGTCCACCAGCTGTAAAGCTCGTACTTGCATTTGGTGAAAGGAAATTGTTGGGCCCTGTCCATTGATACAGTAAAAAGCCTGGAGATCCTTGTAAACTTATAGAGTTATTTATACAAGCTCTTGGAGTTGATGTAATGCTCGGAACCGGTAATGGATTTGCAACTACATTGGCAACCGTTATACTGGTACAAGTGTTAACACCTGTTACGGTAACCGTATAATTACCTGTAGTAAGATTATTTACAACAGGGATAGTTGGATTAGCTGTATTAGAAGAAAAACCATTTGGTCCCACCCAAGAATAGCTTACACCGCCCGTGGCACTTAAAGTAGCTGGTTTGCCAAAACAAACTGTAGCACCATTAGCAAGGGCTGATGGATTAGCAAGAATGGTAACAGATGTTGATACGGTAGCCTGGCAACCGTTAGCATTTGTAACTGTTACAACATATATGCCCGATTGAGAATTTGTTGCAGAGGTAATAGAAGGATTTGAAATAGAACTCACAAACCCTGAAGGGCCTGTCCATGAATAACCCGTGCCACCTGTTGCGGTAAGAGATAAGTTTTTCGTTTCACAAATTGGTCCGTTATTGATTGCTGTTGGAACTGGTAAAGGATTTATTGTTACAGATTGTGTTGTAGTGGCCGAACAAATACCTGCTGAAGCAATAACCGTATACATACCACTCGCCGGCAAAGTTACATTAGTAATTGATGGGTTTTGAATTAAACTATTAAATCCATTTGGTCCGTTCCAAACAAACGAAGCACCAGTACTTCCCACAACATTTAATGTTAGAGTGGCTCCAGCACAAGGTGTATTTGATACAATACTTGGTGTTGGTAAGGCAATTATTAAAACATTTACAAAAGCTGTATTTGTACAACCAACTGCACTGGTTACGGTTAAATTATAAATGCCGGACATATTTGTCTGAGCATTTGTTACAACAGTGTTTTGTGCATTTGCAACAAAAGTATTTGGCCCGTTCCACAGATAAGTTGCACCAGGCAAAGAGTTAGCATTAACACTCATGTTCTGTCCAACACAAACAGACGAACCTGTAGCCGATAATGTTGGAGTAGGATTAACAGTTACGTTTGTTGTTGTAGTATTCTTGCAGGTATTAATATCGGTAACGGTAACAGTATATACGCCTGAATTTGTAGGATTGGCTACTGCTATTGTAGAATTTTGATTAGTAGATGTAAAAGCTCCGGGGCCAGACCATGTATAAGTAACAGCACCAACCGCATTTAAATTTAAAGTTTGACCATTACAGACCGGACCATTATTTGTTGCAACAGGTGTTGGCAAAGGGTTAACCGTTAATGATTGAGATATACTTGCTGAGCAGGTTCCAACAAAAGCAATTAAAGAATAAGTGCCCGAACCTGCTAAAGTAATATTGTTGATCGTTGGGTTAGTAAGGGTAGAGTTAAATCCATTAGGCCCATTCCATTGATAGGTTAGGCCACCACCCGCAGTTAAGGTTAAGATACTTCCAAAACACACTGGTGAATTAGAACTAATGCTTGGTGTTGGTAACGAAAGTACTGAAACATTTGTGGTTGCTGTATTTACACAACCTACCGCGCTTGTTACCGTTAAATTATAAACACCTGACATGGTTAATGTTGCGTTTGCAATATTTGGATTCTGAATTGTTGAAGCAAATCCGCCGGGGCCGCTCCAGGAATAAGTTGAACCTGCTAACGATGTAGCAGATAAATTAATAACTGTATTTAAACAAACAGTGGCTCCCGTAATACTAATGGTTGGAGTAGGGTTGATGGTAATTGATGATGTAACTGTTGCTGTACAGCCGTTAACCGTTATAGCGGTTAAAGAATATGTACCGCTATTTGTTGGTGAAGCAGGATTGATGATTGGATTTTGAAGCGTTGAAGTAAATACTGCAGGGCCGTTCCATTGATAAGTATTTCCACCACTGCCACTTAAGTTTAGAGCCTGACCGTTGCAAATTGGACTATTGCTTGTTAAAGTAGGACTCGGAAGCGGATTAATAGTTATTAAAGTAGTTGTAGAAACTGAACAGCCATTGTTTGATGCGGTTAATGTATAAACACCCGTTGCTAAAGTGCTCGCATTTGTAATAGTTGGATTTTGTAATAAACTATTAAAGCCATTTGGTCCAACCCAATTATATGTTGTGCCACCACTACCGGTTAAATTTAAATTATTATTTGCACAAATTGGTGCATTACTCGCAATAGCCGGAACTGGTAAGGCGAAAACCGTTACGCTTGCCACTGTAGTGTTTTTACAACCTGCCGTAGTAGTTACAGTTAAATTGTAAGAGCCCGTCATTAAAGTTGTAGATGAAGCTATGACAGGGTTTTGTACATTTGATGAAAAGCCATTTGGACCAGTCCACGAATATGTAGATCCGGCTGGTGAATTAGCAGTAAGATTTATTGGTTGCCCTGCACAAACCGTTACGTTGCTAGTTGTTATAGTTGGTGTTGGGTTAACAATTACCTGCGTGGTCTGAGTGCCAACACAGCCAATAGCATTTGTAAAAGATACGGTATAAATTTGCGTAGCTGCTGGGCTTGCTACAACGTTGGGGCCGTTAGATGTATTTAAACTTGCCGGCGGACTCCAGGTATAAGTTGATGCGCCACTTGCATTTAAATTTGCACTAAATGTTTGGCAAATCGTACCACTGTTAACCGTAATTGGCGTAAGGGCTGCAGTTACAACATTCACGGTGGCGCTTCCCGTTTTACAACCGGTAGCATCTCTTACAAACACGGTGTAGGTGCCAGCGCCTAATCCTGTCGCAACAGAAGAACTTTGTAATGAAGGGGTCCATGTGTAGCTATATGGGGCAATACCACCTATAGCGGTTACCGTAGCGTTTGACGTAGGACATGAAGGCGTGCTGGTTGCATTTACAGTTAAACCTGTGGTTGCTAACGGACATGCTAAACAGGCTGTTCTATAATACATACCTGCCATTAAAAAATTATAACAATCGCCACTGGTTGTTAAACCATAATTTGCATTAGTCTGGCCATTGGTAGCAGCTGCTCCTGGAGCAGTAATATAATCCCATACCTTATCAGAAGCAGCAGTTTTTGTAAAATTACTTGTTAAACTATTAAAATTAATTGGTGTATTAGCAATTTGCTGAAGATCGGCTACGATCATAAAATTGGTTGTAAGCGAAGTCGGCCCACACACGTTAAAACCTGTAATATTTGCGTTTACTCCACCTGAACTTTCAATCGAACCATCCGCAATAACAATGCTGCCCGTATAATTTTGAGTAGGATCCGAATAAATAATAAAAAGAGTTGCTCCATCAGCATCATTAGCTGCAGGTGAAACAGGAATACCCGAAACCTGATAATTTCCATTTCCGGAAATCAATGCAGTAACATCCGCCCTGTAAGTGTATGTACCTGTATAACCCCAACATTTATCAGGAGATTGACCAATTAGCGTCATCGGAAAAACACTATTCGATGCAATAGGATTGGTAAGACTTGCATTAATTGCAACGCCATTGCCAGAAGTTCCAACATATAAAAAAGCTTTTAAAATTATTGCGCATGGCGGGATGCCTGAGACAACATATGGTGCAGGTTGGGTAACCCCTAAAGCGAAAGAAAATCCTCTTTTGTAAAGAGGATGACTTACTTGCGTAAAATTTAAACCACAAGCTGTTTGTGTATAGCTTGTAGCAATTGTGTTGTTACCATTAAAAACAGAATTGGATGAATTATTTTTTGGTGAAGG
>JAUXSA010000092.1 GCA_030681615.1 Bacteroidota bacterium
TGGTCTTTAAGGTGTTTTGTCCATGTTTTTGGGTTTCCGGCGCTGGTAAAAACGATTTTAACCCCTTCTTCAATAATAATTTTAATATGATCCTCAATATTTGGGTATAAAAGCGGCACATTTACCCCAAAAGGCCTGGTGGTTGCTTTCTTGCATTTTTGGATCTGATCCCTTAAAATATCCGGATACATACTACCCGACCCAAGCAGGCCAAGCCCGCCGGCATTGCTAACGGCGCTGGCCAGTTCCCAACCGCTGCACCAGATCATACCCGCCTGGATTATGGGTTTTTCAATTTTAAACAGTTCACAGATCCGGTTATTTTTCATGGCAGCTATATTGCTAATTTTGGTATAAAATTATGTTTTTAAACTAAAACCCGCCAACAAAGTTATTCGTATATTAAATGTTGTTTATTTTTAAGAATTTTTTCCTATATTTGGATGGTATTTTAGAACTTTGAATCAATACATGAAAAAAATTATATTTTTACTATTTATTATTTCTTCTACTTTTACTTTAAAGTCTCAGTGGTTGTGGGATTACGGCGGATCTATCGGCGCTTCTAACTACCTTGGTGATATTGGTGGTAAAGAAAAAACACGTAGGGATTTTGTGGCGGATATGAAACTGGCAAAGACCCGTTGGAATGCCGGTGCTTTTGTGAGATATAAATGGCGACCAAAACTTTCTTTAAAATTAGCTTTTGATTATTTAAGAATTGAGGGTGACGATAAATTATCTACCAATCCTGGCCGTTTGTATAGGAATTTTAATTTCAGGAATGATATTTTTGACCTTGCATTTACCGGTGAATGGTTCTTTTACGAGAACAATGACCTTGGAAATACTTACCGTTACCGTAATGGCTTTCGGGCCTATGCTTTTGCCGGTGTTGGCGGATATTATACGAATCCAAAAAGTCTTTATAAAGGTGAATATGTAAAAATGCAGCCTTATGCTTCAGAAGGAGTTCAGTACAAAAAGATAGGTTTAAATATACCAATGGGATTAGGTTTTTATTTTACGTTGGATAAAAAACACCGTATAGGTTTTGAAATGAATTACAGAAAAACCTTTAGTGATTATTTGGATGATATTAGCGGTAATTACCCTGATACACCGCCAAGTGATGCTTACACTCAAGGTTTAATTTTAAGAACTACAGAATTAGGACCACAAGGGATCTCAGATAATGCGGGTGCTTATCACTCGCATGGCTGGGGACAAAAACGAGGAGATAAGACCCACAAGGATGGTTACATGACCATGAGCGTAAGCTATAGTTATGTTATCAGGGGAAAAAGTAGTTTTTACCGCGCCAGACATGGTTTCTTCGGAAAAGGTAAGAAAAGAAAAATGAGAAAGATCAGGGCTAAATTCTAAGCCAAACAATATTTAAAAATCCCAAGCAATTGGGATTTTTTTTGTTTTAAAACCTCTTTAATGTGCTTATATTTGCCTCCTGTTATGAAAAGAATACTGATCGCTGCTTTTATAATTTCACTTTGTGCCTGTACCTCTAAAGACGACAGTACAATTGGTTCGGATATTGTAAATAATACAGCAAGTGCAGATGGCAAAAGCAATTCAGACCTGCCCGAAATAAAATTTGAAGAAGAAGAATTTGATTTTGGAAAAATTACGCAGGGCGAAATAGTAAGCCATGCATTTACTTTTAAAAATACAGGATCTAAGAATTTAATAATTAGTGGCGCCAGCGGAAGCTGTGGTTGTACCGTGCCTCATTGGCCAAAAGAACCAATTAAAGCCGGCGAAGAAAACAAAATTAATGTTGTTTTTAGTAGCGAAGGTAAAAGTGGTATACAGGATAAGACAATAACTATCGTTACAAATTGTGAACCGGCAACCCGTATCTTAAGAATAAAAACAGAAATAATTGTAGCAGAAACTGCGAAATAAATTAAAAATAAACCGACGAAGCAGATCAAAGATCGCTTCATCATAAACTAAAAACAAAACAAAACATGAACCAACTAGTAATTTTAATGGGCGCCCCCACTCCGGGTCAAAATCCCATAATGCAATTTTTACCTTTAGTAGCAATAATTGTTGTTTTCTATTTCTTTATGATCCGCCCTCAGATGAAAAAGGCAAAAGATCAAAAAAAATATATTGAGGCTTTAAAAAAGGGAGATAAAATATTGACCATTGGTGGTATTTACGGAAAGATAGCTGACATAAAAGAAGATGGAACAATAATAATGGAAGTTGAAGACGGTAGTAAAATGAGAATTTCAAAAAATGCTGTTTCGCAAGACTCTACTGCTACTTTAAACCAACCATAATATTAAACGTTTGAATAATTCAAACACTGCATATTCAAATAAAAAACTAAAGCCTGGCAAAGCCACGGCTTTTTTTATTTGCGTTGGTATAGCAGCCATGTTGTGGATATTACAAGCATTAAATACGGTTTATACCTACACCGTAACTGTACCTGTAGTATTTAAGAATTTACCCCAAAACAAAAAACCGCTCACACAGGTACCCAACCAACTTTCGGTAGATATTAAAGCATCCGGTTTAAAATTATTTTTGGTATTGGCCAGTAAACCCTTTAAGCCAATTGAGATAGATTTTAATAATTTAAAATCGGTTAACAAACAACAAACTTACATTTTAAGCGGTAACACTATTAATTTTAAAAGCAGCTTTAAGTTTGAAACACAAATAAAACATATTAGTCCTGATACGCTTTATTTTTCTGAGAAAAATGGTCACCAGAAAAAGGTGCCGGTAAGGGTGCCTTTATATTTAAAATGTTTGCAGGGCTATGGTTCAAGACAACCGGTTATAACGCCCGAATATATAACTATATGGGGAGATACAGCAGATATTAATAAGATAGATACTGTTTATTCGCAACCACTTAATTTGGTAAATTTAAATAAAAGCTATACTGCAAACCTTGTTATTATTAAACCTAATGCATCTATTAGCACATCAGACGGTGAAGTAGAAATTTATATTGAAGTAGATAAATTAATTGAACACACAGTTACTTTGCCTATCTCCACTCTCAATCACCAGAATTATAAACAAATAAATATATTCCCTTCAAAAGTAAATTTAAAATTCACCAGCATACAAAATGCATTTCGCATAGCCGATACGTCTTTGCTTAAGGTAAGTATCGACCCGGGGAAAATAAACTCAAACAATAAATGTAATGTGTTCTTAAGTGCCTTACCACCCGGCGTAAATATTTTAGGGATTGAACCAAGGGAAGTAGAAATTTTAATTATTAAATAACATGGTAATTGGTTTAACAGGCGGCATAGGAAGCGGTAAAAGTACAGTAGCAGCGCTGTTTGAGTTAATGGGTTGTGCTGTTTTTTATAGTGATGATGTGGCGCGCGAAATTTATTTTGATAAAGATATTAAAGCACAGGTAATAGCACTTTTAGGTAACGAAACTTATATTTCAGATACCGAAATAAATAAAAAATACATTAGTTCTAAAATATTTTCTGATACCATTCTGCTTCACAAACTAAATGCCATTATTCACCCGGCCGTTATTGAAAGATTTAAAATATTTAAAGAACAGAATAAAGACAAACTTATTATTAAAGAAACAGCCTTGTTATTTGAGGCTAAATTAGAAGCCCAGGTTGATAAAATAGTTTTAGTAGCTGCAAATGACGACCTACGTATTAAACGCGTTAGAAGTCGTGATGGTTTAAGCGAAGAAGAAGTGATTCGTAAAATGAAATCGCAATTACCTCAGGAAGAAAAAATAACTAAGTCAGATGTTGTTATATACAATAACGAAGAGGAATTTTTAATTACACAGGTGTTATCTGTTTACGACAAATATAAAAATGCTTAAAAAGGATTTTATACTAAGACAGCTTGAAGAATTCGGAAAAGTAATGGCCGTTATTTTGGGTTTTAAAAAACTTCAGAACTGGTAAGAGTTTGAAAAAGAAATTCACAACGCTTCTTTAAAATTTACTTCACTTGAAATAAACAAGGTTGAAAGTTTAAATGACGAGGCTTTTGAAAAAGAAATATTCAATAACCCTACACTAACTCTCGATCAGTTAAAGATCCTGGCCGACCTGCTTTTTGAGAAACTAAGTTTTTATGCTTTGCAGAACGAGGAAGAAAAATACAATGCCCTTAAGATAAAATGTTTAAACCTGTATCAATTCATTAAAAATAATCATACCGAGAATGAATTTGATATGAATGTGCATTATAAACTGGAGATATTAAAAAAATAACCCTCGCAATGACGGCTTATTTCTTCAACTCCTTAAAATTCCTGTCAATATATTTTTCTGAAGGCAATAACGATTCCTGGATCCTTTTGGCATAACGAATACTTGCTAAGATCTCTTTTTGTTTTTCTTCTACTAAATCTTTCTGCTTTTGGGTTTCAGCTTCTTTTAATTCAATTACCCTTTTTTGTGTACGGATAATTCTAAACCGATTAACCATAAATAAAGCAAATAAAGCGGTCAAAGCTATTCCTCCGTATAACGCAAATCGCTGTGTTTTTTCTTGTTTAAATTGGGCGGCTATGACTTTCTTTTCTTCAACTGTTTTTACACTGTCGGCAGTAATTTTCTTTTCGTATTCAAATTGATATTCCTGTTTTATACTTTCGTTTCTATCACGCATGTGTAAAAGACTATCTCTGTAAAAGATATACTTCTCATGCATTTCTAAAGCATTCGCAGTGTTATTTTCTGCTTTGTAAACATCGTAAAGAAGTTTTGTTGACTGCGATAGTAACTCCAAATTACCAATTTCTTTGTTTAGTCGGTACGCTTCTATACCATATTGCCGCGCAGTAGCATAATTTTTTTGTTCAAGATTTATTCTACCAATGTTTGCGCGCACGGTTGCGATACCAATTTTTGATCCGGCATCGGTAAATATTTTTAATGCTTTTTCATAATACTGCAGCGAAATGGGTAATTCATCTTTATTTTTATAGGTTGCGCCAATATAGTTAAACGCACGCCCCACGCCCATTGTGTTGTTTGAAGCTTCAAATATCTCTAAACCTTTTAAATAATAATATCGGGCATTTACAAATTTCCCTTTGTATTTATAAACACTTCCTATGTTTAATAGCACAGTACCCATTCCGTTTTTATTATTTTTTTTAGTGTATAGTTTTAAACTTTTAAGAAAATAACTCAAAGCTTTTGGGTATTCTCGCTGAGTAAGATAAACGTTGGCAATACTATTTAGATCAGAAGCGAGTCCTGTTTTTTTATCTGTTTGTTCCCAAATTTTATAACTTTTATGAAAATGTTCTAATGCTTTTGGCAGGTTACCTTGTCCTTCATACATAACACCTATGTTATGCAACGAATGAGCTTCGCCTTCTTTATTGCCTAGTTGTTCACTTATCTTCAAACTTTTAGTAAAATAAGAAATTGCAAGGTTCATATCGCCTTGATAATGGTAAGCCGAACCAATATTGTTATAAGTGCTTGCAAGCCCTGTTTTGTTAGAATGTGTTTCGTATATTTTTAAAGCTTTATTAAATTTTACAAGCGCGCCAGCAATATCGCCTCGTTGAGTAGCAAAGCTACCCAAACTGTTTAAATTTGCCGCCAAGTGGGTTGAAAAGTTGATTCTTTCCAACGATGTCAAATTATTGGATGAAAGATTCTTTTCAGCTATTTGTATTACTATACTAGAATAACTTTGCCAAATAGAATCGTTGTCTTCTATTTCAATAAGATTATTTAAAAGATTGCAACGCGTTGTATCATGCATTTTCCCTTTTAATGCCAGCAAGAGAGAATCTTTTGTTTTATTTTGAGAAACAAAAACTAAACAATAAAATAAAAATACGATTAAGAGTAATTTTTTTTTCATTGCATAATCTCCATTAACAAGAAACTAATTAAAAAACGATTTGTTGCCGTTAACCATCCCTACAACCTTACCGGCAAGAGCTTTGCCAAAGAAAGGCGAGTTCTTTGATCTTGAGAAATTTGTTTTTTCAGTTAAAGTAGTACTTTCAGTTAGAGAGAAAATCGTTAGGTTAGCCTCATTGCCATCTGCAATTACCGGTGCTTTTATTCCTAAGACCTTATAAGCATTGTCAGACATTGATCTTACTATAGAATCAATATTTTTATCTTTTAGCGCTTCTATAGCGCATGAAAAGGCTGTTTGAAGGTTGATCATACCAAAATCGGCCAGGTCAAATTCAAGGTCTTTACTCTCAACATCCTGCGGAAAATGGTCGCTTACAATTACATCAATTACACCTGTTGTAACACCATTTCTTAACGCCTGTACATCTTTTTTAGAACGTAGTGGCGGATTTACTTTGTAATTGGTATCAAATTCGGTTAAAGTTGTATCGTCTAAAAATAGGTTTACGGCTGCAACGCCACAGCTGATATTTAAACCGGCGGCTTTTGCTTTTTTGATCATTTCTACGCTTCCTTTTGTGCTAACAGTTGGAATGTGCAGTTTACCACCAATGTATTCTAAAATGGCCAGGTTCCTTTGTAAATTAAGTTCTTCGGCTAACACAGGTATACCTTTTAAGCCTAACGTTGTAGATACCTCCCCTTCGTTTATCTGCCCACCGTTTGAAATGCTTTCGTCATCGCAATGTGTTACAATAAATGAATTGATGTTATCTGAGTATTGCAATGCGCGCATGATCATGCCGGCATCTTTTATGGCGTGTTTGTAATCGCTAAAACCAATAGCACCCGATTTTTTCATGTCGTGCATTTCGGCCAGGTCTTTACCTTTTCCGTCTACAGTAATGGTTCCAAAAGGTAAAACGTTTACCAGTTTATTTTCTGTTTTATTAATTACGTATTCTATTTGTGATTTGTTATGTAACGCCGGATTGTTGTAGCTGTGAATACATACAGAAGTAAACCCTCCTGCTGCTGCGCTTTTAATAACTGATTCAAGGGTTTCTTTATGTTCAAAGCCCGGATCGCAAGAAACAGCCTGCATATCTACCCAACCGTTAGATACGTGTAGGTCGCTGCCCTCAATGGTTTTTACTGTGCCTTTAGGTGTAATGTTCTTTTTAATTTCAAAAATCACGCCGCCTTCAATTAATATATCAACCGTTTTATCGTAAAACGGTGAGTTGGTTGCTAAGATCCGTGCTTGTTTAATTAATATGTTCATTTTCTGTTTTTTATTATGATGAAATTTTTTTTCATCGGTTATTTTAAAAATCGTAGTAAAGCTATTTCAATTCCTATAAACAACAAGGTTAAGATAATAAATATTTTCCACAGTTTTTTACCCTCGGCCCCCTGCTGGATCTGGCTGGTTATATCCTCACTTGTATCTTCAATTAACTGTATGTTCTTAAAGGCTTTATCGTCAATTATCTTCTTTAATTGTTCAATATCCCTGCATTTTAAATTTGATTCTTTGCGCGAATAATTAAATGCCAATGGCAGCAATAAAGTATTGTTACGCTGTACTTCAAAAAAGCCGGGCAAATTTATCTGGCGTTGTGTGTACAAAGCCATTCCGTTATTTAACGCGCGTGATTCAGGAATAACATCCAGCAAACCACCAACCTGTTTTATGTGCGGCGGCTGATCGGCCGAGGCCATATCGTTCTTAATATTAATTACAACATTAGAGCTTGCCTGGTAAGATAATGGTACGGACTTTAGACTATTAAAACATATTTGATAGAATGTAGGTACGAACAGCGCGTGCTTAGGAAAATTTGTGCACTTCTCATTCAGCGGCACCGTGAACAAATAAACCAAAGCATTATCCTTTCGGCTCAGGCCAAATAAAGCATCTGAATTTTGAAGCATTAAAATAGTTTCAAAATCCATATTATTTGTTCTTGTTACTTTAAAATGATTTGTTACCACCGGTAAATTCAAGCGGTCGCTTACTTTTTCAAAAACCCCGGCGTAAAACTTAGAGGCCAGTTCTATTTTATCTACTTTTAACTTGCTGCTATCCAAAGCCACTAAATTTGGCATTTGCAACATGTTCAGTCCCTGGTTGTATGAAGGGATATTAGCATTTTGCGAAGGAATAAAAACTACCGAACCGCCAGTGTTTGTAAATTTCAATAGCTCTGCCATTAAGCCGCTGCTAAGCTCTGCCAGTTGGTTTAAAATAACCACATCGCTGGTTTTAAAAGCGCCAAAATCGATGGCTTGTTCTGAGAAAGAATTAAGTTTAAATAAACTGTCTGTTTTAAAGAGCGTGGCAATTGAATTGTCTTGTGTTTGATCTTTACCGCTTATTAAACAAACCGACACATTTACTTTAGAATTAAAAGCAAAGAACAATTCGTCATCAAAAGTTATTGGGAAGTCCTCAATTTTTATAGAACCGTAATTAACGCCTTCTTTCTTGCACTCAAAAGTAAATTGGATCTCTTTTTTTGAATTTGCTTCTACAGAAAAAGAGCTAATGGCAATTTGCTGTTTATTTAAAAATAATTTGGCCGAACCTATCTCCAGGTTAGTATTACCATAGTTTACAATGTTGGCATGTAATTTTTGTATGAAGCCTTTTTGCTGCAAAGGGGTTTCAAACCAGCAGGTATCAATGTAAATATTGTTTACCTCGTTGGCTTTTAAAGGCACTATGGTTACTTTAACCGTGGTGTCGTTCTGTATCTCGTTTAAGTTAAAGGTTGTTTCCTGCGCATCGCTTAAGGCGTATACTTTTTGATCTGCAAGATTAGAAGACCTTAAAAATTCTGTCTGACGTTTTAAAACATCGCTGTATAAACGCGTGGCCGAAGAGATCTTTACTTCATCAATCACATTAATAGCATCTTCTTTAGAGTTAAAGCGCTGGTGTTTGCCTTCAAAATCGTTGGTAATTATCTGGAATTTATCGCCATTACCAAAAGCCTTAATGATCTCTTTTGCTTTGTTCTTTGCAATTTCTAATAGCGGACCTTGTTTATTAACGTTCTCCATACTAAAGGAGTTATCGATATAAATGCTTACCGCTTTTGCGCCGGTGTTGGTTATTACGGTGTTCTTATCAAAAAGTACGGGCTGGCAAAAAGCCAAAACAAGACAGGCAATAGCCAGGCAGCGGGCAATTAAAACTAGGATCTCTCTTAAGCGTGATTTGGATTTACTTTGATGCTGTAATTCTTTTAAAAACCTGACATTAGTAAAGTAAACCTTTTTATAACGCCTGAAATTAAATAAATGAATTATAATTGGAATTGTAACCGCCGCTAAAGCCCATATAAATGCGGGATAAACAAACATCATAGACCATAAAGTTACAAATTTGATACGGTTTTACAAGGAAGAATACCTGATTTTTCTTAAATAACCTTAAAACTCTGTTTTGCTTTATTGACAAAGGATGCAGGACACAAGACGCAAGACAGAATCATTCAAAAACCTGAAACTTTATTAACTTTATTAACTTTCTAAACCTTTTAACTTATATAATTAGTAAGTTTGCGCCAATGAATTCAGCCCTTGCCTCTATCGGAAAAAATCTACTGCTTATTGCCATTGTTGTACTATCGGCATTTAATTTTTTTTATAGTTGGTTTAACTGGAAGGAGCTTTTACAGATACAACTCATTTTTGGATTAGCCTACATTTTTTTAAGTTGTTACGAGATCTTAAATGCCAGTTACAAAGCAGCTTTACCGGTACAGCGTTTTTCTTATTTTACATTTAGTCTGGTTGCTATACGCGTTTTAAAAGCCAGCATATTTGTAACATTTGCGTTAATGCTTTATACAAGTGGCAGTAAAGCAAAATACCTGTACGTTATTTGTTTAATAATTGCATTAACAGAGTTAATTGTGTTACTTATTAAATATAAAAAAGGCTTATGCTTTATTAGTATTTATGCCAACTATTTATTGTTTGCTGAAAGCCGTTTAAAAAAGATATTTGCTTCTGAGATCGAGATCATCGAATTCAGGCACGAGATCTTTTACTTTGTAAAAAAAGATAAAAAGGCTTTCCAGGTAAAATTAATTCATATTAAAGATAAAGCCGCATTTATAATTGCCATTAACGAATGGATAAACCGCAATAACGCACCGGTAAGTAAAGAATCTAAAGAGAAGATCGTAAAGGCGTTGGGGTAATTGTTTATTTTATTTAAAAGATCTTATATTTAATATTTAGATAAGGATGATAAACATGCTCCAATACGACTAAAACAGTCAGGTAAGGATGAAAACATCATCCCTATAAGGTAGTTATAAGCAATTAATATAGACGCGATATGAAAAATAAATTTCTAACCCTGACAATCTCTTTTTTCTCAGTTATCGGAAATATAAATGGACAATACTGCACCAACGACACAAGATATACAGAGGTGGCATATTTTGACTCAACCGAAATTTCCGTTGCAGCAAATGTTCAATTCGGTAGTGCGTTAGACCACTTAGGAAATGCCTACGCATTAAGAATGGACATATACTATCCAAACCTTACAATCGACCTTTCTCCGAAGCGACCATTTGTTATGTTGTTTCATGGCGGCGGGTTTTCATCAGGTGACAAGCAATCAGGTGACATAAAAGATTTGTGTATACACATGGCTAGAAGAGGCTTCGTTTGTGCCACTGTAAATTATCGACTTGGATACAACTTTACCGAATATGGTCAGTATAAAGCAAGATACAGAGCTATTCAAGATGGACACGCTGCAATGCGACATATCGTTAATAATGCAAATGCAATTAGGGTTGATACCACCTGGATGTTTGTTGGTGGACAAAGTGCGGGGTCATTGCTTGCTTTGGGTATGGTATATGCCGACCCATTTGAACTCGACA
>JAUXSA010000098.1 GCA_030681615.1 Bacteroidota bacterium
CCTTATTCGATCAGGGATTAAAAACCTCTGCTACTTTTGGCGCAGGTAGTTTTGGTTTAAAGAATATTTCGAGTAATATAATATATAGCAAGCGTCGCTTTATTTCTTCTTCAAAGATATATAATAGCAGATCGACAAATAATTTTAATTATCAAGATACAACTGATAAAAATAATTTCATTAAACAACAAAAAAATGCGGCGTACAATTTTTTGGGCTTAATGCAGGAATTAAAATTTTTGATCAATTCAAAAAATATAATATCCATAAATGCCTGGATAAATACCAACAGGCGGCATTTGCCTGCTTTTAACGTTCAGGCCGACAGTAAAACCTATCAACGTGATGATGCTGCCAGAATAACAGCCAACTGGAGTTTTATAAATTCAAATTTTAGATCAGGAGTAAGGGCAGGTTTTTTTGAAGATAAAATAAATTATACCGACAGTTTAATTTCTCTTTTTTCGAAAAGCAAAACACAAACAATAATTATCGAGAACGAAAACTATTTAACATGGCATCGGCACCACCAATTAAATTTTGGCATTAATTATTCGTCGGGTTCTGCCTTCACAAATAATTACGCGTCCACAAAAACATTAAGCAGGGTTTCCGTTTTAGTCGGAAATAAATTCTCCTTTCTTGAAAATAAATGGCTGACTTACGTTTCGGGCCGTGCCGAATATTTTAGCGTTGGTACATTGCCTGTAACCGGAAATGTTTCAACAGAATATAATCTTACCAAACATTTTGTATTAATGGCTGGTGCAGCTAAAGTATACAGGCAGCCCACTTTAAACGAATTATATTGGTTGCCCGGCGGCAACATAAATTTAAAACCAGAGCAAGGTTATACTTATGAGGGAGCTATTAATTATAAGACTCAAATTAATGCCATTTCTTTATTTATTTCAGCCGCTGCTTATAGCCGTAAAATTGATAACTGGATCTTATGGGTTACCGGTGCCAACGGAAATGCATCACCAATAAATATACAACAGGTTTGGAGTAGGGGAACAGAAACAACCTGGAGACTTCATTATTTAAAAAATAAATTCTCATACAAAATAAATGTGGTGACTGGTTATGTCCTTTCAACCGTAGAAAAGAACACACAGGAAAATGATAATACAGTACATAAACAATTAATTTATACACCACGGTATACCGTTAACGCTAATTTTTTAATAGGCTATAATAAAACTGCTTTAACTTTTTTCAACCAATATTTGGGTTATCGTTTTACAACAAGTGATAATTTGCAATGGTTAAATCCTTACCAGGTTTCATCTTTACGTTTAAATTATTCTATAGAAACCAAAAGAATAGATTTTGTTGTATTTTCGGCCTGCAATAATTTATTGAATAAAAATTATACTATCCTTGCAGGCAGACCAATGCCTTTAAGGAATTATGAATTTGGAATTACAATTAAAACAAAAAATAAAAACACATAAAAAAATAAAAAATGAAAAGAACAATTACTCTTATGGCTTTTGCTTTATGCCTTTTTGTAACAAAAGCACAAACAATTGTTGCAAATTTTGAAAGCTTACCGCTTGCCGCAAACTCCGCCTATTCAAGCACAACCAGCGTCCCGTTTTCTACTGGTGGCGCATCTTTCCAACACAAGTATAGTGGTTATTGGAGTGGTGGATTTTCTTACACGAATAAATACGATTCTTCAACTGTAGGATTTACAAATATGTACGGCGTAAAACCATTAAAAGGATATAACAATTCAAATATTTATGTTGTAGCACAAGACCAGGGGGTTATTAATTTAACAGCCCCATCTAACACGGTTGGTGGTTTTTATATTACCAATACAACATATGCATATAAGTCAATGAAACTTGGCGATTCATTCGCTAAAAAATTTGGTGGTGTAAGCGGTAACGATCCTGATTTTTTTAAAGTAACTGTTAGAGGTTATAAAGCAGGTGTTCTTTTGGCAGATAGCGTTCCGTTCTATTTAGCAGATTTTCGTTTTACAAATAATACATTAGATTATTTAGTTGATACATGGCAGTGGGTAAACACATCCACTTTAGGAAATGTGGACAGCCTTAAATTTTTTATGTTTACCAGCGATAATGGTTCTTTTGGGCCAAACACGCCATTGTTTTTTGGTATAGATAATTTCACAACTACACAATCAAGTGTTGGTTTAGCTGAAAATAAAACAAGCTTTAATTTAAGTGTTTATCCAAACCCATTCAGTTCGGTAATAACAATTCAATCAGATCTTTTTACTGAAGGAACTATTTCAATAATGGATGTGGCAGGAAAAATTATTTATTCTCAACAATTAAACGAAATGCAAACGACATTAGATGTAAATGCATTACCAAACGGAATTTATTTTTTAGAACTAAGTTCAACCAATCAAAAAACTGTAAAAAAATTAATTAAAAACTAAAATTTGAAGGCGCATACAATTATGCGCCTTCTTTTTCTTCATGAAAAAAATTCCCTACATAATTATTCTTTTATTTGTAATAACCTCTTGTGTTAAAGATAAACCGCAGGATACCATTCAGCCACAGGTGCAATTAACTACTGCCAAAAAAGTGTACATTATAAATGAAGGCAACTTTGGTTCGGGTAACTCTTCTGTTTCTTTATATGATACGGGTAATGATGCGGTGATAGAGAATTTTTATCAAACACAAAATACAAGTTCGCCAACTATTGGTGACGTGGCACAAAGCTTAACAAAGATCAATGGAAAATTTTATTTAGTTGTAAATAACTCAGGTAAAATTATTGTGTGCGACGATCAATTTAAAAAGCTAACGCAAATAACTAAACTTTCTTCGCCGCGTTATATTTTACCTATTACAAATCAAAAAGCGTATGTTAGCGATTATAACGGAAACGAAATTAGTATCATAGATCTTAACTCAAATACAAAAATAGATTCTATTCCTTGTCCTGGCTTTACCGAAGAAATGGTGCTGATTTATAACAAAGCTTTTGTAACTAATATTAAACGAAATTACACTTACATTATTAATACCATCAATAATACAAAAACAGATAGTATTGATGTTGGAAAAAATGCCGGAAGTATTGTTATTGACAAAAATGATAAAGTTTGGGTCTTAAGCAGCGGCGATCAAACAAACAATATCCCCGGAAAATTATCACGAATAAATCCTATAAACAACCAGGTAGAGGTTTCTTATTCTTTTAATGTCAGCGAATCGCCCTTTCATTTAAGTCTAAATAAAACTAAAGACACCCTTTACTTTTTAAGTGGAGGCATTTACCGTATGGCAATTTCGGATAATAACCTACCCTCAACCGAGTTTATACAAAAGGGAACAAAAACTTTTTACGGACTAGGGATTAACCCTAATGACTACACTATTTACGCTTCTGACGCTTTAGATTATAATCAAAAGTCAAATATCTATATTTATAATAGTGATGGCAGCCCCAAAAAAAACTTTAAAGCCGGATTAATTACCAACGGTTTTTATTTTGAATAAAAATGGTCATCTTTGACCATTGACAAAAGCCATAAATATAATTTCTTTTGATGTTCCTTTTCCTGCAAATTACGGTGGGGTAATTGATGTTTATTATAAATTGGTTTGGCTTAAAAATGCCGGTGTTAAAGTTCACCTGCATTGTTTCACATACGGGCGCGAGGCTTCAAAGGAGTTAGAGGCTTTATGCGAAAAGGTTTACTATTACCCGCGCAAGACCGGAACAGTGTCTTTTTTTTCTTTCCTGCCTTATAATGTTAAATCACGTCAATCGGTAGAATTAGAAAAAAATTTATTATCAAACGATTTTCCAATACTGTTTGAAGTATTGCACACCTGTTATTTATTAAATGACGCCCGTTTTAAAGACAGAAAGAAAATTTACCGACATAGCAATATTGAGCACGATTATTATTTACAATTATCTAAGTCAGAACGAAATGCTTCTAAGAGATTTTATTTAAGAACCGAAGCGAACAAATTAAAACGTTTTGAGAAGATTGTGAACTATGCAGATATTATTTTAGCTGTGAATGAAAATGACGCCGCGTATTTTAATCTTAATTACCCAAAAGTAAAAACGGTGTATTTGCCAAGTTTCCATCCTAATCAGGAAGTAAATATAAAAAGTGGTAATGGCGATTATATTTTATATAATGGCAATTTAAGTATCTCCGAAAATTACGAATCTGCCCAATGGCTTATTGAGAATGTTTTTTCTCGCATACTTCAAAAAGTTATTATTGCAGGATTAAATCCACCGGCATTTTTAAAAAAGAGTATTGAAGGCTACGCACACATTCAATTAATAGAGAATCCTTCAGCCGAAAAAATGGAGGAGTTGATTGAGAACGCTCAAATTCATTGCCTGCATACTTTCCAGGCCACAGGCTTAAAATTAAAATTGTTAAATGTGCTTTTTACAGGCCGTTTTGTAATTTGTAATCCTAAAATGATCGTGGGTACGCACATTATTGGAGGCGATAAAAGTGGAATTTTTATAAGCAATGTGCCTGAGCGTTACATAGAACTCATCAATAATTTAATAGATACTGAGGTTAGCATGGATGTTATAGAAGAAAGGAAAAAAAGTCTTGAGATCTATTTTAACCAGGTTAATATTAAAAAATTGTTGGAGGTTATTTAAACCAACACTAACGGAATTTTAATTTCGTGCCGCACACTTTCAATGGTACTTCCTAATAAAATATCTTTTATGGTTCTGTGACCATGAGTTCCCATAATAATTATATCACAATTATTTTTAATGAGAAGTTTTGGTATTGCAATTTTAGGAATTCCAAACCCTAATTGTATTTCGGTGGTAATATGTTGCGCTTCTAATTCCTGCTGGTATTTTTTTAATTTCTGATAATCTTCTTCGCGCTCAAAATCAAACGAGTCTTCGCCATACACCATTGCATTTGCACTTTCTAAAATATGAATTAAAATTAAGGTGGAGCTTTTATCTCCCAACTGTAAAGCTTTATTTATGGCTTTATTATCACTCGGGCTAAAATCTACCGTTACAGCAATACGTTTAACGGTAGTTTGAAAATCCAGTTTTAGAGGTTCTAATTCATCATGAAAACCTCTGCGTTTATTTTCTTTTTCTTTTGTAATGAAAGGAACAACAGTAATATAGATCAACATCAAAAAGCAAAATATACAAATTGGAACAATAGTAAAACTTATTAAAATGGCAGAGCTGCTGGTAAATAAAAGATCGGCTATTTCGCTAAAAACTAATTTTACATTTAACGAAATAATAATGAGCGCCGCTAACCAGGATAATATTTTTTGCCACATGGGAATTACATATTCGCCCATTTTCTTTTTATCGCTTACAAAATGAATGAGTGGAATAACTGCAAAACCTAATTGTAAACTTAAAATAACCTGGCTAAGAATTAATAGTTTGCCTGTTGCTGAATCTCCCATAATTAATATGGTTAAAAAGGCCGGTACAATGGCTATTAAACGCGTTAATAATCTTCTTATCCAGGGTTGTAAACGTAAATTTAAATAACCTTCCATTACAACTTGTCCTGCTAACGTACCTGTGATGGTAGAACTTTGTCCTGCAGCAATTAAGGCAACAGCAAATAAAATAGGAGCGAGTGTACTACCTAACATCGGTGCTAATAATTGATGCGCATCCTGTATCTCGGTTACATCATTTTTTCCTTGTTTGTGAAATGTAGTAGCTGCTAAAATTAAGATGGCAGCGTTTACAAATAAAGCTAAGTTCAAAGCAACGGCGCTATCAATCGTATTAAAACGAATTGCTTTTTTTATGTCCTTGGGTGTTCGGTCAAACTTTCGTGTTTGAACCAATGAGCTGTGTAAATATAAATTGTGCGGCATAACGGTTGCGCCAATAATACCAATTGCAATATAAAGTGCTTCATCGTTTTGAATGAAAGGAAACAAACCGCCGGCAATTTCTGAAACTTCGGGTTTTGCAATTAATAGTTGAATAAAAAATGAAACGCCGATTAAGAGTACCAAACAAATAATAAACGCTTCTAATTTGCGAATGCCTTTATTTAATAAAAACAATAAAATAAAACTATCCAAAACGGTGATACAAACGCCTGTTAAAATACCAATGCTTGGAAATAATAAATGTATACCAATGGCCATACCAATTACTTCGGCCAGGTCGCAGGCTGCAATGGCTATTTCGGCAAGCCCGTATAAAAATAAATTAATAAATCTTGGATACGTTTCGCGCGATGCCTGCGCAAGATCTTTTCCGCTAACAATTCCTAAACGCACACAATGGCTTTGCAGTAATAAAGCAATAATGTTACTCATTACTAAAACCCATAATAAACTAAAGCCAAATTTACTACCGCCTGCAATGTCGGTTGCCCAGTTGCCCGGATCCATATATCCAACACTGATCATGTAAGCAGGACCTAAAAAAGCTAAGAGCCTTTTTATGCTTCCACCGGTGTGAGTGTTTACACTCGAATTTACTTCCTCTAACGACTTGCTCATTTTTTTATCTCCACTAAAATGTTAGACGCTACTTTATTGCTAAAGAACTGACTGTTATTTTTATTAATCTTAACTTTAAATGAATTATCAAATTCATTTATCTCTTCTACTTTTAAAGTATCTCCAATTTTTAAACCAATAGAAGTAAGGTGTTGCAAAAATGTTTTTGAATGCTCACAAACACCCACAAAAGTGAATAACCCTTTTATCTTATGTTGATTCAATGGAATCGCTTTTACAATGTTTAGTTGTCCATTAGCATCTGGAATGGGATCACCATGCGGATCGAATTTTGGTTTACCCAAAAATTTATCGAGACGTTGAATTAGTTCATCACTGTTAATGTGCTCTAACTGTTCTGCTATTTCGTGTACCTCATCCCATTTGAATTGTAATTTATCCACCAAAAAAACTTCCCACAAGCGGTGTTTGCGAACTACTTTAATAGCAGTTTGTCTTCCTTTCTCGGTAAGTTTTACGCCTTGATAGGGGATATAATGAATTAATTTTTTTTCCGACAGGCGTTTAAGCATATCGGTAACAGTAGCCGCTTTATTATTAAGATGATCAGAAATTTGATTGGTACTAACTTCTGACTCTTCAAATAAGTGACTTAAAGTGTAAATGGCTTTAAGGTAATTTTCCTCTGTTAATGAAATTATCACGCGCAAAAATAATAAATTCTATTATACTAAACAAATTTTTAGACTGGTCTAAATTTGATCATCTTTGTTTTTTGGTTTTTCATAAAAAAATTCATCCCCCTTTTAGCGGGAATTTTGCAATTTAACGACAGTAAAGATCAGGTGTATTTATTTGTTAATCAATAATTTATATAAAAATTTGTTTTTTGGTGCATTTGGCTGTGAAACTTAAAATATTAGCTTTGCTGACAATTAAATAATCCCATGAAAAATTTTAAATTTTTATTTGTAGCCTTTGCGCTTATATCTGCAAACTCTTTCGCGCAAAAAAAGGAAGAGCCTAAAAAAAATGACGAAGCGGCAAAGAAGCCAGAAAAAGCGCCTTTCTTAAAGTCGGAGACTTATTCTTCCTTAACCTTTAGAAATATTGGCCCCGCAGTTACTTCAGGCCGTGTAATAGATCTGGTAGTAAATCCACATAATAAAAACGAATGGTATGTTGCAGCAGCGGCCGGTGGCGTTTTTAAAACTAAGAATGCTGGCGTAACATTTGAACCTATTTTTGATGGACAAGGCGCTTATTCTATAGGTTGCCTGGCAATTGATAAGAACAATACAAATATTGTTTGGGTTGGCACTGGCGAAAACAATAATCAACGTGCTGTAGGTTATGGCGATGGTGTTTATAAAAGTGAAGATGGTGGAAAATCATTTAAAAATGTTGGTCTCAAAAAATCAGAACACATTGGCAATTTCGCCATCGATCCAAAAAACTCTAACGTAGTGTACGTTGCCGCATATGGTCCGGTTTGGAATAGCGGTGGCGAGCGTGGCATTTATAAAACAACCGATGGCGGAAAAACATGGAAACAGGTTTTAAACGTTAGCGATAATACTGGTTTTAATGAAGTACACATCGACCCTAATCATCCAAATATTTTATACGCTTGTGCGCACCAACGCCGCAGGCACGAGTGGACCTACATTAGCGGCGGCCCTGAGAGCGCTATTTATAAAAGTGTAGATGAAGGTGCTACCTGGGATAAATTAACTAATGGTTTACCTACCGGTGATGTAGGAAGAATTGCTTTGGCAGTTTCGCCTGCAAACACAGATATTATTTACGCGATGATAGAAGGCCGTGAGAATAAAGGCACTTATAAAAGTACAGATAGAGGAGCAAGTTGGGAAAAGCAAAGTGGTATTGCTACTGATGGAAATTATTACCAGGAAATTATTGCCGATCCAAAAAACCCAAGTAAATTTTATGTGATGGATACCTGGGCAAAAGTTACTACCGATGGTGGAAAAACATTTAAAGGCATTGGCGAAAAACATAAGCACGTTGATAACCACGCTATATGGATCGATCCAAAAAACACCGATCATTTTATTATGGGATGTGATGGTGGTCTGTACGAAACTTTTGATAATGCATCTAACTGGGATTACAAAGCTAATTTACCAATAACGCAGGTTTACCGTGTGTGTGTAGATAACGCAAAACCATTTTACAATGTGTATGCCGGCACACAGGATAATAATACATTAGGCGGGCCTGCAAGAACAATTAGCGCCAGCGGTATAACCAATGCAGATTGGATAGTAACCGTTGGTGGCGATGGTTTTCAAAGCAGGGTAGACCCAAAAGAACCAAATATTATTTATAGCGAATGGCAATACGGTGGCCTGATCCGTTTTGATAAAAAGACAGGAGAAATTGTAGATATAAAACCAATTGAAAAAGAAGGTGAGTCTGCTTACCGTTTTAATTGGGATGCGCCTATCATCATCAGTAATTTTGATAACAAACGCATTTATTTTGCAGCCAACAAAGTTTTTAGAAGTGATGAAAGAGGAAATTCATGGAAAGTAATAAGTCCGGATCTGAGCAGGGGTATTGACAGAAATAAATTAGCAATAATGGGCAAAGTGTGGAGCGTTGATGCTGTTGCAAAGAATGCTTCAACTTCTCTTTTTGGAAATATTACAGCGCTAACCGAATCACCAAAAAATGAAAATGTAATTTATGCAGGAACAGATGATGGTTTAATTCAGGTTACAACAAATGGTGGTAGCAACTGGACAAAGATCGACAACATTGCAGGCATTCCACAAATTTCGGTGAGCAATGTAAAAATGCAACCGTTGGTAAATTATTTATTGGCCTCGCAACATAATGAAAATGTAGTATACGCTGTTTTTAATAATCACCGCCAGGGAGATTTTAAACCTTATCTAATTAAGAGTAGCGATAAAGGTAAAACATGGACAAACATTAGCACCACACTTCCAGAAAGAGGCTCTGTATATAGTATTGCAGAGGATCATAAAAATCCTGATCTTATTTTTTGCGGAACCGAATTTGGTTTTTATTTTAGTTTAGATGCCGGTAAAAATTGGGTAGAGCTAACCTCGGGTTTACCAGAATCTGTTTGTATAAAAGATATCACCATACAAAAAGAAGAAAACGATCTTATCCTTGCTTCTTTTGGAAGAGGTATTTTTGTTTTAGATAATTATACTCTATTACAAAGCATTAAAGCAGATGATCTTAATAAAACTGCAACTATTTTTCCAATTAAGAATGGTTTGGTGTTTCTTCAATCATCACCATACGGCCATAAAGGAAAATCGTTCCAGGGCGAATCTTTTTTCACGGCACCAAATCCTGAAATTGGAGCAACCATTTATTATTATTTAAAAGATGATTTTAAAAGCATAAAAGATAAACGTAAAGAAAGTGAGAAAGAAAAAATAAAGAACAATAAAGATGTTTATTATCCAAGCGCTGATAGTTTGCGTTTGGAAGATACAGAAGAAGCTGCTTATATTTTAGCAACCATTAGTGATGAGCTTGGAAATGATGTTCGCAAAATACATCTGCCGGCAAAAAAAGGTATTGCTAATTTTGTTTGGAATGGCCGTTACGATGTTACATCGCCCATAAATTTTAATGTAGTTGATGAATCCAATCCTTATTATTCGCCGGATGAAGGTCCGGTTGCAATTCCTGGAAAATATTTTGTTAAACTTGATAAAATATATAATGGAACAGTTCAAAATTTGGTCGAAAAAACTGCGTTCACCATTTCAACTTTAGATCAATCAACTTTGCCGTTACCTGACAGACAAAAATTAATGGTTTACAATAAAGAGTTAAGTGAATTTAGAAGAGTTGTTTTAGGAACTGCCGATTATTTTGGTTTATTAAACGAAAAGATCAAGTATCTTAAAAAAGGTGTGTTAAATGGAAATGTAAACGCAGTAAGTCTTTTAGCCGATATTAATACTTACGACACAAAGAAAAAAGCAATTGAGATAGCCTTAAATGGCGATGAAAGTCTTGCTAAACGCGAGTTTGAAACGCTTCCTGGTTTTGTAGGAGCTTTGGAAGGCATTGTTAGTGGCAGTTGGAGCAGTTCGATGGGAGCAACGCAAACCATGACTGATAAATTTGTAAAATTAAAAGCAGAATTTAAACCAATTTATAATTCTATTGTGGAGTTAAAAACGTTGGTGGAATCTATTGAGCAAAAGGCCGAAAACCTTAAAATACCATCAACTTATGGTAGGTTACCTGTTTTAGAAAAATAGATCTGGAATTGTGTTAAAAGGACCTTTTTTTGCTTTTGGTTAATGGAAAAGAAAGATTTACCCCCTTCATTACCAGCAAAAAGAGGCTTTTTTCTCAAAATAATAGGTTAAATCTTTGCCTGCAACGAATAAATACATATCTTTGCCATCCTTAAAAAAACGAAAAAATGCCAAAAATGAAAACTAATTCCAGCGCTAAAAAGCGTTTTAGCCTGACTGGAAGCGGTAAAATTAAAAGAAAGCATGCTTTCAAACGTCACATCTTAACTAAAAAAGAAAAAGACCGTAAACGCGGTTTAGCTAAGAGCGGCCTAGTAAGCAAGCCAGATACCAATAACGTGAAATTCATGTTAAATATCTAAGCGAAAGCTCTTTAAAAATTATCGAGATCGGTTAATTAAACAAATGTTTAACCCGAATTTTAGTCAAAAAGACTCGTAAAAGAGCACTAAAATTCAAAATCAAAAACAAAAAAAATGCCAAGAAGCGTCAATCACGTAGCCAGCAGGGCTCGCAGAAAAAAAATCCTAAATTTAACCAAAGGTTATTGGGGTGCTAGAGGTAATGTTTGGACAATAGCCAAAAATACCCTGGAAAAAGGTTTAACTTATGCTTACCGCGATCGTAAAAACAAAAAACGTACTATGCGTGGTTTGTGGATACAACGTATTAATGCAGGAGTTAGAGAACATGGAATGAGTTATTCTGAGTTCATGGGTAAATTAAATGCTAAAGGTTTACAATTAAACCGTAAAGTATTAGCAGATCTTGCCATGAATCATCCTGAAGCTTTTACAGCGGTTATAAACCAGGTAAAATAAGCAAATCACAATATATTGAGTAAAAAATGCCCCATTTTGTGGGGCATTTTTTTTAATAGAATATTCATAATATATGTTACTGAAATAGCTGCTATGTCGAATTTTTTCGTATATTAGCTTAAATTAACGTTAATAACCAAACTAAATAGGTTTATTTGCGTTGTATATTAATAGAACTTCGATCACAAAAAAATGAGAACAATGAAAGCAAAGATCAAAAAAGCGGCAGAGGTGAAAGGAAGCACGTACTTAGTAAAACTTCGTATTGATGCCAGGACAGTTATTACGGTTAGAACCAAAGAAAGTTTAAAGAATTGGAAAACAAAATATCCAAACGCAGTAGAATTGTCATAAGATGAATGTAGAATCCTAAAAAAATTCTACATCCATTTCTTTCTCTTAAAATAGATTATTTGCCCAATAATAATCGTCAACATTACCCCCCAAACTACCGCATATCCATAAGGCTCTCTTAACTCGGGCATTATATCAAAGTTCATCCCATACACTCCCACAATAAAAGTTACCGGAATAAAAATACTCGACACGATCGTGAGCATTTTCATGACCTCATTCATTCTGTTGGAGTTAGTGCTTAAATAAATATCCATAATGCCACTCAACAAGTCCCTGTAAGTTTCCACGGTATCTATAATGCGGGTGCTATGATCCTGTAAGTCGCGAAAGAACAACTGTGTGCTTGGTGTAATAAATTCAGATTCTGAACGCAATAAATTACTTATCATATCACGCAGCGGCCAAACCTGTTTACGCAAAAAGATCACTTCGCGCTTTAACCTGTAAAGCTCTATCAAGGATTCACGCTTTGGCTCGTTAATTATCTCTTCTTCTATCTTCTCAACCTTATCACCTATTTTTTCAATAGCATCAAAATAACAATCTACTACAGCATCCATTAAGGCATAAAATAAATAATCTGCACCAAGTTTACGCACACGACCTTTGGCCTGTCTTAACCTTGCACGGATAATATCAAAAGCATCTCCACTATGAGGTTCCTGGAAAGAAATAACAGTATTATCCAATAGTATCAACGAAAGTTGTTCTGCATGCACTTCTTTATCATACATGATCATTTTTAAAATAGAAAGTATATAATGATCGTAATCCTCAAATTTCGGACGTTGGTCAATATGTACAATGTCTTCTAATGTTAAAGGATGAATGTTATAGAGTTTGCCAATTTTTTCAATCAGTTCAATGTTATGTACGCCTTCTACATTTATCCATTTAACCATATTATCTTTTACATGCGAAAGACAGTCTGAAAGGTCGTAAAAATCATCTTCAAAAAATTCAGTCTCATTAAATTCGATCAAGGTAATTTTTATACGTTCGCCTTTTTCTTCTCCATTATAGGTCATGGTGCCAGGAGGTGCGCCAATGTCATGGGTTCTGACAATTTTTCTTTTTTTCTTTTTATAATTTTTACCCATCTGTTTCTGTGTCTAAGTTTTTGTTTCCTTGTACAACAACAACAATTTCTCCTTTAATTGGTTTAGAAGAATAAAAAGAAATCAGTTCATTAATGGTTCCCCTTTTTGTTTCTTCAAATAGTTTTGTGATCTCACGCGACACGCTTGCTTTCCTGTCTTCGCCTAAATACGTTTTAAATTCTTCTAATAATTTCAAAAGTCTAAAAGGCGATTCGTAAACAATAAACGTTTTTTCTTCCTGCGCTAATAATTTTAAGCGTGTTTGTCTTCCTTTTTTTTGCGGAAGAAAACCGTAAAAACTAAATTCGTTGCAAGGCAGGCCGCTGTTAACAAGCGCGGGTACAAAGGCTGTGGCTCCTGGTAAACTAATTACATTAACGTTATTGGCAATGGCTTCTCTTATCAATAAAAATCCGGGATCGGAAATGCCAGGAGTTCCTGCATCTGAGATCAGTGCAATATTTTTTCCTGAGTTTAAAGAAGAAATAAGTTCTTCTAATATTTTATGCTCGTTATGCTGGTGGTAAGACTTTAAAGGCTTTTCTATTTGCAAATGTTTCAGCAAAAAAGAAGAGGTGCGGGTATCTTCTGCCAAAATAAGATCGGCAGACTTTAGGGTATTAATAGCACGTAATGTAATATCCTCCAAATTACCAATGGGTGTTGGCACTATAAATAACTGTCCGCTCATTTAACCTTGAAGTTAAATTTTTTGGGCCTGAGAAATAAAATGAAAAAGAATAGTTATTGATAAGCAATAGTTAATAGTAAATAGGGATTAGTTAACAGGAAGGCGCTTAACTTATTTAAAACTCTGCATATCGCAAAGCTTTTTGTAGGTGCCATTTAACGCAAGTAATTGTTCGTGGTTACCGCGTTCAATGATCTCGCCGCGGTTCATTACAACTATCTCATCAGCATTTGCAATTGTAGATAAACGGTGGGCAATAACCACACTGGTGCGGTTCTTCATTAAATTGGTCAAAGCTTCCTGCACTAACTTTTCGCTTTCTGTATCTAAAGCAGAAGTAGCTTCATCCAGAATTAAAATAGATGGGTTCTTTAAAATAGCGCGTGCAATACTTAAACGCTGGCGTTGCCCCCCGCTTAATTTTCCGCCCCTATCGCCAATAATGGTATTATATCCATTTGGTAATTGCATAATAAATTCATGCGCATTGGCAATTTTTGCGGCGTCTATTACATCATTTTCAGAAACGTTTTGCATGCCAAAAATAATATTGTTCTTAACGGTATCGTTAAACAAAATACTTTCCTGTGTAACCACGCCAATATGTTTACGCACACTTTCGGTTGTAAGATCTTTTATATCTGTACCGTCAATTAATAAAGCACCTTTGTCGCTTTCGTAAAAACGCGGCAACATATCTGCTAAAGTTGTTTTTCCGCTTCCGCTCTGGCCAACTAAAGCAATGGTCTTACCTTTTTGTATCTTTAAATTAATATTTCGTAACACATGTCCATCATCACCTTTGTGATAAGCAAACCATAGATCTTTATATTCTATTTCTTTGGTAAAATTTAAAATTTCTTTTGCGTTTGGTTTATCTATGATCACATTATCTGCTAATAAGATCTTATCAATACGTTCTTCGCTGGCAACACCTTTTTGAATATTGCTATAAGAAGTTGTTAGTTGTTTGATCGGCGGAATTAATTGGGAGGCTAAAATAAAATAGGTCATAAATAAAGGACCCGTTAGTTCGCCGGTAAACACCATACTGCCCCCAATAAATAAAATAAACATTAAAATGCCTGTTACTACAACTTCTGTTAAGGGTGAGCTAAGATCTGTTTTCCTGTATACATTTACAGATTGTTTGTAATAGGTTTGGTTAATGTCTTCAAACTTTTTTTGCATTGGGTTCATGGCACTAAAGGCCTTTATCACTTTTAAACTCCCCAATGTTTCTTCTATCACACTTATTAATCCACCAAGTGTTTCTTTGCTTTTGCGCGAAGCATTTTTTAAACTTTTGCCAAGAATTACAATAAATAAAGCAGCAATCGGCAATAAAATTAAAATGTAAAGTGTCAGCTTTGTGCTTATTATAAGCATTAAACTAAATAAAATTATTACAGTTAATGGTTCCCTGAAGATCATTTCCAAAGTTTGCATTATGCTCCATTCAATTTCCTGCACATCAGATGTCATGCGGCTCATGAGATCACCTTTTTTTTCTTCACTGTAATAACTTAACGGAAGATCCATTGATTTTTTGTACATTTTATTACGAAGATCGCGCACCACACCATTGCGAATTGGCGCAATAAAAAACATGGCCAGATAACGGAACATGTTTTTGAAAAAGGTCATTACAAAAATGATGATGCAAATAATAATAAGCGCTTTTATTTTGCCTCCTTGTGTAACCACTAAGCCTGCTAAATAAAAATTGGAGATATCTTTGATATAATCTGCAGACAATGAAAATTCAGGTTTTCCTTTCAGTAATATTAAACCGGTTTCCATTAAATTCGTTTCCTCGAAAAGCAACTTTAAAAAAGGCATGGCCAGTGTTAAACTTACCGCGTTAAAAACAGCAAATAAAATGTTAAAAGATACGTTTGCGGTAAGGTAACCCTTGTAGTTCTTAGTATATTTTAAAACCGAGAATAGTTTTTTCATATATAGAGTAAACGTAAATTTATTTGAATTATTAGCGAATATACTACAAAAATCTCAGTACATTTACAGTATGGAAAGCCTTAGGCAACAAAAAGTAAATAAATTATTGGCAAAAGAATTAGCCGAGATCTTTAGAAGTGAATCGCGCTCACTTTTTGGCGGCGGTTTTATTACTGTAACTACCGTACGCGTTAGTCCTGACCTTAGTTCGGCAAAAGCGTATTTAAGTATTATGGGCAATAAAGACAAAAAAGTTATTTTTAAATTGATCCAGGACCAAACCTCTGTGATACGTAAAAAACTGGGATTGATAGTTGGTAAACAGTTACGAATAGTACCCGAATTAATGTTTTATATTGATGATTCTTTAGATTACGCCATGAAAATTGATGCACTTTTAAAGAAGTAGATCCTGGATTTTTCATTTTACATAGCCAAACGATATTTAGTCTCAAAAAAATCTAATAATGCCATCAACATTATTAGCTGGATAAGCATTATTGCTATTGCCATTACAACTGCCGCTTTAATTATCATTCTTTCAGCCATGAATGGTTTAACCGGAACCGTTGCCAATTTGTATAATGTTTTTGAGCCCGATCTAAAGATCACTGTAGCTAAAGGGAAATATTTTGATGCGGACGATAAACTGATCTCAGAGATCAAAAATATAGATGGCATAAAAGTAATTTCACGAACGTTAAGCGATAAAGCTTTATTAAAAAATGGTGATAAACAAACTTTGGTTACCATAAAAGGCGTTGATGAGAATTTTAGTAAAGTTGCCGAAATAGAAACCTCCGTTGAAGATGGTGTTTATGGTTTGAACGATCCCCAAAAAAAAAATATACTTTTGGGAAGAGGAATTGCCAACCAATTGCAGGTAAATATCAGGGAGTTTGTAAACGAGTTAAGCATTTTTAGCCCCGTTAAAGGCAAGTCAGGCAGCCTTAACCCCGATGATAATTTTAACCAGGTGTATTGCACGCCAACCGGTGTTTTTTCATTGAACGACGAGTTTGATTTTCAATTTGCTTTTGTAAACCTTGAAACGGCTAAAAAAGTGTTTGATGAACCAAATAAAGTAAGCGCTATTGAAGTATTATGCGAGAAAGGAAAATATGAAGATGTACAAATTGTTTTGCAGGAAAAATTAGGCGATAAATTTTTAGTGAAGAACCGCTATCAGTTAAACGATGTTTTATTTAAAACATTAGAAACAGAAAAATTAGCAACCTTTATTATTTTAGCTTTTATTTTAATAATAGCCACTTTTAATATTATTGGTGCACTAACCATGTTAATTATCGAAAAAAGAAAAGACATTAAAACACTTCATAGTATGGGCGCTAGCACAGCATTTATAAGAAATATCTTTATGAGGGAAGGGTTTTTAATTACGGGTATTGGTGCTGTAATTGGTTTATTAATTGGTTTATTGGTTTGTTGGTTGCAAATGCAATTTCATTTGGTAAAGTTTGGCGACGAATTTATTATACCTTATTACCCAATAGATATACAGGTAAAAGATTTTATTTGGATCTTTGGATTAATAATGCTGATCGGATTTTTTGCTGCGCTATACCCGGTAAGGGTTTTTACAAAAATGGATCTTGTGCACTAGTAATTTAAGACCGTAGATTTTAAAATTAAGATTTGGAGCAATTAAAAATCTTAAATCTAACTTCTTAAATCTAAAATTTTAAGATTCCCACCACTTAGCTTTAATGCCAACATAAACACCGTTTTCTTTTATTTCTATTGGATATAAGTTTATAGCGAAAGCGCTCCCTGATGTTGCTCTGCCGGTTTCAAGATCAAATGAATAACGGTGTAGTGGACAAACGATCTCATTTTTTTTTGTGCAAAAACCTTTGCTTAAACTGGCACCGTTGTGCGGGCATTTGTCGCCAAAAGCATAAAGACCTTTCGCGGTTCTGGTAACGCAAATTCTCTCCCCTTTAAATTCAAAATTGATAAATGTATTTGGTTGAAGATAATCTTCGGCGCGTTCTTCTTTCTCGAATATTTTAAACCAATGGTAACTCAGAAATTATAAATGTTGAATTATAAATTTTAAATGATCAGATAATATCACTCATGGTATAAATACCTTTTTTGCCGGTAAGGAATTCTGCTGCGATAACTGCACCAAGAGCAAAGCCTTTTCGGTTATGGGCTTTGTGCATTATTTCAATATCATCTACTTCCGACTGATATTTAATAATGTGTGTGCCCGGCACTTCGCCCTCACGAATATCATGAATAAATAAATTTTCAGTATCACTTTTTTCTATACTCCACTTTTTCTTTTTATCAATTTTACTAATGATCTGTTCTGCAAGTGTAATTGCTGTTCCACTTGGTTTATCCAGTTTATGAATATGATGGATCTCTTCCATGCTTACTTCATAATCGTTGTACTTGTTCATTAACTCAGCCAAATAAGTATTTACTTTAAAAAATAAATTAACTCCCAAACTAAAATTTGTTGCATGAAATAAAGAGCCGTTCTTTTCGGCGCACAATTTTTTTATAGCTTCAAAACTATCATACCATCCTGTAGTTCCCACAACAACTGGCACCTGGGCATTGATACATTTTTTAATATTTTCAAGAACGGTATGCGGTGTGCTGAATTCAATGATCACGTCTGCTTTTTTTAAGTCAGTTTCTGTGATCGTATCAACATTATCTTTATCAATTTTAAGTACAACAGAGTGGCCTCTTTTTAGAGCAATGGCTTCAATTTCTTTTCCCATTTTGCCATAACCAAATAATGCAATGTTCATATAATTTTATTTAAAATTTAATTTAAAAGATAAGCCGGTTGCCATTCTGTATCCCGAACTTGTTTTGTAAGTGCTTTGCCATGGGTCTATGTGTAGACTTACATCATCACTTACATCAAAGCTTCGTAAATGTGCATCTACATTGGCATCAATAATATTTATCAAATAAATAATTCCAAAACCAATAACTGCAAAATCTCTGAATTTTCTGTAATACAATTTTTGTGTTTGCAGCTGATCGCCGCTATAGTTTGTTAATGTAGGAATTGTTGTTGAATCTTCATCGTAATAAGCCCTCACATTGGTCCTGTATAAATTGTACTGTTTGTTGTTGGTAATGAACATGTAACCAAAGCCGCCGAGCCCTGCATATACAATAGGAATTTTCCAATACTTTTTATTGTAAGCCTGACCTAAACCTGGCAATATAGCGCTCATGATACTTGCTTTACGCGCGTCTGAATAAATTGCCTTTTTTTCGCTTTTAGTTTGAGTGCTAGTATCCTTACCCAAAACAATTGTATCATTTTGCGCAGAAACAAAATGAGTAAAAAATAAAAAAATAATTATGGTTATTGTCCTGATCAATTATTTTACAATGTCTTTAATAAAAGTATTTCCAAGTTCGTTATCCATTGATTTGTCAAGATCTTTCATTAATTGGTTAATGTGGATAAGTTCACTTGTATCGTTGATCGGTAAAGTATTTACGCCATTCTTTTCTAAGGCCTCTATAACTTGCTTAACAGTAAGTTTGCTTTCTGTTATACCAGGTTGGTAAACAACTTCTTTGTCCTTATCCGTTTTCATTTCAATAAAAATTCCGGCAGATACAAATTCGTTAATAATGTTGCGTGCCAAACGAACAGGAAGATCCAGTTTAAGAGCAATATCAATTGCGGTCATTGGTTTTTCACCATTGTAAAATCCTTTTGCAACAAGACTGCCTATCATTAATGCAATTACTTTTTTGTAGCGAACACTTAACTTTGTTATTTCGTTTTCCAACTCATAATGATCGACGTTCTGATTGGCAAAAGCAATCTCGGCCCCAAATAAAACTACATACCAACTATACTGTACCCAAATTAAAAATAATGGTAATGCAGCAAAACCCCCATAAATAGCACTTAAAGAGCTGGCGCCTATTTGAAATTTTACATAAGCCCAGCCAAGTAATTCAAATAAAATTGTAGCAACCACAGCGGCAACAGCAGCTGATCTAAAATTTACTTTAGTGTTAGGTAAAACAAGGTATAAAAAAGTAAATACGCCGGTCATTAATGAATACGCCAATAATTTTATAAAGATCGTTCCAACAAAGCCAAGCATTCCAATATTACCTATCTTAGTTTGAATAGCAACTATTAATCCACCGGAAATAATCAATAACAAAGGACTTACAAGCATTACAGTTAAATAGTCGGTTATTTTTCTTACCCAGCTTCTTCCTTTTTTTATCTCCCAGATCTCGTTAAAGTCGGCTTCCATATTTACCAACAATTTTAAAACGCTCCATAATAATAAAACTATACCAAATCCTGCAATGATTCCACCTTTAGCGTTTGAAAGCATTGAGTTGGCGTATACAAATGCATTCGTAAGAACGTCATGATACTCAGGATATTTTTCTAAGATCTGTATTTGCAGGTCTTTTTCTAATCCAAATCCTTTAGAGATTGCAAAACCTAAAGCAAGAATAGGTACGATAGAAAATAAAGTATAAAAAGTTAATGCTGTAGCTTTAGTTAAACATTTATCCTGGTTAAATCCTTTAACGGCTAAAGAAAAAATACGCAACTGTCTAATTAAAAAACCCTGTCTTTTATCAACTTTGTCAAGCCTGATATGCCACAGCTTTTCTGAAACAAAAATTCTTGAGTTTTTAATAAACGTAAATATATTAGCCATATCAAACAAAATTAACAAAATAATTAAAGAGGAATGAATTTTTAAATTATCTTCATGCAGACTTTAACTTTTTATAGTATTTGAATTCCAACAGAAAATATTTTTTTCAGGCCCTGGGGCCCTTGATGGCCCTGATCTTTTGGTTTTTTATTGATCTGGATAAGGATAACCATCAGGTTAGTTTAATGGCAGGTGTGGCTATTTGGATGGTTGTTTGGTGGTTTTCCGAAGCAGTTAATCTTGCCGTAACAGCTCTGGTTCCGGTTTTAATGTTACCGGTGCTTGGTATTGCCGATTGTAAAACGGTCTCGCAGCAATATACAGATAGCATTGTATTTTTATTTATTGGTGGTTTTATGTTGGCTTTTGCTATCGAAAAATGGCAGCTACATAAACGAATCGCTTTAAAAATTCTATCAGTGGTTGGCACTAAACCTTCAACCATTTTATTTGGCGTAATGATATCAACGTATTTGATCAGTAATTGGATCAGTAATACTGCCACAACCATGATGTTATTTGGTGCTGTTTTTGCGCTGGTGCACGAAACAAGAGAATATATTGAGAAAAATTCGGGCAAGTTTGCAGCGGCTTTATTATTAGGACTTGCTTTTTCTGCAACTATTGGTGGTATGGCAACCCCAGTTGGTACACCTCCAAATATGTATTTTTTTAAAGCATATAAAGAAGCTTTTCCATTAGCAAATGATCTTAATTTTTTAAAATGGAGTGCAATTGGTTATCCAATTTCTTTAACTTTTTTAGTACTTACTTTTTTTGTTCTGAACTTTTATTTTATAAGAAAAAAAGTCGAATTAAAAATTCACAAAGCGTTTTTTCAGGATGCGTATAAAAAACTAGGTAAATTTTCGTGGGAAGAAAAATGGGTCTTCGCTATTTTTATTTCTTGTATATTAATGTGGTTTACAAGGGCTGATATTGATTTTGGGAACTTTAAATTTAAAGGCTGGAATCATATTTTTGTTGTGCCAAAATATGTTGATGACGCTTTTGTTGCCATTCTTGCCGCACTTATTTTATTTTTAGTTCCATCAAAAGCAAATAAGGGCGAGGCTTTATTGATATGGGACGACGCGAAAAAATTACGCTACGATATTATTTTAATGTTTGGTTCCGGTTTTGCATTGGCCTATGGTTTTGAAGTTACCGGCTTAAGTCATTGGCTCGCAGAAAGCTTAACGGTATTAAAAGGAGTTTCGCCTGTATTAATTATATTAGGGATCTGTATCATAGTAACTATTATTAGCGAATTTGCCTCTAATATTGCCAGTATCCAATTGGCTATTCCTGTAATGATAGCTTTGCAAAAAGATCTTGACGTGGCACCTTTATTGTTAATGATGCCTGCTACCTTCGCAGCATCCTTAGGCTTTATGTTACCGGTTGCAACCGCGGCAAACACTATTGTTTTTGGCACAAAAGAGATCCATATAAAAGATATGCTAAGAGTTGGCCTTGTTTTAGATGTAATTGGCATTTTACTTATTACCTTTATGTGCTATTTATACTTAGGTTAATATTGCAAAGCCTCGAAGACATGAAGTTTCACAAAGAAAAATTTATTCTACTTGCATGAATAAAAAGCTATTATGTATCTTAGCGCCGTAGAGCCTTAGTGGCAAGAAAATGATCATAGGAAAAAATATTCGAAAAAAATTTGGCGAACTGGAAATTCTAAAAGGGGTTGATCTTGAGATAAATCAGGGCGAGATCGTTTCTATTGTTGGTTCTTCGGGCGCAGGCAAAACAACGTTACTAACTATTCTCGGCACTTTAGACAGGGCCTCGGAAGGTGAAGTGATCATTAATAACGAGTCGGTTTTTAAACTCAACGAAAAAAAATTAGCGGCTTTCCGCAATCAAAATATTGGATTTGTTTTCCAGTTCCATCAATTATTACCGGAGTTTACAGCTATCGAGAACGTTTGTTTTCCTGCTATGATAGCAAAAAAGAGTAAAAAAGAATCTGAAAAGCGCGCACAAGAATTGCTGGAGTTATTTAATTTAAAAGATCGTGTAGATCATAAACCATCAGAGTTAAGCGGCGGCGAACAACAACGCGTGGCTGTTGCCAGAGCACTCATGAACAACCCAAAAGTTATTTTTGCCGATGAGCCAAGCGGTAACCTGGATAGCGTTAATGCAAAAGAATTACATCAATTGTTCTTTAAATTGCGTGATGAATTTAACCAAACCTTTGTAATTGTTACACATAACTCAGAGTTGGCCGCCATGGCCGATAGAACCTTGGTAATGCGCGACGGTAGGATCGTAATTTGATGAATAACTATTCAAATTAGCGCTTATTTTATTTTGAATTAATATTTATTTTTGTTTATATTTATTGCTATGATTAAAGACTGGACCAAACAGGAAATTCTTGATATTTACAATACTCCTTTGTTGGAATTAATTTCTAAAGCAGCCGAAGTTCACAAACAATATCATAAAATAGGTGAGGTTCAGGTGAGCTCTCTTTTATCTATTAAAACCGGGGGTTGTCCCGAAGATTGTTCTTATTGTCCACAAGCAGCACGTTATAATACAGAAGTTAAAGTTCATAAATTAATGGATGTTGCAGAGGTAAGTGCTTGTGCCGATAATGCAAAAAAAGGTGGCGCAAGTCGCATGTGTTTGGGAGCTGCGTGGCGAGAAGTGCGCGATAATAAAGATTTTGATAAAGTGTTGGATATGGTAAAGACCATTAACGGCAAAGGATTAGAAGTATGCGCTACTTTGGGGATGGTAACAGAAGAGCAGGCAAAAAAACTAGCAGAGGCAGGATTATACGCTTACAATCATAATATTGATACATCTAAAGAGAATTACGATAAAATTATTTCTACCAGAACATTTGACGATCGTTTGGACACGATTAAGAATGTACGCAAAGCAGGCTTAACAGTTTGCTCTGGGGGTATTATTGGCATGGGCGAAAGTGCAGAAGATAGAATTGGAATGTTGTATACATTAAGTATCCTTCGTCCGCAACCGGAAAGTGTTCCCATCAATGCATTAGTTGCGGTTGAAGGAACGCCTATGGAAGATCAACCACCCGTTCCAATTTGGGATATGGTGCGCATGATAGCTACTGCAAGAATTGTATTACCAAAAACCGCAGTACGTTTAAGTGCCGGTCGCTTAACCATGAGCATGGAAGGACAAGCACTTTGTTTTATGGCGGGTGCTAATTCTATTTTTGCAGGCGATAAATTATTAACTACTCCAAATCCAAAATATAATGAGGATATGGAGATGTTTAAGATCTTAGGATTAAGTCCTAAAAAAGCTTTTGCAGATAAAACTGTAGAAGAAGAAATTTCACATTAAACATGTCTGGTAAAAATATTCCAAACCATTTGTTCAAAGCACTTGCGGAGCGAGAACAAAAAGGAATGTTAAGAAAGCTCACAACCAATTATCCATCAATAGATTTTTGTAGTAATGATTATCTGGGATTTTCCAAATTAGGATTGCTCTCTAAAAAACTAGAAACTTCAAATCTTAAACAGGAAACGGTATATGGTTCTACCGGCTCTCGTTTAATTAGCGGTAATTCAACTTTTGTTGAAGAAGCCGAAAAACAGATCGCATTATTTCATCATGCTTCAAGCGCTTTAATTTTTAATTCGGGTTACGATGCTAATCTTGGTTTGCTTTCGAGTGTGCCTCAAAAAGATGATCTTGTTTTGTTTGATGAATTAATTCATGCATCGTTATACGATGGTATAAGATTAGGTCACGCCACACATTACAAATTTAAACACAATAATATAGATGCTCTAAAAGATCTTATTCAAAGACATCAGCATAATTTTAAAAATATTTATGTTGTTGTTGAAAGTGTTTATTCAATGGACGGTGACCTTGCCCCGTTGCTTGAAATAACCGAATTACTTAAGATACAGGAAAATGTTTTTTTAATTGTTGACGAAGCTCATGCTATTGGTGTTTTTGGAAACCAGGGTAGAGGATTATGTAACGCATTAGGGATAGAAAAAAAATGTTTTGCAAGGATCTACACTTATGGCAAAGCAATGGGTTGTCACGGGGCTGCAATTGTTGGTGATGAGCTATTAAGCAATTATTTGATCAATTTTTCCCGCTCGTTTATTTATACTACAGCCTTACCAAACCACAGTGTTAATGCCATATTGAACGCCTATCAGTTATTAATTGAAACGAATCAGAAAGATGTTTTGC
This sequence comes from Bacteroidota bacterium, assembly GCA_030681615.1. Taxonomy (GTDB): domain Bacteria; phylum Bacteroidota; class Bacteroidia; order B-17B0; family Aurantibacillaceae; genus Aurantibacillus. The sequence continues at coordinate 24,600 of JAUXSA010000098.1, forward strand.
AGAATAACATTTCTTATTTTTATTCAAAAACCAATACTATTAAAGCTTTGATAAAAAGCCAAAGTGCTATTCATAGCCTGGTTGTTGGCAGTAATAACAAAGCTGATCTGATGGAAAAAAAATTAGCATTAAAGAACATTTACGCAAAAGCAATTAAAAGCCCAACTGTAAAAGAAGGTACTGAGCGGGTCCGTTTTTGCATTCATGCGTTTAATACAAAACAAGAAACAGATCTTTTGATCGAACAAATACAAAGTACTTTATGAATAAATATTTTATTACAGGCATTGGCACCGGTGTTGGAAAAACAGTTGTTGCAGCCATTTTAACCGAAGCTTTAAAAGCAGACTACTGGAAACCTGTACAATGCGGAATAGCAAATGGAACGGATAAAGACACAGTCGCTAATTTACTTACCAATCAAACCAGTACTATTCATATGGAACAGTATTGTTACGAGCAGCCTGTATCGCCACATTTGGCTGCATCATTGAACGGGGAAAAAATAATAATGGAGATAATGGAACCTCCTCTAACCAGCAATGATCTTGTTATTGAAGGTGCGGGAGGTATCCTTGTTCCATTGAATGAACAATATTTTGTAATTGATATGGCTACTTTTTTTGAAGCTGAAATTGTTTTGGTAATTAGGAATTATTTAGGCTGCATAAACCATTCTTTATTAAGTATTGATTACCTCACAAAAAATGGTTTTGAAATTAAAGGTCTGGTGTTGATCGGAACTTTTGATAGCGCTGTGCGATCGACTATAATTAATTACGCTGAGTTGCCTATTATTGCCGAAATTCCTGAAGTAACAGAAATATCCAAAGAAAGTATTTTAGGCCTGGCACAAAAAATTGACATGAGTTTATTTGCAAATTAAATGAGCGTTTCCGAAAAAGATAAACTATTTGTTTGGCATCCGTTCACACATCAGCTAACTGCCAAGCCTGCAATTACTATCGTAAAAGGCGAAGGTGTTTATTTTTTTGAGGATAAAGGCAATAAATATATTGACGCGATCTCCAGTTGGTGGGTTAATTTGCATGGACATTGTAACCCTTACATCTCCAAAAAAGTTAGCGAACAATTATTAAATCTTGAACATTCAATTTTTTCTGATTTTACGCATGTGCCGGCAGTTACTTTGGCAGAAAGACTTTTAGGACATCTTCCGAACAATCAATCAAAGATATTTTATTCCGACAATGGTTCTACAGCAGTTGAGGTGGCATTAAAAATGACCCTTCAATACTGGCACAATCAAAAAATTAATAAACCACTCTTTATTGCTTTTGAAAATGCATACCATGGAGACACTTTTGGAGGTATGAGTGTGGGAGCAAGAAATGTGTTTAATAATGCTTTTGAGAATTCGTTATTTAATGTAGCGCACATTCCTTTACCAACAAAAGAGAATATAATTGAATTGAAAAATACAATTCAATTATGGTCGGAGCAACATGAAATTGCGGGATTTATTTTTGAACCCATAGTGCAAGGTGCTTCCGGAATGTTAATGTACGAAGCGGAATTATTAGACGAAATAATTGCTATCTGTAACCAAAATAATATTATTACTATTGCTGATGAAGTAATGACAGGTTTTGGAAGAACGGGGAAATTTTTCGCGAACGATCATTTAAAGAACAAAGCAGACATAATTTGTTTAAGCAAAGGGTTAACCGGTGGTTATATGCCTTTAGGAGTAACCAGTTGCGCACAATTTATTTATGATGCATTTTTAAGTGAGGACAAAACAAAGACCTTTTTTCATGGGCATAGTTACACGGCTAATCCTACAGCCTGTAGCGCAGCGCTAGCAAGTTTAGATCTTCTTGAAAAAGAAGAAACCTGGCAACAAATTAAAATGATAGAAGAGCAACATCTTCAATTCAAAAAGAAGATCGAAACTAACTCAAAATTAAAAGATGTTCGGGTTCAAGGAACTATTATTGCTTTTGAATTACAAACAGAAGAACAAACACACTATTTAAATAACGCTTCTCAAACTATCTCTGATTTCTTTTTACAAAAAGGAATTCTGCTGCGGCCGCTTGGAAATATTTTTTATATACTTCCTCCGTATGTAATCACTAAAGAAGAGTTGAGCTATATTTATGCTTCTATCGAAGAATTTTTAAAATAAAAATTACTTCTTGTTAAACGATTTATCTAATTGCCAGGTTAATAAACCGCTGCCAATACCCAGGATAATTCCTCCTAACACGTCGGTACCATAATGCATACCTAAACGCATACGCGAATAACCAACAAGGCTGGCATAAGCAAATGCTGGCGCAGTTACATACCATTTTTTGTAACTTAAACTAACTGCTGTTGCGGTTGCAAAAGCGGCTGTTGTATGTCCGCTTGGAAAAGAGTAGGGGCCGGAATGATCCCGTTTTATTATATCGTTTGGATATTGTGTATATGGTCGTGTTCGGTTTACAGCGTATTTTAAACCTGTAGATGCCGCAATAGCAAAGCCAATGGTTATAGCACTTTTATAACCATTGCGCATCATTACTTCATCTTTATTAATATAACCATGTGTCCATATGCCAATAACGCTTGCCGGCATTACCGGATAAACAGAGAAGGAAACGCCTTTCATGGTTTTATCCCAACAAGGCATATCAGTTTGGTTAACGGATTTTAAAATTCTATAATCAAGGTTTTGGGCATAAAAAGAACCGACAAAAAAAAGAAAATATATTGCAATTTTTTTTCCCATGCAACCTAATATTAAATAAGCATGCCTGCAATGGTTGCAGAAAGATAACTTGCCAGAGTGCCGCTTATTAGAGCGCGTATTCCCAGCTTAGCAAGATCTGCCCGTCGTTCTGGCACCAATGCCCCAATACCACCAATTTGCATGCCCACTGAACTGAAATTAGCAAAGCCGCAAATAGCAAAGCTGGCAATGATCAATCCTTTTTCGCTTAAAGGTTTTGCTAAATGATGTGTCATGGTATCAAACGCTACAAATTCATTAATGGTTAATTTTTGTCCCATTAATGTGGCAACCTGCTGTACGTCATCCATGGGCACACCCATGCACCAGGCCAGCGGATAAAATAATTTCCCAAAAATAAAATCAAGTGAAAGTCCTGGATAAATTTTTCCGAGACCATAATTTACCATGGCAATTAAAGCAATAAACCCAATTAACATTGCAATTACGTTAATGGCAATTTTCATTCCGTCGCCTGCGCCATGCGAGATAGCGTCAATTAAATTAGTATGTTCTTTTTTTACTTCAAGTTTAACTGTACCTTTTGTAACAGGTTCTTCTGTTTCAGGAAAAATAATTTTTGAAATAACGATCGCTGCAGGGGCTGCCATTAAACTGGCGGTTAAAAGATATTCTGCGCGGGCTCCCATGTTCACGTACACAATTAGTATTCCACCTGCAATACAAGCCATGCTACCCGCCATCGAAGAAAGTAATTCGCTTTTTGTCATGCTTGGTAAATAGGGGCGGATCATAACCTGCGCTTCAACCTGGCCCACAAATGCACTTGCAACATTACTTAATGCTTCGGCACCACTGGCACGCATCACAAAATTCATTACCCTTGCTATTAATGCTACAACGCGCTGCATAATGCCAATGTGATATAAGATGGCTACTAAAACACAAACTAAAATAATGGTAGCGGTAACACTAAAAGCAAAAACAAAGGTGTGCGGCGCTCCATACGAAACAGAAGTTCCATCATGCTTATCAACCATAATTCCACCGTAAACAAAAGAAGCCCCTTGCACAGCAAACTGCTCTATCTTCCCCATGCCTCTTCCCAGCCAGGAAAAAAAACTGGTAATGAAAGGTACTTTAAGAACTAACACAGCAATTAAAAGTTGCAGCGCCAGGCCACTGAACACCAAACGTAAGTTGATCGCCTTCCTATTGTTTGACATGAGAACAGCAATGCCAAAGATCACAATAATGCCTATAATACCTGTAAACCTATCCATGTTTAAAATCTAAGCCAAAATACTAAAATATATATTGTAACCAAAGCGAATGTTATTAGTTATTTATATAAAAGGAGGGAAAAATGGTTAACAAAATAATTTTCTGTGTTTTAATAATGAGTCTGCAAGTGACCGCTACACGCCAAAAAATGTATTTACAAAAAGCACTTGACCTTAAAATGGTAAAAGCCCAGGTAAAAAGTTTAGGGGGTTACCAGGGTTATTGTATTAAGATGGACCTTAAAAATTTGAGTAACGATTCGTTAATTATAGTTGTGGAAGCCGGAAGGAGATTAAATTCTATGGATGAAAAGAATCAGGATATTTTAATAACCCGTGAAGAAATAATTGTGATGAAGAAACTGGAGAATAAGTCTTTTGATGTAAAAGGATATTGTTGCCAGGCCTCTAATCATTCGCCGGCGCCCGGTGCAAAGTATGATATAAATAAACTCGCTGATAGTAATTTAGTGAGCCTCGCAAAATATTTAAGTGTTTCTAAATTTGATAAAGATATTGAACAACAAGCTATCTGGGCCATTAGCGATAAACAATCAACAGCTAATGTTGCTTCAGCAAAAGACTCATCGTTTTTACCTTTAAAACAATTGGTTGCCAATTTAAAAGGCGAGAAACTACCCTGGTACTCTATGATCACCAAAACGGTTCTGTATGCCGGTGGTAGTATGCAAACTTTTCCTTTGTATCTAAGAGGGAAAATGAATTATTCAAATGATAAAGAAGATTATGTATCTCTATATGTTTTTAATGAGAAGGGATTACCTGTTTGTGAAATTAAAAGTCAGTGGTTAGTGCCATGTTCAAATAAAGCGTATGAATTGAACTTACCGATGAACGGTTTGGCGAAAGGAAAATACACCATTGAATTAAAAACTCCTGAAAAGCAGTTGGCTAAACAGGAGTTTGAAATTTAAAAGCCACAGATTTCGCGGATAACACAGATTAGTTTTTAAAATTTATCTGCGCGAATCAGTGCAATCTGTGGCTAAAAATATTATGCTTTAAAGAGAGGGTACTTCACCATCATGGTATTTACTTTCTTTTTAATTTTCGCCAATTCTTTTGGGTTGTCTTTATTTTTTAGAACCTCGTCAATAAGACCAACGATCTTTACACATTCTTTTTCTTTTAAGCCGCGCGTTGTAATAGCCGGTGAGCCAATGCGTATGCCGGAAGTAACAAAAGCAGATTTATCATCAAAAGGCACCATATTCTTATTTACAGTAATATTAACTTGTTCTAAAGCAGCTAATGCTTCTTTGCCCGTTAAATTTTTATTTCTAAGATCAATTAAGAACATGTGATTGTCTGTGCCTTTAGAAACAATATTATAACCAAGATCTATAAAACCTTTTGCCATGGCCTGCGAATTTTTTACTAATTGTATGCAGTAATGCATGTAATCGTCAGTTAAAGCTTCGCCATACGCCACTGCTTTTGCCGCAATAACATGTTCTAACGGCCCGCCTTGTATTCCGGGAAACACAGCCATATCCAACATAGCGCTCATCATTTTTGTTTCGCCTTTTGGTGTTTTTTCACCGAATGGATTTTCAAAATCTTTACCCATCATGATCATACCGCCACGGGGGCCACGTAATGTTTTGTGTGTAGTTGTAGTTACAATATGGCAATGCGGTAAAGGATCGTTTAAAATTCCTTTAGCAATTAATCCGCTTGGGTGGGATATATCGGCTAATAAAATAGCGCCAACAGCATCTGCAATTTTGCGTAAACGTTCGTAATCCCAATCGCGTGAATAAGCACTGGCACCACAAATGATCATTTTTGGTTTTTCTGCCTTTGCAGTTGCTTCTAATTTATCGTAACTAATTAAACCTGTTTCTTTTTCAACACCATAAAAAGTAGGGCGATATAATTTACCTGAATAATTAACGGCTGAGCCATGCGTTAAATGTCCGCCATGCGAAAGGTCTAAACCTAAAATAGTATCGCCGGGTTTTAAGCAGGCAAGCATAACTGCTGCATTTGCTTGTGCGCCCGAGTGCGGTTGCACATTTACCCAAGCAGCGCCAAATAATTCCTTTGCACGGTCAATTGCCAATTGTTCAACTTTATCTACTACCTCACAGCCGCCATAATAACGTTTAAAGGGTAAACCTTCGGCGTATTTGTTAGTTAAAACACTGCCCATGGCTTGCATTACCTGATTACTTACGTAATTTTCGCTGGCTATTAATTCAATGCCTTCGGTTTGGCGGTGTTGTTCTTCTTTAATTAATTTAAAGATGGCTGTATCTTTTTTTATCATGATGCTGTCGATTTTGTATATAGTTTTTCAGAGGCAATTAATATTAAACAAATTATGGGTGACTGCGCTATACCAAGTAACCAACGGCTAAAGGTATACTCATCATCCTGCAGACGGCCGTTAATAAAATACCCGTAGACCATTGCTATTGCCGCTAAAGATAATAAAATGAGATAAGAGTAAGCAAGAAATTTTAATAATATTTTTTTTTCAGTGAGATGTTTGAGAGCCATGTAATTGGCAATAAAGAAAAGGCCTATCCAAAGCAATGATAAAAAGTATTTTGAATAGTATAAGGTCTTGTAAGAAAAAGAATTGAAGAATAACATGACAGAAGGGATAGGCAGATCGGTATGGTTATAATATTTCTGAAACATGATGTTATTTAAGTTCACAAAAAAAAACTCCCTGAAATAACCAAGGCAGCCAAAAATGATGAGAAAAAAAATTATTTTTTTGATCTTCATACTGCGGTTGAATTTTTAATGGAATATTTATTTACCCAAAGCATCCAAAGAAAAAAGATGAAGGAATAGATCAAAAATGTGAACGTGTAAGTATGATTAAAATTCAGGAATTGCGGGTAATAATAAGCTATTAAAACAAGGGCAATTACCCTTAAAATATTTAAAATATGGATAGCTAAAATTCCTAAAGGAATGTACCAGAGTTTATTTTTGATCTTGCCGGGATAAGCAATAATAAAAACCGAAAACAAAGAGAATAATGTAATGGCATTACAGTTGGAGCCAATCCAAACCCCATTCGAACCATCTATTCCAATTATTTGATAATCACGATCTTGCAGAACCGTAAAGGTCTTGTAACCAATACCTTCCAGCAAAAAATTAACAGCATGAATAATGGAACCAATAAATTTTTGATCGTAATAAGTATATCTTTTTACAACAAACTGGTAGATAAGGTAAAGGAAGAAATAAAGAAAGCCAGCTGTAAGAATGAATTTAATAAAGGCATTTTGTTTGAATACAGCCCTCATGAAACCAGGAAACTTAGATTATTGATTTATTTTTTTTGCGGGCGTCAACTAATTTTTTTGCGCCGTATGCAGCGCCTGCTGCGATTAAAAATGTAATACCACCATCAATTGGAACACAAGGTGGAGGCCAGCAACCGGGCGAACCGCCAGGAGGAGGTGGTGGAGCAGATAACAAAACCTGACTACCAAACAGTATAAGAGACAATACGAGAGTACGTTTTAAAATCTTCATTTTCAGAGTATAAATGTATAAAAAAAAAATAAATCAAACAAGAATATCTTTTAAAACTTTATATTTGTTAACTAAAACCAATAGTGGCTACTTCCCCATCAAATACTAAAAAGCAGGCAATTGTTTCTCAAAAAGATCTTAATCTCTTGCTTCGTATTATTAAAAGCAATTGGTGGGTTCCTATAGTTGTTTTGCCAATCTTTTACGTTATAGGCACTTTTTACGTTTACAGGTTAACTAATATTTACCAGGCTTCAACGCAATTTTTATTAAAAGTAAACGATACTTATTATCAAAATAATGTATTAAGTGATGCAAATTTTTATTCATATGGTTCTTATGTAGATAATCTAAATGAGCAACGGATCATTCAATCCTATGACTTGTCTAGCAAGGTGGTTGATAAATTAGTAGACAGGATCCAGATATCCTATTTTATTGTTGGAAAGGTAAGGACGACTGAAGAGTTTAACGCTATCCCTATATATATTAAAATTAACTCTATTAATTCGGACTACTACGAACAAATATTTGATTTTAAAATTATTGATTACAATAACTATGAAATAAGCTATGATCAGGGCGGAATTAAACAGGTAAAAAAAGGTAAGTTTGAGCAAGACCTGATTGATACCGATTTGCAAATAAATGTTAAGCGAACAGAGATCTTTACCGAAAAAAAAGTTGAGTCCTTTAAAGAGATCTTTTACCAATTTAGCATTCATAGTAAAGATTATTTGATCTCGAGTATACAAGGTAACCTCACGATTGAAAATCCTGAATACACCAATATCTTAATTGTAAAGTTAAACGATATTATCCCCGAGAGAGCCACACTCATTTTAGACACTCTTAACAGCGTTTATGCCGCTGAAAAGCTGAGAACAAAATTTGAGTTAAATGAAAGAACAATTACTTACATAGACAGGCAATTAAACGAAATTACTTTTTCATTAAAAAGCATAGAAGACACTATGCAAAATTATAAAGAGCGCAAATCGATCATTGATCTTAATTGGGAGCAAGGCGATTTTTTAAGTAAAATAAGCAATTATGATGGCCAAAAATCGCAACTTCAGCTTCAGATAATAGCTCTAGGTGATCTTGAAAAATATATCATTGAAGATAAGGATCCACAATTTTTACCGCCAAATATTTTCATTTTTGAAAAATCAGGATTTTTGTCTACCGCAGTGAATGATCTTTATTCAAAACAAATTGAATTGAATAGGGTATACAATTTAGCAAAGGAAACAAACCCGGTTGTTGCGGATCTAAAATCAAGTATTAAAAAAACAAAACAAGACCTTTTAATTTATATTAATAACACGCGAAAGGCCGCAAATCAGCAAATTGAGGGCCTTAACAAAGAAATTTTAACTTACATCAATGAGGCAAAATTAATTCCCGGTAAGCAACGTGATATTTTAAATATTCAGCGTAGGTCTGATGTAAGCGAACAGCTTTATAATTTTTTATTAGAAAAGAAAGCCAATACAAAAATTGCTAAAGCAGGTATTGTGCCAGATATAAAAATTGTTGAATCGCCAAGGAATGTTGGTGTTGTTTCTCCAGATAAACCGGGAATCCAAAAGTCATTTTTGTCGTTTGGCCTACTATTATCTGTATTAATTATTGTATTGCGTGCTTTCTTTTATTCGAAAATTAAATCTGTTGAGCACTTACGTGAATTAACAGAGCTACCTTTAATTGGCGTTTTACCTTATGTAAAAGAAGAAAATAATGATGGTTTGATCGTTGATTTTAGTCCTAATTCAGTAATCTCCGAGGCTTTTAGAAATCTGCGCACAAATTTGCTTTATGCTAATATTGGAATCGATTCTAAAACATATTTAGTTACTTCCTTTTCGCCTGGCGAGGGAAAGACATTCACAAGCGCCAACCTGGCCTGTATTTTTGCGAAAAGTGGAAAAAAAACAGTTTTAATTGAGCTTGATCTGCATAAACCCCGTATTTTTAAAAGGTTTGGACTTCCTCCTCAAACAAAGGGTCTAACAACATGTATCTCGGGAATGAATAGCTACGAAGAGATCATTAATGAAACTCACATTCCAAATCTATATTGTATTTACGCCGGCCCTGTTCCTCCTAATCCATCCGAATTTGTACTCTCAAATAAATTAAAAGAGCTGCTCGATAGGGCAAAACAGGATTTTGACTTTGTTATTATTGATACTCCTCCAGCAGGTTTATTATCCGATTCAATTTATTTAGTGCAGCAGGTTGACGCTACTATTTTTGTATTAAATACAAAGACAAGCTCAAAACGTGTAATTACTTTTATGGAAAATGTAATTGAGTCAAATAACCTTAAAAATGTATTATTGGTACTTAACGGTATTTCTCGCCTCGGAAAACGTTATTATTATCAGGGTTATGGTTATAGCTATGGTTATGGCTATGGTTATGGCTACGGCAAAGGTTACGGTTTTAAAAAGTAATTTCTTATTAACATTCATTCTTTTGCAAGTTAAAGACCTAATTTTAAAATAATTAGCTGTAGGTTATTGTTATTTTAATGGATTTTTCCCATCTTTGTTATATACTTATTGAGTAGTTTTAGTACTCATTTATGATTGAAACATTAATATCTTCAAAAACCAGGATTAAGCTTTTGCTCAAGTTCTTCTTGAACAGCAAAAACACAGCTTACTTAAGAAGTCTTGAGGAAGAATTTGGAGAATCTACCAATGCTATTCGATTAGAATTGAACAAATTCGAAAAATCAGGTTTTTTAAAATCTTTCGCCGAGGGAAACAAAAAAGTTTTTACCGTTAACACCCAGCACCCGTTATTTTCAGACTTAAACAAGATCATTTTAAAAATGGTAGGTCTGGAATATGTAATTGATTACATTTTACAACGTATTGGCGATCTTGAAAAAGTTTATCTGGTCGGTAATCTCTCAAAAGGACAGTCAACGGATATAATAGACCTGGTTTTAGTTGGCAATCATTTAAACAAGAATTTTTTGATTGAGCAAATTGAAAAAGCTGAAAAAAAGATCGAGAAAAAAATACGGTATATACATTTTACATCTGACGAATTTGATTTAAATAAAATAAAGGAACCTGGTATGCATCCGCTTCTTTTATGGAGTAGAGAATAATATTAATAGTTAGAGTTTTATTATTAAATATAAAACTCTAAGGGTACTACACAACAAAAATTAAAACTTAGTATGTGACTGAGGAGGCGAAGCCATAAAAAAACGAGATGACCGTTGATAAAATAAAAAATTGGCGTGCTATTTATGTTAGCTCAAGAACTGAAAAAAAAATTGGCGAAACACTTAATGCTAAAGGTATTGAAGCCTATGTGCCATTAGTAAAAACAATGAGACAATGGAGTGACAGAAAAAAAATGGTTGAATTACCTTTATTACACGGCTATGTTTTTGTAAAAACAGATTTGCACGAGAATGATAAAGTAATGCAAACTAAAGGCGTTGTTAACTTTGTTAGAAGCGAAGGAAAAATTGCTGTTATACGAGAGATCGAAATTGACAGGTTAAAACAATTAGTAGCACTCGGTTATCATTTAGAAGCTCATGGAATAAACAAAAAATACAAAGAAGGTGATAGGGTGAAAATTACTTCGGGTGTGTTAAAGGGTGTTGAGGGTTATGTAGTGGATGCAGGTGAAAACAAACAAATTGAAGTGTTGTTGGAAAGTATTGGGCAATGTATAAGGGTTAAATTACCAAAAGAAATATTGGTGAATATAATATGAAAAACCAAAAAGAAAACTGGGATCTAATTATCAGACCTCATACGAAATGGTATGATTTAAGATTATCAGAAATATTAAATTATAAAGATCTGTTGTTTCTATTTGTAAAAAGAGATTTTGTTTCTGTATATAAACAAACTATCCTTGGTCCTGCATGGTTCTTTATTCAACCCATTATTACTGCAATAACCTTTACTGTTATTTTTGGCAATTTAGCCAATATATCAACAGACGGTTTGCCACCAGTTCTGTTTTACTTATGTGGGATCACACTTTGGAATTATTTGTCAGATACATTAATAAAAACTGCTGATACATTTACGGCAAATGCAAGTATTTTTGGGAAAGTTTATTTTCCAAGAATGATCGTTCCGTTGTCGGTTGTTTTATCTAATCTGATAAAATTTGGAGTTCAATTTTTACTTTTTATTGCTGTTTGGGTTTATTATTTAATAACTCAAACAACAGTTCATCCAAATTTGACGTTAATTCTTGTTCCTTTTTTGATTCTGCTAATGGGTTTTTTGGGTTTAAGTTTCGGTATTATAATTTCATCAATGACTACAAAATATAGAGATCTTAAATTTCTTATTGCTTTTGGTATTCAATTAATGATGTATGCTACACCAATTGTATACCCGTTATCTATTGTGCCTCAAAAATATAAATGGTTAATCCTTGCAAATCCGGTTACGAGCATTATTGAAACATTTAAATATGCTTTCTTAGGAGTTGGAGAATTTAATTGGTTGTACCTGTTATATAGTTTATGTTTTACTTGTGTCTTATTTTTTTTAGGCCTGGTAATTTTTCATAAGGTGGAAAAATCTTTTATGGATACTGTTTAATTTTTAAAAAAAATGGGCAACGAGGTATTAAAAGTCGAAAACATTTCTAAACAATATCGTTTAGGACAATTCGGTACTGGTACTATGTCGCATGACGTAAACCGCTGGTGGCATAAAATAAGAGGAAAAGAAGACCCTTATTTAAAAATTGGCGATGTAAATGATAGAAGTATTAGTGGCGGCAGCGAATATGTTTGGTCATTAAAAGATATTAATTTTGATGTAAAACAAGGCGAAGTTTTAGGTATAATAGGTAAGAATGGCGCTGGAAAATCTACCTTATTAAAAATTTTATCACAAGTAACTACTCCCACCACAGGTGAAGTAAAAGTAAAAGGCCGAATTGCTGCACTATTAGAAGTGGGAACCGGCTTTCATCCTGATTTGAGCGGGCGGGAAAATATTTTTTTAAATGGCGCTATACTGGGCATGTCCAAAGCCGAAATAAAACTTAAATTAGATGAGATCATAGAATTTAGTGGTGTTGCAAAATATATAGATACACCAGTAAAACGATATTCTTCAGGAATGATGGTTCGCTTAGGTTTTGCTATTGCTGCGCATCTTGAGCCCGAAATTTTGATTGTTGATGAAGTGTTAGCTGTGGGCGATGCCGAGTTTCAAAAAAAGTGTATGGGTAAAATGAAAGAAGTTAGTGGAGAAGGAAGAACAGTTCTTTTTGTAAGCCATAATATGCCGTCAATTAGAGCACTATGCTCTTCGGTTATGATTTTAAAAAACGGAAAATTAATTAGTATTGGTGAGACAAATGAAATGATCTCGGATTATCTGTCTTCAGAAACTAAATCAATAAAAAATGAGGAAGGGGTTATTCCTGATAATTTAAGCTTATATAACACGGGTGAAGCAAAATTCACACAAGCAAGAATATTAACCCTTAATCAAACACCAACCACCGAACTATTTTTTAAGCAAAATTTTATATTAGAATTTACAATTGATGTCTTTAAGCAAATAACCGATGTTAATATTTCCATATTTATAGTAAATGCTTTTGGTGAAAATATTTTAATGGCAGTTGAAAATGAAATGTATAAGCCCACAAGTTTTGACAAAGGAACGCATACATATTCAATTACGTTTAGTGATCATTTGATGCCTGGAGAATATTCAATAGGCTTAGCAATATCTTATTTTCACACCGGAAATTCAATTGATCATGTAGAGAGTTTTTATAATTTTAGAATACTTAAGGAAACAGAAACTAAAGATATGGAGTATCCTTGGGCAACAGTTCATGGTTATACTAAACCGCATACAAAATGGTCAAAAAAATAAATTGCAAATAAAAACATGGAAATAAAAAATAGTAAAATATTAGTAATTGGCGGCGCAGGCTTTATTGGAAGCTTTGTTGTTGCCGAACTATTAAAAGAAGAGGTAGCTGAAGTTATCGTTTACGACAATTTTGCGCGCGGAAAAAAAGAATATCTTATTGAATCGTTAAAAGATAAGCGTTGTAAAATATTTCCAATTGGAGGAGATATCCGTGAAATTGATATCTTAAATACTGCCATGCAGGGAATGGATTATGTTATTTGTCTTTCTGCCATGTGGTTATTGCATTGTAAAGATTATCCAAGAACTGCTTTTGAAGTTAATATTGCAGGAACTTTTAATGTTCTTGAAGCTTGTGTAAATAATAAGATCAAGAAATTGATCTGGTCTTCCTCTGCTTCGGTGTATGGAGACGCTGTTCAATTACCAATGACAGAAGATCACCCCTTTAACAATAAAAATTTTTATGGGGCAACTAAAATAGCGGGTGAAGCAATGGCAACAGCTTTTAACGACCGCTATGGTTTAAAGGTTATAGGTCTTCGTTATATGAATGTATACGGCCCCCATCAAGATCAAACCGCAGCATACACCGGTGTTGTTCCTATTATGCTTAATAAGATCGATGCAAATGAAGCACCCGTTATAAATGGCGATGGTAGCCAGGCTTATGATTTTATTTATGTTGAAGATGTGGCACGTTGTAATGTTGACGCATTAAAAAGCAATATTGATCATGGATTTTATAATGTTGGAACTGAAGTGCAAACCTCAATAAAAAGTCTTTGCGACCTGATCTTACAACTAAAAAAATCAGAATTAAAAGTTACCTACAAACCTTATAGTGCCGACGATGCAAGGTCACTTGTACAAAACAGAATTGGCAGCGCTGTGAAAGCGCAAAAAGAACTTGGGTTTAAATACAAGTATAGTTTAACCGATGGCCTCTTAAAATTAATTGAATGGAGGGATAAAAATGCCTGAAAATTTAGGATTATCTATTGTTATACCAGCGTATAACGAAGGAAAAACGATTCACCTTATTTTAGATAAAGTGAAGGAAACAACTTTGCCAAATAATATTTCAAAAGAAATAATTATTGTAAACGATTATTCAACCGACAATACCGAAGAGGCGATAATGGATTACATGAAAAAAAACGCTGAATTGAATATTGCCTATTATAAACATGAAGTAAATAAAGGAAAAGGCGCTGCCTTACACACTGGCATAGAAAAAGCAAAAGGTAATTATTTGATCATACAAGATGCTGATCTTGAATATGACCCTAACGAATACACTATTCTTTTAGCGCCTATATTAAAAGGCGATGCCGACGTTGTTTACGGCTCGCGTTTTATTGGAGGTAAACCACACAGGGTTCTGTTTTTCTGGCATACAATAGGAAACAAAGTGCTTACCTTTTTATCTAATATGTTCACTAATTTAAATTTAACGGACATGGAAACATGTTATAAATTATTTAAAACAGAGATAATACAAGGTATTAAATTAAAAGAAAAAAGATTTGGTTTTGAACCTGAAGTAACTGCAAAAATGTCGCGCATACCCAACATACGAGTTTATGAGGTTGGCATCTCATATTATGGCAGAACCTTTGCAGATGGTAAAAAAATTGGCTGGAAAGATGGTTTCAGAGCTATTTATTGTATTTTAAAATATAATATTTTTTCAAGATGACACAGAAATTTGATTATAAACCAGTAGACCACGAGGGAATGGATATTTTATCTGTTATTGAAAAAGCAGATAAATTTAATTTTTGGATGTATAGTACCATTAAACCTTTTTGTAAGGGAAAAATATTAGAAATAGGCAGCGGTATTGGAAACATCTCTCAATATTTTATCAGAGAAAAATATACTATTACCCTGTCAGATATTAGGGATAATTATTGTGATATTTTAAGGGACAAATTTAAGAACGCTCAAAATGCTATAGAGGTAGTTAATATAGACCTAGTAGATCCTGATTTTGACACAAAATATAAAAACTACATAGGTACTTTTGATACCGTATTTGCTTTGAATGTGGTTGAGCATATTGAAAATGATATTTTATCCCTTAAGAACATTAACAAACTTCTCGCAAAAGACGGTGTAGTAATTATATTGGTACCTGCTTACCAGGCTTTGTATAATGGTATTGATAAGGGTCTTGAACATTATAGAAGATACACACAAAAAATGACCAATAAAGTTATAACTGCCGCCAACTTTAAAATAATACACGAGCAGTACTTTAATGCAATGGGTATTTTAGGATGGTACATTTCCGGAAAATTGCAAAAGAACGATACTATTCCCGAGGGACAAATGGACCTTTATAATAAATTGGTCCCAATTTTTAAAGTAGTAGACAAAATTGTGTTTAATAAATTTGGTCTTTCAAATATAGCTGTTGGAAAAAAAGAATAAATTTTATTTTGTTCAGAGTATTGGTAGATAGTTTTAAAACATACGTAAACGTTAAACAAAAAATTATTTTGTTTTTTGTTTCTGTTTTATCGATCAAGCTATTTTTCTTTTTTAAACTTCATATTGTTCTTTTCTGTGGCGATTCCTCATCTTATCTGTTTAATACATATAATCTTATAGAAGGCATTACGCCGCTTTATCATACCCGCCCACCCGGCTATTCTTTTTTTATTTTTTTTGTATGGAAAATATTTGGCCATAATTACTTTAACATTGTAATGGCACAAATAATAGTATCAGCATTTTCGTGGACACTATTATTTTTTATGTTCACAAAATATTTTTCAAAAACAAGATGGATCTTCTTTTTTTTAGTTTTGCTTAGTTGTCTTCCTTTTTTTTGGTTAGAAGAGTACATTATATATTCCGAATCATTAAGTTTTTCACTATTTATAATTTGTATAGCCCTATATGGTTTAGCCATAAGATCAAAAAGCCGCGTTCATATTTTTTTATTTTCAATGCTGGTAACATTTAGCATAATAACTAAATCATCCTTATTACCCCTTGTACTTCTTTTAGCGTTAATGTTTGTGACTAATTATAATTATCTTAGTTTATGGAGTAACCTTAGTCTCTCCTTTTTGCCATTGGTTATTTTTCTCGCCTTTTATTCTTTTCACAATCATAAAACTTTAGGGTCTTTGTCTTTATTTAAATTTGGCGATTTTGCCCGGATGATGTCTGTGAATTTTATTATTGACGAATCTTTTTCTGATGATCGAGAGATCAAAAAAGCACTTAACTACTATTGCGATAAGATCGATCCGAACGAGCGCGAAGTTATCAATAATATAAATTCGGCTTTCGAAACTAACCCACAGATCAGGGAGATCTATTCAAAGAATTGTGATAATATTTATTTTTACAATAATTATATGAGCGATTCTTTAAAAAAATCGTCTTTTCAAATATACGCCTCAACTAAAGATTACGTTTCTCTTGGACGAAAAAAAAACAGTATGCTTTATCTTAATTATATCATAAATAATTTCGTGTCTTTTTTATATAACACAAGGCAGGGAGAAATGTATCCGGTTAATAAGATCAATCAAACGCATACTATAAAAAATGTATTTTCCTCGGATCTTCTTTATAAAGAACATTTAAAGGCAATAGAGTTTAGCCGTTTTTTTGTAAGCGTTGGTTTTCAGGAACGTACTTTGCCTCCACTACTATTAAAGATCATGTTCAGGCTTAACCAGGTTTTAAGAAACATGGTTTGGTTCATCGTATTTTTGATCTCATTTGTTTTAAATTTTATTTTATTAAAGCGATCAAAGTTTACAGATACTTTTAGTTTATTAGGTTTTTCTCTTGCTGTTTTTTCTTTGTCTTATATATTTTTGATTGTTACCACCGGCTCTGCCAGTGTTGATCGTTATTCTTTATTCAGCGATCTTGTTATGTATTTGTCATTGATATTTTTGTGTTACTCAATTAATAAACTTTTCCCGCAACAAATAAATTGGTTTAAGAATAAATTTTCGCCTGTAAAAATTAAAGCATAAAAAAATATGGATTCAAAAACAAAACGTATCATTCAAATTTCGCAACCCATGATGGGGCAGGAAGAATGGGAGGCCACTAAAGAACCGATCATGTCTGGCTGGTTAACTGCTGGCCCAAAGGTAAGAGAGTTTGAAGAAATTTTCGCTAAACGTCATGGCGTAAAACATGCCATGGCAGTTACTAGCGCTACTACAGCATTACATTTGGCTCTTGTAGCGTTAGGAGTGAAAGCTGGAGATGAGGTCATTGTTCCGGCTTTTACTTGGATATCCACGGCCAATGTAGTATTATACTGTGGTGCTAATGTAGTCTTTGTGGATGTAGATCGTAATAGTTTTAATATTGACGTAAATGATTTAAAAAAGAAAATTACAGCAAAAACAAAGGTTATTATTCCTGTACATTTATTTGGTTTGTGTGCTGATATGGACGCTATTAAAGCGATTTCCGGAAGTATTCCTTTGCTAGAAGATGGGGCATGTGCTGCAGGCGCTTCTTATAAGGGGAAACCCGCCGGTAGTTTAGGAATTATTGGTTGTTTTTCTTTTCATCCCCGAAAATCAATCACAACGGGCGAGGGTGGAATGATTACCACCAATGATGACCGTTTAGCGGAAATCATTTCCAGTTTAAGAAATCATGGGGCATCTATAAGTGAGGAGCAGAGACACCATGGGGCTAAACCATATATATTACCTGATTTTAATATGTTGGGTTATAACTATAGAATGACCGATTTACAAGCTGCGGTTGGCATTGTACAATTAAAAAAATTAGATTCGTTTATTGACGAACGTCAGAAATGGGCTGAATTTTATAACGAGCAATTAAAGGATATTATTTGGCTAAAAACACCTCTTGTAAATTCTGATTACAAACATGGTTGGCAATCTTATGTTGTTTATATTGACGAATCAAAATCACCAATTTCCAGAAATGAAATGATGGAAAAACTTCAGCAAATGGGAGTTTCAACAAGACCAGGGACACACGCCCCACATATGCTGGGATATTATGCAGATAAGTATAATCTTAAACCTGATGATTTTTCTGGAGCAAAAGATTGTAATGATTTTTCTATGTCTATCCCTCTTTTCAATAAAATGACCAAAGAAGATTATGAATATGTAGTTTACTGTTTAAAATCAATAAAATAATATGTGTGGGATTGCCGGAATATATAATACAAATCAAAAAGCGGTTACTTTAAGTCAAATCAAATTAATGGCAAATGCGATCGCCCATCGAGGACCGGATGGCGAAGGTTATTTTGTTCACGATAATATGGCTTTTGGCCATAAGCGCTTGGCAATCCTCGATACAACGGATAAAGGATTACAACCAATGTCATCTAAAGATGGACAATGGATAATAACATTTAACGGTTGCGTATATAACTATCTTGAATTAAAACAAGAATTAAGAACTCTGGGACATAGTTTTATTTCTGGAACAGATACTGAAGTAATTGCTGAAGGACTGGCCGAATTTGGCACTGATTATTTTACACGATTAAATGGCATGTTTGCTATAGGCGCTTATCACAAACCTTCCCGCCAACTATATTTGAGCAGAGATAGGTTTGGAGTAAAACCACTTTATTATTATTTTCAAAACGGAACATTATTATTTTCATCTGAAATAAAAGGCATCCTGGCATTTCCTAATTTTAGGAATGAACTCAATCATTATGCACTAAATGAATATTTTACTTTTCAAAATCAGTTTACTTATACCACTCTTTTTAAAGATGTGTTTATGCTTCCAGCTGCCAATACAGTACTTATTAATATTGATACAAAAGAAATAGTTCATAAACCTTGGTGGGATTATGATTTTACAGAGCCGGATGATAGCATGACTTTTGAAGATGCGGTTTCAGAAACTAAAAATTTATTTCAAAAAGCGGTTTCCCGCCAAATGTTATCTGATGTACCTGTAGGCTCATATTTATCGGGCGGGATGGATTCAGGCTCCATTACAGCTATTGCCTCATCACATGTTGAACGCTTAACAACTTTTACTTGCGGCTTTGATATGAGCCAGGTAACAGGCGTTGAAGCCAATTATGATGAACGTAGAGATGCTGAGCTTATGGCTAATTTTTTTAAAACCGAACATTATGAGCAAGTAATGAATGCAGGTGATTTAAGATGGTCGCTACCAAAAGTTGTAAAACATATAGAGGATCTAAGGGTAGGCATGAGTTATCCTAATTATTATATTTCGCGTTTGGCCAGCAAGTTTGTAAAAGTATGTTTGCAAGGCACGGGTGGTGATGAGTTATACGGAGGTTACCCATGGCGTTATTACAGGGTTTTTAAATCAATAGGGCAAAAAGACTTTTTTGATCAATATTACAATTTTTGGCAACGCCTGGTTCCTGATAATCAAAAAAGAGAACTATTTAACGCTGACGTACTAAAGCGTGTGGATCTTGAAGAGCCCCGTAAGATATTTGAGCGTGTATTTACTTTTAATGATAAGCTTAGGTATGATACACCGGAACAACATATTGCCAACTCACTTTATTTTGAAATTAAAACTTTTTTACCGGGTCTCTTGCTCGTCGGAGATAAGCTCTCAATGGCAAATGGTTTAGAAGAACGCTTCCCTTTTTTAGATAACGATCTTGTTAATTTTGCGCAAAAAATTCCGGTTAAACATAAACTTGGACAACTTGAGCTTATGAAAAAAATTGATGAGAATGATTTCAGAGATAAAAGAAATCTTTATAATGAACATAATGATGGAAAAACTGTTTTGCGTAAAGCAATGTGTGATTTTTTACCTGAAACAATAATTAACCGTAAAAAGCAAGGATTTTCTGCCCCGGACGAAAGTTGGTACAGAGGAGAAAATGCAGATTATGTGAAAGATTTGTTATTAAATAGTAATACTGTTTCTACAGCGTTTATAAATAAATCCTTTATCGAAAAAACAATTAATGAGCATATAAATAAAAAAGTAAACCATAGGCTATTAATTTGGAGTTTAATGAATTTCGAAATGTGGTGTCAGCAATTTTTGATCAATAAATAGCTTTTAATGAAGTATACCGTCCAAATAAAAACTCCGAATGAAATAATAGAAAATGAATTTTCTGAATTGCTGCTTTCTACGAGTACAAATCTCCTTTATTCTTCGTTACCTTATTTAAAATTGTTGCAATACTTTTTAAATTGTGAGGTCATTATCATTACTGTTTTGAAAGATAAAAGTATTGTTGGTTGCTTTCCTTTAGCATTTAAAAATAATTTAAAACATGGCTGCGTCTGCAATTCGTTACCGTTTTATGGAAGCAATGGTGGTATGATCGTTTCTGAAAGCGTTACAGATAAAAATGAAGTGCGTACAATTCTTAAACAAGAATTTGAAAAAATAGTACAGCATAAAAGTTGCGTTGCTTATACTATTATTAGCAATCCTTTGGATGTTGAGACAGACAACTGGTTACGTAATAATGTTTCACATGATCAAATAGACGAAAGAATTGGACAGATAACGCACTTCCCAAAAGGAATTGTAGATATTGAAAACGATTTAATGAAAAGCTTCGAAGATCCGCGACCAAGAAATATTCGTAAAGCAATAAAAGAAGGCGTAAATATTTATGCTACAAATGATCAGGATGCAATTGATTTTTTATATAAGGTACATTACGATAATATTAAAGCTATAAACGGTATTCCCAAAGAAAAAAAATTCTTTGATCTAATTCCAAAATTTTTCAATAACACAGAGTATAAAATTTACATTGCCGAATACAAAGGAGAAAGAGTTGGTGCTTTGCTTTTATTTTATTTTAATAAAACTGTTGAATACTTTACGCCTGCAGTTATAGAATCTCATCGCAATCTTCAGCCAACCTCACTAATTATTTACAAAGCAATGATCGAGGCTATAAAAGATGGTTACGAAAATTGGAATTGGGGCGGCACATGGCTTACTCAGGGTGGGGTTTACGACTTTAAAAAGAAATGGGGAACTACAGATCATCATTATTTTTATTACACCAAAATATATAAAGAAGATCTTTATACATCATCAAAAGAGTTTTTATTACAGGAGTATCCTTACTTTTTTGTATTACCATTTAGCTCGTTAAAACAATCATGATAAAAAAAACCAAAAAAGCAATTATATTTGGAACCTCGGGCCAGGCCGAAGTGATGGATTATTTATTAAACAATGATAGTGAATATGAAGTAGTAGCTTTTACTTCTACTAAAGAATACATTCACGAAGACAAGATTTATAACAGGCCACTTGTAGCCTTCGAAGATATAGAAAAAAAATACGCTCCTTCTGAATTTGAAATGCATATTGCTATTGGTTATAATGATCAAAACCGAACGCGTAAAAAATTCTTTGATCAGGCAAAATTAAAGGGGTATAAGCTTTTAACCTACATTAGTTCTAAAGCAACCAATTACGCAAAAAGCATAGGAGAGAATTGTTTTATTTTTGAAGATAACACCATTCAACCATTTGTTGAAATTTCAGATAATTGTATTTTATGGAGCGGTAATCACATTGGACATCATTCAAAAATAAGTGATAATGTGTTTATTTCATCTCACGTTGTTATTTCAGGGCATTGCAAAATTGGTGAAAATTCTTTTTTAGGAGTTAACTCTACTTTAAGGGATGGAATAACAATAGCACCTTTTACAACATTGGGTGCGGGTTGTCTTATTGTAAAGGATACAGAAATTGGTAAAACGTATATTGGCACTAAGGCCACAGTATACCCGCAAAAATAAAAAAAATGGATTTAGGTAAGATCGAAAAATTATATTCCGAAAACTTCGATAAGTTTGGGATCGACTCAAAAAGTGTTGGCTGGAATTCGCCGAACACACAACAATTGCGTTTTGAAAAATTATTAATGGTTGTCCAAAATCGGTCAGAAAGTTTTTCTTTAAATGAACTTGGTTGTGGCTATGGAGAGCTGTTTAAATATGCTACTTTGAATGGGTACAATATCAATCTTTTTAATGGCTATGATATAAGCGAAAAAATGCTTCTGGCAGCGAAAGATTATTTAAATGATAGTAAAGCTGTTTTTTTTAAAGAAGCATCTATAATTACGAAGGCCGATTATACAATAACATCAGGTATTTTTAATGTGAAATTTGATGAGCAAAAAGACCGCTGGGAAACTTATATTAAGGATACATTAAAAAACATGTTCGAAAATTCAAATAAAGGAATGTCTTTTAACCTCCTTACGAAATATGTAGACTTTGAAGCAAAAGATTTATATTATGCTGACCCGTTGTATTATTTTGATTTCTGCAAAAAAGAATTATCCCGTTATGTTAATCTTATCCATGATTATAATTTGTATGAATGGACAATTATTGTAAAAAAATAAATGGCCTGGAAAAAAAGAGGTTTGATTTTTAAAGTGGAACAGCAGTATCCATGGTTGCAATCTCACGCGCAATTGCCCGTCGCAGATCTTATTTCCGAAAATACGGTACGAGTATATTTTGCAGGAAGAAGTATTCAATCCTTTTCAAGTATTGGTTATGTTGACCTTGATGTAAAAAATAACTTTAATATAATAAACATTTCTGAGCAACCTGTACTTTCACCTGGAAAAATTGGGCATTTTGATGAACATGGGGTTTTTCCTGCATCCATTATTAATTATAACAATAAAAAATATTTAT
Source organism: Bacteroidota bacterium (assembly GCA_030681615.1). Classification (GTDB taxonomy): domain Bacteria; phylum Bacteroidota; class Bacteroidia; order B-17B0; family Aurantibacillaceae; genus Aurantibacillus. The sequence goes on from JAUXSA010000098.1 coordinate 47,701, forward strand.
ATTTTATAGGCTGGAATCAAGGTTACAAACAGCCTTTATTTTATGCTTCAATTGGTCTTGCGGTAAGTGAAGATAATGGAAATACATTTAAAAAAATATCAAATGTACCCGTGATGTCAAGGAGCGAATATGATCCTTGCCTGGTTACATCTCCAAACGTCTTCCTTGAGAATAATATTTGGAAAATGACCTACGTTTCAGGAGTTAAATGGGAGTTGGTAGATGAGCAATTAAAATCTTTTTATCATATAAAATATGCTGAGTCTGATAATGGAATTGATTGGAAACGTGATGGAACCATTTGTATTGACTTTAGAGATGAAAAGGAAACGAATATTGCACGCTCGGCAGTAATAAAAGAGAATGGGGTCTATAAAATGTGGTTTTGTTATGTATATGACACAGCAAAATACAGGATGGGTTATGCAGAATCCTATGATTGTAAAACATGGATAAGGAAAGATGCTGAAGCAGGCATAACAATTTCAGAAAATGATTTTGATAGTGAAATGACGTGCTACCCGAATATTATTGTTATCAACGGAAAAAAACATATGTTTTATAATGGAAATAGTTTTGGGAAACAAGGGTTTGGATTAGCGATTTATGAATAAATTAGAAAAAATAATGTGTAGTCGTTGTCTTTATGATAGCGAAACACCAAAAATATCTTTTGATGAAAAAGGTGTTTGTAATTATTGTGATCTTTATGATAATTTAAAAAAACAATTTCCAGGCGGAAAAAAAGGTGAAGAAGATTTTCTGAAAATTGTTAGAGAAATAAAGGCTGCAGGTAAAAATAAAAAGTACGACTGTGTAATTGGTGTAAGTGGTGGAGTAGATTCATCGTATCTTGTACACAAAGTATTAGAATACGGTCTTAGACCACTGGCCGTTCATTACGATAACACATGGAACTATGCTGTAGCTAATGAAAACATCAGTAAGGTATTAACCAAACTCAATGTTGATCTGTATACATATATTGTAAATAACGAAGAAGCAGATGACATCTTCTTATCTTTTCTAAAAGCAAGTGTTCCCGAAATAGATGCAAGCAGCGATATCGGGCTTGCGTCTGTATTATATATTGCTGCCGAAAAGTATGGCGTTCAATATGTGATCGAAGGCCATTCTTTTAAAGCAGAAGGTGTAGCGCCACTTGGATGGGCGTATATGGACGGCAAGTATATTGCCAGCATCCAAAAACAATTCGGCTCAAAAAAAATAAAAACGTTTCCTAACATGCCACTTTATAAATTTATAAAGTGGATAGCAATTAAGCGTATCCGGAAAATAAGACCATTATGGTATTTGGATTACAACAAAGAAGCGGCAAAAGAACTTCTAAAAAGAGAGTTTGACTGGAAAGATTATGGTGGACATCATATGGAAAATAGAATATCGAGGTTTGGACATGGTTTTTATCTTCCTATTAAATTCAAAATGGATCAACGAAAAAATGCTTATGGAGCAGCCGTGCGCGAAGGAGTTATTACCAGAGAAGAAGGAATTAGATTATTAGAAGCAGGAAGAGACTATACGAAAGATGAACTCGATAATTTTAAAAAGCGCTTAAAACTCACAGACGAAGAATTTGATAAATTAATTGCCTTGCCTTTAAAATCTTTTAGAGATTATCCTACCTACAAAAAAACATTTGTGAGACTAAAGCCCCTGTTTTTTATATTGCTGAAGTTTAATCTCATTCCGCATTCATTTTATATCAAATATACTTCAAAAGACGAAATTTAATGATCACTATTATTAATTATGGTTTAGGTAATTTGGGGTCGGTTCAAAATATGCTCAAACGCATTGGTACGCCATGTATAATTACTTCTGACATTAAAGAAATCGAAAACGCTGAAAAAATTTTGCTGCCTGGTGTTGGCGCCTTTGATTCTGCAGTACAAAAAATTGACGAATTAAACTTACGTTCCATACTAGTTCACAAAGCAAAAGTAGATAAGATCCCTTTCTTGGGCATTTGTTTGGGCATGCAGCTATTAACAAGAGGAAGTGAAGAAGGTGTATTAAATGGATTGGATCTTGTCCCTGCAAAAACAATAAAATTTAAATTCGACGAAACATCTGATCTTAAAATTCCGCATATGGGTTGGAATTTTGTAAAAGTTAACACGCCAAGTAAATTAACCGAAGGCTTTACGCCAGAGCATAGGTTTTACTTTGTACATTCATACAAAGTGGTTTGTGATAATAATAACAACTCTATTTTAAGAACCGGTTATGGTAGTGATTTTGATGCTGCTATTCAAAATGAAAACGTGTATGGAACCCAGTTTCATCCTGAAAAAAGTCATAAATACGGCATGCAGTTATTAACTAATTTTTCTAAAATTTAAATGTTATTAGTACGCTATATACCATGTTTGTTATTAAAAGATAACGGGCTGGTTAAAACTGTTAATTTTAAAAACCCAAAATATGTTGGCGATCCAATTAATACGGTTAGGATCTTTAATGAAAAAGAAGTTGACGAATTAATTTTCTTGGATATTGAAGCAACACCTAAGAATAGAGAACCAAATTATAAATTACTGGCCGAGATAGCTAACGAATGTTTTATGCCATTGGCATACGGCGGAGGAATAAAGACCTTTGAACAGGCGCAAAAGATCTATAATATAGGCATTGAAAAGGTGGCTATTAATAGTTTCCTTCACAAGGATCTAAATTTAGTTACTCAAATTTCAGAGGTTTATGGCGCACAGGCTGTAATAGGTGTAATAGATGTTAAAAAGAATTTCTTTGGAAAAAATCAAATTGTTTCTAATTCAGCAAATGATAAACATAAATATACTATTGAAGAATGGGTAAAAAGATTAGAAAAAGCTGGTGTTGGCGAAATACTTATTACAAGTGTTGATAATGAGGGAACCTGGAATGGATTGGATGTTGAATTAATAAAACAGGTCACATCAATTTCAAAAGTGCCAGTTATTGCACATGGTGGAGCAGGCAATATCGATCATTTAGTTGCTGGTATAAAGCAGGGCGGCGCTAATGCAATTGCAATGGGTAGTATGGTAGTATATCAAAAAAAGGATTTTGGTGTATTGGTAAATTTTCCGGATAAAAAAATACTTGAAGATAAATTGTGAAGAAAGACGAAATAAAAATAGCCTGCATTGGTAACATGAATAATAATATGTTTACTGTTGTGCGGTATTTAAAAGATGAGGGATATTGTGTTACTTTATTTTTATTAGATGAGTATGGGCATTTTTTGCCAGAGGCCGACACCTTTGATAAGGTTGACGTTGAAGTTAAAAATTTAGGGTGGAATAAGTTTACATTTCATCAAGAAAGTAAGGAAAGCATTAAGAAGAAATTTGAAGGATATAATTTTTTTATTGGAACCGATTGGGCGCCGGCATACCTTTTTAAAGCAGGAATTTTACTTGACATTTTCTGCCCTGCCGGCAGCGATTTATTTGAGTATCCTTTTTGCAAACTCGAAAAAATTCGACCATTACCAACTATTGCAGGCATCGAAGGCTGGCGTTGTTCAAAGTATCAGTATTACGGAATTAGATATACCAGATACATATCAATGGAGCCAACTAATGCTGAACTTGAAAGATATGTAAAAGAGATATGCTCCGTTAACAGTAAAAGAATTCCTGCTTTACCTTTTTTATATATTAAACAATATAATGAAAACTATTTTCAAAAATCTGAATTTTATGAACGGGTAAAAAAAATAAGGAACGAAAGTGATATCCTGATCGTTCAGCATTGCCGTCAAGAGTGGAAAGGAGATAAAGAAAGCTTTCATTATAAAGCAAACCAAATTTTTTTGAAAGGGTTTAGGGATTTTATATCCTCTGTTCCTAAAGTTCGTGTAAATCTTTTATTGCTCGAGTATGGTACGGATGTGAATGCTTCTAAAGAATTGATCTTAGAATTGGGTTTACAAGATAGAGTACATTGGTTGCCAACTACATTAAGAAAAAACCTGATCGGCGTTATTGACCTTTGTGATATAGGAGTTGGAGAATTGGGAAAAAGCTGGGTAGTTTATGGTTCTGTTTTGGAAATTTTATCTGTTGGAAAAATTTTTATTGGCCGCAGAAATGATAAAGAGTATAGCGAAAATTACAGTTATTTATATCCGATGTTTAATGCAGTAAGCGCTGAAGATGTAACGAAAAGTTTAATAGAAATTTCTTTAGATCTAAATAAACAAAAATTAATTGCCTTAACCGGAAAAAAATGGCTTGAGGAAGAAATTATTAATAAAAGTATTAAAACGCTTAACGGGTGTATTGAAAATAAGGCAATGTCAGAAAGTAATTATTCTAAAGTTGTGCCATTTAAAGTTGAGCTTACCCTGTTTACTTATACTTTATGTTCATATTTTATTATTATTTTAAACTACTTTAAAATAAAATTAACAAGGAGTTATAATCCCCATGCTGTTTAATTCGTTACAGTTTATACTTTTCTTTTTGATCGTAACTCCGGTGTATTATTTGCTGCCACATAAATTCAGATGGTTTCATTTATTGGCAAGCAGTTGTGTTTTTTATATGGCATTTGTTCCTGTGTATATATTAATACTTTTTGGAACGATCATCATTGATTATTTTGCGGGAATCTTAATAGCAAAAACAGATGGAAAGAAAAGGAAATACTATTTGATCATTAGTTTAATAGCCAACATTGGTGTTCTTTTTGTTTTTAAATATTATAATTTTTTTATAGATAATATAAATGATATTGGTGGAGCCAATTTGCCTTTTCTTAAAATTTTATTGCCAATAGGTTTATCATTCCACACTTTTCAGGCAATGAGTTATACTATCGAAGTATACCGCGGAAACCAAAAAGCAGAAAAACATTTTGGGATCTATGCCTTATATGTTATGTTCTATCCTCAATTAGTTGCCGGCCCAATTGAAAGGCCACAAAATATTTTGCACCAGTTTCATAAAAAAAAACAATTTTCTTACGCTAACATTGTTAATGGTTTGAAGCTAATAGCCTGGGGAATGTTTAAAAAAGTTGTTGTGGCCGACAGGTTAGCTATTTATGTAAACGAGGTATTTGATAACCAGTTAAGTTACGAAGGTATACCTGTAATTATAGCCTGTGTTTTCTTTTCATTGCAGATCTATTTCGATTTTTCCGCATATTCAGATATTGCTATTGGTACTGCAAAAACATTAGGTTTTGATCTGATGATCAATTTTAGGATGCCCTACTTTTCAAGAACTATCACCGAATTTTGGAGTAGATGGCACATCTCTTTATCTACCTGGTTCAGAGATTACTTATATATACCCTTGGGTGGTAATAGAATATCAAAAACGCGAACAAAAATAAATCAATTCATAGTTTTTGTTATAAGCGGTTTTTGGCACGGCGCTAACTGGACCTTTTTATTATGGGGCTTTTTGCATGGCCTATATATAATCATCGAAAATGAGCTTAAAGCAATGCTTGGAACCTTCAAAATTTATTTACCTGTAAAACGTATATTAATATTTGGGTTAATAACATTTGCATGGATCTTTTTTAGGGCAGAAAATATTAAACAGGCTTTTAATATTGTAGGGTCTTTAGAGAATAATTTATTGCAACAAATAAGCAATATTATTAGCAATGCAGACCTTGCCAGATTAAAACTACTTTATGCTAACAAAGGGGCCGGTGTGTTTTTATTGTCACTTCTTTTTGTATCAACAGTAATGCTAATAGAGTGGAAGCAGAAAGACAGAAGTATCATTCATTATTTTCATTCGTTGAGCAAGCCTGTGCGTTATTCTATGTATTTTTTTCTCATCTACGGAAGTATTTTCTTCGGTATTTTTGAAAAGAACCAGTTTATTTATTTTCAGTTTTGAAAAAATTAGTTGCGAATACATTTATTTTTGGCAGTCCTCTGATCTTTTTCCTGTTGTTCTTTGCTATTGATGATCCATTTGGAATAGTATACAAAAGTACTTGCCTTGCTGCTACCAGTGAAGATATGATAGTTATAAGAAAGTATTTAAACGAGTATGAAGCTCAAGCTCCTTCGGCATTTATTTTTGGTAACTCAAGAACACACGCATTTAAGAAATACAAGTGCGGAACAACCACGGAAGATTTTTTTGATTTTGGCTGCCCGGGCGAAAGCGTTTTAAATATTAAAAAGAAATTACAGTTGATAATAGATAAACAAAAGGAAGTAAAAAATGTTGTGATCCTCGTGGATGATGGAATTCTTGAGAATACCGACAATACACATAGATTTTACCAGGGCCCTGTATATAACCACACGCCCATAAGTTCTAATGTTTCTTATATTACTTTTTATTCAAATTACATCAAGTATTATTTTAGCGACTATTTTTTTATTAAACATATTTACTATAGGTTAACCGGTAATTATAAAGAGGCCTGGATGAAAGACGCTTTCGCAAAACCCGGAGTAGATAAAAATTACGCTTGTAAAAATTATCCTACCCTGGCGGATAGTTTACTTGAAACAAACTTTGAAGAATATAAACGTGTATTTAAACCAGATTATATAAGTTATACAAAAAAAAAATTGAAAATTGATACTCGTGATACTGAACATTTGAGCGAGATCGCAAAAACACTTAAAGAAAATAAGATCAATTATAAAATTATTTATCCTCCTAATTTCCATAAACGCAAAATTGAGCCCGAATTGGAGAAGCTGTTATCTGGTATGTTTAAAAATAATTTCTACGATTTTTCCGGCGTTAATAAGATCACAACAGACAGTGCTTTAAATTATGAGAATCTGCATTTCACTTACCGGGCTGCAAATATGATGTTGGATAGTATGTGTAGAAGTGCTAATGAGTAATAAGGTCCTTAATATTTTCACGATCGATTTTCCTTATGGTAACGGCGAGCCGTTTTTAAAAAATGAAATTGAGCTCCTTTCTAAAAAATTTGATACGATCTTTGTTTACCCTATGAATTTTAAAAATACAGCAATAAAATGCGATCTGCCTGAGAATATTATAATAAAGCACGAGGATATTTTTAGTTCGTATAACCGTTTAGCTGTTTTAAGTAAGAATATAATGTTGGTCACAACTATCTTTTTAAATGAAATGATCCGATCGGGTTATGGTAAGTATTATTTTTTTAATTTTAGTAAGCATCTCAATACTTTGCTTCATAGGATCAATGCTGCTAATGCATTAAGTCTTTTATTTAAAAAAGATGGTCAAAAACATTTGGTGTATACTTATTGGTTCACACAATGGACACTTATATTTTCTATAATCAATAAAAGGCAAAAGAATATTTCTTTATTTACACGAATTCACGGGATGGATGTATATGAAGATCAGCACACCGAAAAAAATTTCTTTTTTCCTTTCAGGGTCTTTCAGGAAAAGCAAATTAAAAACGTATTGGCAATAAGTGAAAATGGAAAACAGCATTTATTAAATATGCACCCTCAATTTAAAGGTAAAGTAGCAGTTAACAGGCTTGGTGTTGCTTTTCATAATTTAAATCCGGTTAATACCAGCGAAGAATTTATTTTGGTTTCTTGTTCCTCCTTTCAAAAATACAAACGCGTAGATCTTATTGTTGAAATATTAAAAAACATCAACTTTAAAATAAAATGGATCCATTTTGGAGATAGTGAAGAAAGAAAACTTGTGGAAGATTGTTTCAAAAATATTCCCATTAATGTTTCAGTTGAATTAAAAGGTTATGTTTCAAATAAAAAAATAATGGAGTTTTATGCAAGTCATCCCGTTGATCTGTTTATAAACGTTTCAGAAACAGAAGGTATACCCGTTTCTATTATGGAGGCAATGAGTTTTGGAATCCCATGCATTGCTACTAATGTGGGTGGTGTAAGTGAAATAGTTACAAGCAAAAACGGTTTTTTAATAGATAAGATCTTTGAGAATGAATATGTAAGCAGATTGCTAACACAATACAAAGAAAGTGACACGTTGATCAAGAATAGCTTTCGTAAGGAGGCTGTTAATACCTGGGAGTCTAAATTTAACCAGCAAAAAAATTGTATGCAATTATTAGAAGTTTTAAATTAATGAAAGTCGATTTTTCCAAATATTCGAATAATTTAGAATTGAGAGAAAATGGAATATGGTTTTCGAAAGACACTCAAACTATTTCCTATCCTGAAGATGGGAATGACCTTTGTTTAGCACTAGAAGATTTTAGTTTCTGGTTTCGGCATCGAAACAATTGTATCGTTGAACTAGTTAAAAAATTCTCTTTACATGAAAATTTTTTTGATGTTGGAGGTGGAAACGGTTATGTATCTCTTGGTCTTCAAAATGCCGGTATAAATGTTGCTTTATTAGAGCCAGGAATAAGTGGGGTAATAAACGCTAAAAAAAGAAACATTGAAAATGTGGTATGTGCAACAACACAAAATTGTGGTTTAGCCAGTGAGTTTGTAGAAAATATTGGTGTTTTTGATGTAGTTGAACATATATCCGATGAACAAGACTTTTTAAGGTCCTGTCATAAAATGCTAAAAACTAACGGAAAAATATTTGTTACAGTTCCTGCTTTTAAATTTTTATGGAGTAAAGAAGACGATTACTCAGGACACTTTCGTAGGTATACAATTAATACATTAAAGACATCTTTAGAAAATGCGGGCTTTAAATTGCTTTATACCTCATATCTGTTTTCTCCATTGCCATTGCCAATTTATTTCATGCGAACGCTTCCTTCAAAACTAAATATGCATAAAAATTATAATGACAAGGATAAATTTTTGAAAGAACATAAGAGTGAAAAATCATCCGGCATTTTAGAGAAAGTTTGGCAGTGGGAATTAAATAAAGTAAAAGCGCTTTCGAAAATTCCCTTCGGAAGTACAGTAATTGCAGTAGCCGAAAAAATTTAAAAATTGAATAGTAGTAGAACATATTTAATTGTTGGTGCAAACAACCCGTTATCTTTAAGACTTACGGAAAATTTACCTTCAAAGAATACATTTGTTTTATATAATTCTGCCCCTACATTTAAAAAAGAAGGCGTTACATATTATGGGATAGACGATTTAAATAAACTTCCAAAAATAGATGTGGTTTTTATTATAAGCGCTTTTGTGCCGGATAGGATGGACTCTTTTAATGATAACCTGCAGCTTTTTAATGTAAATATCCAGTTTATTAAAAAAATTTCAGACTGCTTCAAAGATTCGAAGTTAATATATGCATCCAGCGTTTCAATTTATAAAAATATACCCGGAAAGGCAATTAGCGAGGATTCAGAAATTGATCCACTTAGTCCGTATGCAATTTCAAAGCTATGGGCAGAAAAAATCATAAAACAAAATTGTAGTTATTCGATCTTCCGGATCTCATCATTAATTGGTAGTGGAATTAAAGAAAGAACCTTTGTTCCTATTGTTATTAACGAAGCTTTTAATAACAAAACTATTACTTTGTATGGTAATGGCTCACGAGTTCAGAACTATATTAACTATCTTGATGTTTGTAAATTACTGATTAAAGCTTCAGAAATAAAAACTAATGGAACGTATTTAGCAGTTAACCCCCTGTCTATATCAAATACCGGAGTTGCTGAGTTGATAAAAGAATTAATACCAGATGTTAGCATAAAGTATATTGGTAGCGATGCATCATCATCTTTTAGATATAACGCAGAACGCACATATGCCGACCTAAGTTACACACCTTCAATAACCATTAAAGAATCTATAAATGAAATATTAAAATGGAAAACCGAACAGTTTTAGTTACAGGTATTGGAGGAAATGTTGGTCAGGGTATTATCCGTAATATAATTTCTTTAAATAAAAATATTAAAGTTATAGGTACAGGTGTTGAAGATTTCTCAGGTGGAAACCATCTTTGTGATAAGTATTATAAACTTCCATACTCTTATCATGATAATTATATTAGTGAGATTTTTGATGTCGTAAAAAAAGAAAATGTTGATCTTATCATTCCTTCAACAGATTATGAAACTTATTATTTATCAAAAAATAAAGACGTATTTAATTGTGAGATCTCTGTTTCCAACCTCGACGCTTGTGAAATTTATTTAGATAAGTATAATACATATTTGCACCATCTCAAACACAACATTCCGTTTGCCAAATGTATTTTGCCCTCTTTTTATAAGAACGAATTTGAGAAGTCTATTGCCAAACCAAGAAAAGGAAGAGGTTCCAGGGGCTTAATAATAAATCCATCAGACGTTAGTAATTTGAATGATGAAGAATATTTGATCCAGGAATTATTTGAAGGTGATGAGATCACTACTGCTTTTTACGTAACTAAAACTAAAAAAATACTTGGACAAATTACTTTAAATAGAACTTTGGTTTCGGGAACGACACATAACTGCTTTGTTGAAAAAAAATATGATCAGGCGTTACTTTCGATAATTACGGAGATGGTAAAATCGGCAGGAATCTTAGGTTCGGCAAATCTTCAGTCGATAGTAGACAAGAATGGTATAATTCACCCATTTGAGGTTAATTGTAGGATATCAGGTACAAATTCAATACGGTCGCATTTTGGTTTTACGGATGTTAAATATACTCTGCAGGAGTATCTTTTGAATGAAACGCTTCAAACACCAAATATAATTGAAGGTTCGGCTACAAGAATATTAATGGATGTAATTTATCCAAAACAGGCTAATCAGGCTCTAAGTGATAACTCGTCAACATTTCATATATTTTAGTGAGTAATATAAAATTCATATATTTTGATGCGGCAAATACGCTTATTCATAAACCTGACCTTTGGATGCGGTTTAATGAGGTTTTAACGAAATACGGACATATAATTGATGTAAATGTTTTAAAGAAGCAGCATAAGTTGATCTCCGAAAACGTAAAATTCCCAGATAATACTTCACGGGATTTTTATAGTTCTTTCAATAGTGAAGTTTTAAGGTCACTCGGCGTTGCTTCAGACAACAAAATTTTGGACGATATTTATAATGCCTGTACTTATTTGCCATGGAAAACTTTTGATGATGTTGAATCCTTAAAGGATATTAAAATCCCAATGGGTATAATTTCAAATTTTAATTCTTCTTTAAAAGCCAAAATAACTTCTCTTTTTGAAATATCATTTAAAGAGTTTGTTGTGTCAGAAAATATTTCTGTTGCAAAACCTGATAAAAGAATTTTTGAATATGCAATTAATAAAGTAAATATAGATCCTGCCGATATTTTATTTATAGGCGATTCTATTACACTTGATATTGAACCTGCCCAAAGTATAGGGATGCAGGCATACTTGATTGACAGGGATGGGATTTATCCTGATTTTAAAAGCAGGATAAATAGTTTTTATGAATTAAAAAACTTATTGTAAAATGGAAACAAAAAATACATCGGCAAAAAAGATATCATTTGTTGTACCTGTATTTTATGAGGAAGAATGCATTCTACAATTTATAAAAGAGGTTGAGGAAGAAATGCAAACTATAAAATTAGATTTTGAATTTGTATTTATTGACGATGGCAGCACAGATAAAACAGTGCAAATTATTAAACAAGAAGCCATACAAAAAAAGCACATCAAATTAATTGAATTGTCTTATAATCACGGTAAACAAGCTGCAGTAAGTGCAGGCATAAAATATGCTACGGGCGATTATTTAATGTATATGGATCCCGATCTACAAGACCCTCCAAAGGAGATCTCAGCTTTTTTGTATGAAATTGAAAAAGGGTATGACCTTGTTTTTGGTATAAGAGAAGAGAAAAAAGACAGTTTAATAAATGTTATTTTCTCAAAAATATTTTGGCATACACTAGAGAGGTTTACAGGTTTAAAAATTCCCAAAGGCCTTGCTGTGATGAGATTGTTTAACAGAAAATTTGCTGACAGATTTTTACTATATGCTGAGCAGAATAGATTTATAGAAGGTATATTCATGCATATTGGATTAAACAGATCAGTAATTAAAATTAGTCAACGTGAACGTTTTGCAGGAAAAAGTAAGTTTAATTTTAAAAGAAAAATGACACTTGCTTTTGATGCTATTTTCGATTTTTCTGAAATACCGTTAAAAGCCGCAGTTAAGCTTGGGGTTTTGTTATCAGCTTTAGGATTTATTTTTTTAATTACCTTGGTTTTTATTAAGTTATTCGCAATAAGTTTTCAAATCGGATGGCTTTCCACAATAAGTACCATTATTTTATGTAGTGGTATTCAATTGTTTTTCATGGGTATAATTGCATTATATGTTGGAAGAATTTATAAAGAAACAAAAGGCAGGCCATTGTTTTCAATAAAAGGGTTTACAAATATCAATGAGTAATACAAAAAAAATTGGAATAATCGGATCGGGTGATCTGGGGCAATTAATCGCTCATCATGCACTTAATTATTGCGGATTTAATAAGGTTTTGTTTTTTGATGATTACAGGGCTACAAACGAGGTTGTAAATGGATGCATGGTGTATGGAAATATTAATGATGTTAATATGGCTTACCAAAAAAAGGAAATTGATTGTTTAATAATTGGTATCGGTTATAAACACATCGAATTGAGAAAAAGATTGTTTGAAGGTTTTATGAATGTAGTGCCGTTTGCTTCGGTAATTCACCCATCTGCATATATTGATATTACCTGCAAAATTGGTAATGGAGTTGTGATATTGCCTGGTTGCGTGTTAGATATGAATGTTGAATTGCAAGATAATGTTTTGTTAAATACAGGCTGTGTTATTGCTCACGATTCGTTTATTGGGGCTCATTCTTTTTTATCACCAAAAGTGGCAATTGCCGGGTTTTCAGAAGTAGGACAATGTTGTAATATTGGAATCAATACAACAGTTATAGATAATATAAAAATAAGCGATTTTGTACAAACTGGTGGAGCAACTGTTGTTATTAATAACCTAACTTTAAAAGGTTTGTACGTTGGAAATCCAGCAAAATTTATAAGGTAAATATATATGATCACTTTTAATAAACCCTATTTAACAGGTAACGAAACTGAATACATTAAACAAGCGGTTCAGAATTTAAAGATATCCGGCGATGGCCTTTTTACAAAAAAATGCCACAATTTTTTTGAAACCAGATACAAGTTTAAAAAAGTTTTACTAACTACCAGTTGTACCGATGCTCTTGAAATGGCGGCAATATTGCTGGATATTAAGCCGGGTGACGAAGTGATTGCGCCTGCTTACACTTTTGTATCAACTGTAAATGCTTTTGTTTTAAGGGGAGCAAAAATTGTTTTTGTAGATAGTAGTACAAAAAATCCAAATATGGATGTGGACAAAGTCGAAGCCTTAATAACTTCAAAAACAAAAGTTATTGTGCCTGTTCATTATGCTGGTATTGCTTGTGATATGGATAAATTAATGTTGTTAGCAAAGAAATATAATTTATTTGTTGTAGAAGATGCTGCACAAGCAATAGATGGTTTTTATAAAGATAGGCCCTTAGGAAGTATTGGACACTTATCTGCATTTTCATTTCATGAAACAAAAAATATTATTTCCGGGGAAGGAGGAATGTTAGTAATAAACGATGAAAATCTTATTAGCCGTGCGGAGATAATTCGTGAAAAAGGCACAAATCGTACAGCCTTTTTTAGAGGTGAAGTTGATAAGTATGGATGGGTAGATATAGGCTCGTCTTTTCTTCCGTCAGATATTATAGCTGCGTTTTTATATTCACAATTAGAAAATCTAGACAAAATTCAAAATAGGCGATTAGCTATTTGGAATAACTATTACAATAAATTAAGTTATCTTAAAGATACTAAAAAGCTCGAATTACCTGAGATACCGGCATTCGCATCCAATAATGCGCACATGTTTTATATAGTTTGTAGTAGCCTAACTGAAAGATCGGCTCTTATCGGGCATTTAAAGAAAGATAATGTCCATGCTGTTTTTCATTATTTATCTTTAAATAAAAGTCCGTATTATTTATCAACAAATAGTAACAGTTCTACCTTGGATCTATTTAATTCTGATAAATACACTGATAGGCTATTACGATTACCGATGTACTTTGAGTTAACTGAAGATGATATTAATAAAATTGTTTCATCTATAAGCAATTTTTACGAAGATCAGAAATGCTAGATCTCAAAAAAAATATCTATTTATATACAGCTTTATTTTTATTAATAAGTTTTGGTATTTGTCATTTTACATTTTCCTATTTCAATACACTTGAGTCAGATGATTATAATCTTATTGCTTATATAAAAGAAAAAGGTTTCTTTGGCACAATCTGGTTTATTTATATGGAGTGGGAAGGGGCCTTTGGTGTTTTGCTCATTAGCCTCTTAAAAATAAAATTTACTTTACTTACAGGTTCATTGTTTTTGCATAATGTACTTTCCTGTATCATTACACTGTATTGTTTTTATTATTTTATAAAAGCATGCTTTGTCCGTCTGCATATATTGCAAAAAGATCATTTTCCAATTATACTTGCTATTTTAATTTATACCAATATTTATTATAATAACTTAGCGCTAAACGATACTTGGTATTGGTTGTGTGGCAGCATCTATTTTTTTATGCCTGCTGTTTTGCTTTTTTTTATAGGGGTTATATTAAATCAAACAAATAAATACCTTGTATATATTGCTTACGCCTTCTTCTTTATTTTTGGCGCAAGTCGTTTTAATTATTCGGTAATTACGCTTTCAGTTTTATGCTTGTTGCTTTTTTATTTTTGGATAAAGAACAAAACGATCAATAAAACGATGTTATTACTATTAACACTTGTTTTAGCAGCACTTGTAATATATGTAATAGCTCCCGGAAATTATATCAGGCGAAACGATGAATTAAAAAGTATTTTAACCTTATCTGACTATGTTATTGGGCCCTTAAAAATGGCTTCATCTTTCATTTACAAATACATCATTCTTAAAGCGCCATATCACGCTTTATTTTTATTACCCGCACTTTTTATCGGCTTTTCTATTAAAGACAGAATTCAAATTTTAATTCCTACAAAGCAGAAATTGTTTAGTATTGGTCTATACCTTGTAGGGTTTCTGTTATTTTGTATTTACGTTCAGTGTTTTAGTATGTTCCTTGCAAAAGGGTCACAGGTTAACAGAACGCTTGAGATGTTATGTATTATTTGCAGCTTTATTTTTATGGTCTTTTTTTTAATGATTGGCGCTTTTTTGCATCTAAAAAAACTATATCTGCCTTTGGGCATTACGTGTATGTTAGTTTCTTCACTCTTATTATTACGCAGAATACATATTTGTTACCCCATTATAAAAAAATATTCAATAGCCGTTGATGAAAGACATAGAACCATAGAAAATGCAATGAAGAATTTTACAGGCGATACGCTTGTTCTTAAAAAATTACCACCGGCTTCGTGGTTGCATTGTGGCGAATTGAAAAAACGTGCAGGCACCGACCCAATGAATAATATTTTTCTTGAGAATTACTATAAACCCAAATTTGCCCTTGATATAGAAGATTAAAAATGTGTGGAATTGCCGGCATATATAAATTAGATAAGAGTACTGTTAATAAAAATGCTTTATCTGCAATGACGGATATTATTGAACATCGCGGACCCGATGGTTTTGGGTATTGGTTCAATAATAAAGAAACGTTAGGCCTTGGTCATCGTAGGTTATCAATTATCGATCTGAGTGTTGCGGGAAAACAACCAATGGCCTATATGGGATCGGTTATTACTTTTAATGGTGAGATATATAATTACCTTGAAATTAAAAAAGATCTTGAAAAAAAAGGGTATAAATTTTTTACTGAAACAGATACAGAGGTTTTACTGGCACTTTACCATCTTAAAGGGAAGGATTGTTTAAAAGAACTTGATGGTATGTTCTCTTTTGCTATTTGGGATGAGAAGAATGAAGAATTATTTTGTGCACGCGATAGGTTTGGCGAAAAACCATTTTATTATTATCATGATTCTACACAATTTATTTTTGGTTCAGAGGTAAAACAGATCTTTGCTGCAGGAATTAATAAAGAAGTAAACCCTTCAATGTTATATAATTATTGCGCGAGCGACCGATATAATAATTCACAAGACCTAAAAGAAACATTCTATAAAAATGTTTACCAGCTTCCGCATAGCCATTCTTTAGTCATTAAACAAAATGGATTCATTCAAATTGAGAAATACTGGGATATTGACCTTGAACAAACAAATAAAATTGGCATTAATGATGCGATTGAAAGATTCAATGAATTATTATATGAATCAATAAGCAGAAGGTTACGATCAGATGTACAGATCGGTACAAGCTTAAGTGGAGGCCTTGATTCTACCACTATTGCGGGGTTTATTTGCAGGAAAGATCTAAATGCAAAGTTAAATACCTTTACGGCAAGTTTTGAGGGATTCGAAAAAGATGAAACAAAATTTGTTAAGATATTTAAGTCGAAATATTCTAATATTAATGATCATTACGTATCACCCACCGGTGAAGACCTTGTAAATGATCTTGAAAAACTTTTATTTCACCAGGACGAACCGATTGGGTCTACAAGTATTTATGCGCAATACAGGGTTATGCAATTGGCAAAGCAGAATAATGTTACGGTACTTTTGGATGGCCAGGGCGCGGATGAATATTTAAGTGGCTACGATCAGTTTTGGCCTGTTCGTTTAAGAGAAATGTACGCAACCGGTGATAATAAATACTTATCTGAAAAGAAAAATGTAAAGGAGTTAACGGGATTCGAACAAAATATTGATCTGAATCTTGCCATGATGATCAAAAGGCCGGGACTTCATAAAAAAATAGCAACGATCAAGAAAACATTAGTAAAAAGAAAAGTCAAGGAAACTAAAAACCCTTTAGCTAAAAGTTTTTATTCAAATGATCAAAAAAAAGTGGATGATGTTAATTGGTCTGACCTAAATTCAGTACTATACAATTCTTTACTTTTTGATGGGCTGCAAAATCTATTAAGGTATGCCGATAGAAATTCTATGGCGCATTCAAGAGAAGTACGTTTGCCTTTTTTATACCATAAGCTGGTAGAATTTGTATTTTCTTTGCCATCTGATTATAAAATGGTAAATGGATGGTCTAAATTTTTATTAAGAAAGTCTCAGGATAATTTTTTACCAAAAGAGATATGTTGGCGTAAAGAAAAAGTAGGTTATGCAACACCTCAAACTTTTTGGATGCAAAATAAGAGAATTAACGAGAGTCAGCTTGAAAAAAGACAACAATTACTGGAATTGAAAATTTTTGATAATGAGTTTATTGAAACAGTTGATAATTGGAAAATTTTTAATCTTTCCCGTTTACTTTCGTGAGTTTAAATATCCTAATAATTTCTTTTTATTTTCCACCCTATGATAAAGTTGGCGGAAGGCGATGGGCTAAGCATGCAAAGTATTTGCAAAGGTCAAATATTAAATTCAATGTCTTGGCAGGCGGCTTTAAAGGTGTATCGCCATGGGACAAGGATATTAAAAGTTATGAGTCTAAAATAACAAGGATAAATATTGAAAAACAACAACAATTATATCATAAAAGAAAACTTCCAAATAATATTTTCCAGAAAGTGTTATGGAAATTATCTCTCATTTTTTGGGAGATTAAAAAAAATAAACTAAAAGGTAATTATAACGACCCTTCTCTTGGATACGAAGCAAAGTTCTATAATAAAGCAAAAGAGATCATTCAAAAAGAAAAAAGTACTATTGTTATTGTGAGTACAGGTCCTTTTACATATGCAGAATTGATACCGAAATTGAAAGCAGATTTTCCTGAGGTAAAGTTTGTTATAGATTATCGTGATTATTGGGAAGACGTATTTGTTTGGTTAAATAAAGCGCAAATTGAAACAGAAGTGAAAACCCAACAGAATATTCTTAATGGCATTAACCTTGTACTTTCTCCTAATAATGAAATGCAAAATTATTATAGTAAAAAATTCAGTAAACCTTCTTATTTATTGCCTCATTGCATTGATGCCGATGATATCTTTGAAATAAGTCAGAATAAAAATTCAGGCAAAATAAAATTGCTTTACGGGGGCGCTTTTTATGATGATATCGGAGAAAACATTGAACTCATTAAAGAGTACACTGATAAACTTAAACAACATGATCCTGTAGACGTTGAGTTTTATGTATCGGTTAAGGGCTATGAAAAAGAATTGGCGCATCCCAATATTAAAAGATTCGATTTTATTGGATCTCAGGATTATTTTAAAAAGGTATTAGAGGCAGATTATGTTATTCTTATTCTGCCGCCAAACAGGGTAAATGCAATGTCATCTAAGTTTTACGAACTGGTTGCCTTTAGAAAACCAATTCTTTACTTTGGGAATGAAGGAGATGTAAGTAATTTTATCATTAAAAATAAATTGGGTTTTCATATTACTAAGGATAATGTTGAAGCACAAGTCAAGGCAAGTATACAGAATACAAAAGACCTTCTGGTTCCTGATCTAAACTACAATATAAGCAAACACACGTTTGAATATCAAACAAAAGAATTAATAAAAGAACTCGAAAAACTGTGACACAACCTGCAATAAAAGATCTTATTAAAAATGATGCCACTACTATTTTGTATGGGCAAAGAACACTAAATATATTTGGTAAAGTTCATTATTCTAAAATTGTTTTAAAAGCCTATTATGATATTATAAAATTTTATAATAAAGCTTTAAAGGATAAAGAATGTTATTATGGTCCTTTTAAAGGAGAGTTTGGTCATTTATTGTTACATACAGTTCCCTTCTTAATGCATTTGCATAAGCAAGGGGTTAAGATTCATTTTTGTGGAGTAGAGATTGGTAAACCTTTTTTGATCGATGAGAATGGAAATTCAATTATTTATAAATTTTATCCTTTAAGGGATTTTTATGCTGAAGTGCCACCCGATTCTAATGTTACAATTCCGCCGGCAGATGTGCAGGTAGAAATTAAGAAGTTCCATGATCTGGCTGTAAACTCTAAAAAGGGTTTTTTAAATATAGCCGATCACGATATGTATTGGTTTGTTTTCAGGAATTGGCAATTAAATGGGAGGCAGCACCTATACAACCTTCAAAAAGTATATAAAACTGCAAATGAAAACTCATGTGTTATTTTTCCACGAAAAAAAGGAAATGCGCATACTTTAAACAATGGGGGTCCTTGGGATTATATGCAAATAGCAAGATTAGTTGCTCCCTATTTCGATAAAGTTTATATCACCGGCCATCCAAGCATGAGCGCCGAATTAAGTTCAGAGGGTAATATAGAAGTATGCGTTTCTTCAGACAATAAAGTAGGCTTAGAAAAATGCAGTAATGCTAGTTTGATCATTACCCAGCATTCAGGCGCTGTTCATATGGGTTCTTATACTAACACAAAAGTATTGCTTATCTTTAATGGCAAGTTGCCAATTGAAGGACTTGCAGATACTTTGAGATATAGGGCGAATTTATCATCAGACCCCATTGGTTTCGCTTTTTCGTATGAAGAAATAGAAAAACATGTAAAATCGTTAAACAAAAATTGAGTATGTTAAAAGATCTGGAATTATTTTTTGAATCAGTAAAGAACTTAAATGTTTTGGTAGTTGGCGAAACGATCGTAGATGAATTTGTTGATGTTTCATATGAAGGCCAATCTATGAAATCGATCTGTCCCGTATTTAAACTAGAGGGAAATAAGATAATTCAGCAGGGTGGGGCGCAGGCAATTGCCAATCATATTTACGATTTTGTAAAAACTGTAAATGTAATTACAAACACTAATAACGAAATTGTAAAAACGCGTTATGTGGATGTGAGCGATAAAAAGAAGCACGTAGAGATCAATAAATTTGAAACAGAAACATTTAAGGATATTAGCATTGATACATCAAAATATGATGTTGTGATCGTGTCGGATTTTGGACATGGTTTTTGCGATAAACTTAACATCAATGATGGCTTTCATTTAATGTGTCAAACCAATTCAAATAATTTTGGTTTTAACCGAATCTCAAAATGGAAGGGTCATAAAAAGAAAAGTGCCTGTATCGATCTGCGCGAAGCCAGTTTACAGGTGAATAAACGTATCAGTAACCCGCAGGAAAAAGACATTCATAATATATTTAATTATGAGTTGAACGCCCAGCATTTATTTGTTACAACTGGTAAACAGGGCTCAACCTATACAAATGGTAAGGAGTTTAATACAAGACTTTCATTTAAAACCGAGGTTGTTGATACCATTGGTGCAGGAGACACATTTTTTGCCTTTGCCTCATTATGTGCTTCGCAAGACAATAAAGTACCCGACAAATTATTAATACCTTCACTTGCGGCCAGTTTATCAACTACCTGGCTTTGTAATGAACGATCAGTAACTAAAGAATTATTATTAAAACATGCCGCTAAATTTATATAAAACAAAGTTTCAGGAATTTTTAAATTCAGAAACGATCAACAAACAGATCTTTGAATCTATTAAGTTGGTGAAAGATTGCAAACGCATTTTCTTTATTGGTAACGGAGGTTCAAACGCCATATGTTCCCATATGATGGAGGATTATGCAAAAATTGCCGGATATCCTACTTTTGCATTTAGTGATGCGGCTTTGATTACATGCTTTGCAAATGATTATGGCTTCGAAAATGCTATGGTAGAGTGGTTGAAGATCCATTTTACTGAAGGCGATCTGTTAGTAGCTATAAGCAGTTCAGGAAACTCCCCTAATATCAATAACTCAGTAGATTTTGTAAATTCTAAAAAGGGCAAAGTAATTACACTATCGGGTTTTGAAAATAATAATAAACTCGTAAACAAGGGTAATATCAATTTCTGGTTAGATGCTAAAAGTTATGGTATTGTTGAGTGTTATCATCAAACCATACTTCACATAATTTTAGACGAACTCCATGCAAATAAATAATGTTTTAATAACCGGCGCGGCAGGGTTTATTGGTTCTAACCTGGTAGATTACCTTTTAGAAAAAACAGATTGGAAAATAACCGCTATTGATAATCTAAGTACCGGTAATAAAAAAAATATTGAACAACATATAAATAACCCAAGGTTTAAATTTATAGAAGATAGTATAAAAAATGTTACATCTTTAAAAAGCTACGATTGTATTTTTCATTTGGCAGCACTTCCACGTATACAACCTAGTTTTGAATTTGTGACAGAACATATTTCCGAAAATCTTACTAATTCTATGCATCTTATTGAGGTGATGATAAAAGAAAGTCATTTTCCAAAATTTGTGTTCAGCAGTTCTAGTGCAATTTATGGTACCCCAAAAACTATCCCAACACCTGAAACGGAAGCAATAGATTGTTTAAGTCCGTATGCTTTTCAAAAATATGAAGTAGAAAGGTACCTTGAGTTATTAAGTACACGTTATCCATTGAACTATGTTAACTTAAGATATTTCAACCCATATGGTCCGCGTAGTTATAATCCCGATAATAAATTTAACGCCTATAGCAGTGTGGTTGGTATATTTTTATACAGACACAATAATGGTCAGGTTCCTTTAGTAACAGGTGACGGTTCTCAAAAGCGTGATTTTATACATGTGTACGATCTTGCAAAAGCAAATTATTTAGCAGCAATAAATACCAATATATTAAATACTGCTTTTAATATTGGTAATGGCGATACTTTAAGTGTTTTAGATCTCGCTAAATTGATATCAGATAAATATGAATTTATTCCAAAGCGTGAAGGAGAATCAGACATTACCTTTGCAGATGTTGCTAAAGCTAAAAAATTATTAAACTGGTTTCCTGAACATAACATTAAAGATTTCATTAAAAGCAATATTTAAATGAAAATTGGATTTACCTGTGGTGTTTTTGATCTTTTTCATGCCGGACATGTTTTAATGTTGCAGGAATGTAAAGAGCATTGCGATCATTTAATAGTGGCCCTAAATAAAGCAGAGAATATTTCGGGAGAAATCAATCCAGGTAAAAAAAAACCGATATTTACTATTGACGAACGTGTAATGATCATGAAAGCCTGTAGGTATGTTGATGAAGTGTTGATCTATAATTCAGAAGAGGAACTTTTAGAAATACTGAAAACAAAAAATATAGATGTTCGTTTCCTCGGCGAAGATTATAAAGATAAAAAGATCACCGGGGCGGAGCTTAATATCAAAATTCATTACACAGACAGAAGTCATGGCTTGTCAACCTCTTTATACCGCACACGTGGCGGCTTGTAAGCCATCCAGATAATTTTTCAAAACTTTGCTTTTTAATACCTTCGATTTTCTTTTTCTTTTTTTTCCACTTGTAACCCTGGTGTATTTTTTATTGCCCCATCAATTCAGGTGGATCTGGTTATTAGGAGCAAGTGTTTATTTTTATTCCTATTTTATTCCCTATTATCTCTTAATCCTTGCGCTCGCTATTATTATTGATTATGGTGCCGGCATCCTCATTGAAAATTCGAATAATAAAAAACACCAGAAATATTATTTAGTTGCAAGCATATTGTCTACCATACTTTTACTTTTTATTTTTAAATACTATAATTTTGCGGTAACAAATATTAATCACCTTACGGGCTATGTACAAAGTGGTTGGAAAATTGATCTCCTTGCCCTTGCTTTACCTGTTGGTCTTTCTTTTCATACTTTTCAAAGTTTAAGTTATGTTATTGAAGTTTACCGTGGGAATCAAAAAGCGGAAAGGCATTTTGGGATCTATAGTTTGTACGTTATGTTTTATCCGCAATTAGTTGCAGGCCCAATTGAAAGACCACAGAATATGCTGCATCAATTTTATGAGAAACATAATTTTGATCCAAAGCAGTTTACTATGGGCCTTCGTTTAATTGTGTGGGGTTTATTTAAAAAGGTGGTAATAGCTGATAATATTAACGTGATCACGAATAGTATTTTTGATAATTATAGTCAATTAAATAGCTTATACCTGTATTTTGGAGCATTACTTTTTAGTATTCAGATCTATTGTGACTTCTCAGGATATTCAGACATGGCTCTGGGCTCGGCAAAATGCATGGGTTTTAAATTGATGGAGAATTTTAATTTGCCTTATATCTCGCAATCAATTAAAGAATTTTGGAGCAGGTGGCATATTTCTTTAAGCACATGGTTTAAAGATTATGTCTATCTGCCACTTGGCGGTAATCGCGAAGGAAAAAAAAAGATGGTGCTGAATCAGGTCTATGTTTTTTTAATTAGTGGTGTATGGCATGGTGCCAACTGGACATTTTTAGTTTGGGGGGCACTGCACGCTTTTTACAATACAATTGGAAATTTATTACCTAAGCAGCTCTTGAACCTGGAATTTATAAAAAACAATTTTTTGCGAAAAAAATTAAATCAGTTCATCGTATTTAATTTAGTGCTCTTTGCCTGGATATTTTTCCGTGCCGCCACAGTAACCGGAGCTTTCGACTATATAAGCAATATGTTTACAAGATATGATTTTATGATCGATCCTTCAGGCTCTGGAATTAGAAAGATCTCGTTTTATGCATTGATAAGTTTGGCTTTATTCTTTTTAATGTTTGATCGGAATGTACATCAATTTATAAGGAAGGAAAATAATTTATTTCAGGTAAAAGCTGTTGCGCTATTTTCTGTATTAGTTGCATTGGTAATTACTATTGGTTTTTGGGGCAAAGTTCAGTTTATTTATTTCCAGTTTTAATGCTTAAGGACATTAGTTTATATATTTTTATTCAGATAATCGCAATTATTTTATTAATGGTTGCCTTGTCTTCAATAAAACTAAAAGGCGCAAGGTTATGGAGTTATTTTAACGAGAACGTTATTTCTGAAGGTGGTCAGACAAAACTAATGTTTAATGATCTTAAAAATTTTGTACCGGATAGTAGCACCATTTTTGTTGTTGGTTCATCTCACGCCTACAGAGGCTATGATCCACGAATATTTGGCAAGGCAGGGTTTAAATTATTTAATATGGGTACTTCAGCTCAGAATATGAAAGACTCCTACACTTTAGTAAAAATACATTCCGGTAAAATAAAAAAATTAATAGTTGATGTTTTTCCGGAAGTTTTGTGCGAAATAACAGAAGAGTCAATATTAAAGTTGATACAAAATGCAGATAATAATATTACCGCCTTTGCCATATTAAAAAACAAAATAACAATTAACACGCTTAATAATATGGCAGCCAGGCTTTGTGACATCAATCCAAAAACAATGCCGTATTCAGAAAAATATATTACAAATGGCTATGTTCAAAAAGATAATTTTTTTATAAGCGATAGTAATAATGTTTATGATGCTTTCAGGCCTGGTCAAAATTTCCCGTACCTTGATTCTGTTTTATCATTTGCGGTTAAAAACAAAATTAATGTTTGCGTGGCCAGCCATCCGTTGAAGTGGAATACTGCTTACAAACAATACTATAATAATACTTATTTACCGGTACTAAGAACTATACTTGATAAATATCCGGAAGTGATCTTTTTTGATCATACTTTTTTACATTCAAATAGTGATTCTCTTTTTTCAGATGCAAATCATTTAAATCAGTATGGTGTTAATATTTATAATCAACACCTAATTGAAAATATAAAATTAAAGAACTAAACAGTATGAAAAAATCCTGCAGCAGATGTATAATGGATAATGTTAACGATCCTGATCTGCTTATTGATCCAAACGGCATTTGTAACCATTGTCATAATTTTGATAAAGCCTTTTCTAAATTGCATTCCAAAGAGCGTGCAGAAGAGGAGTTTAAAAAAATTACACAAAAAATGATGGAAGAAGGGAAAGGGAAAAAATATGACTGTATGATCGGTGTTAGCGGCGGGGTTGACAGCACTTACCTGGCATATGTGGCAAAACAAGCCGGATTGAGAGCTTTGTTAGTGCATTGTGATAATGGCTGGAATTCTGAACTTGCTGTGCAAAACATTCAAAATATTTGTAATTATACCGGTTTTGATCTCTACACGCTTGTATTAGATTGGGAAGAATTTAAAGATATCCAGCTTTCTTTTTTTAAGGCACATGTTGTAGATGTTGAATTGCCTTATGATTACGCATTAATTATTTCTATATATAAGGCTGCGCTTAAATTTAATGTTAATTATGTTTTAACTGGTCACAATGTTGTTACCGAGGGTACCTACTTACCCAAAAGCTGGCGGCACGAAAAAATGGATATTGTAAATATTAAAGATATTCATAAACGATATGGCAAACTAAAAATGAAAACCTTTCCATACTTCTCTTTTTTCAGGCAACGTTTTATAGATAGGAAATTAAAATATGTTTCGTTGTTAAATTTTGTTGGATACAATAAGGCCGAAGTAAAAGAGCTGATCACCACAAAAATGAGTTGGCGTGATTATGGCGGAAAACATTACGAGAACGTTTTTACCAGATTTTATCAGGGTTACATATTAAACAATAAATTTAAAATTGATAAACGCCAGTTTCACTTATCAGTTTTGGTGCAATCGGGTCAGATTAGTCGCGAACAAGCTCTTGCAGAATACGCTCTTCCGGCATATGATCAAACGCAGTTAAATGCGGATAAAGATTTTGTGATCAAAAAATTAGGTTTCTCAGAAAAGGAATTCGCTGATTACATTGCCGCACCGGCAAAGAGTCATTATAATTACAAAAGTATAGATGCCTATTGGCAGCGCTATTTTAAATTGGTTAAACGGTTCAAATTTTTGAAATTTTGGTAAAAGAAAAATCAAATATTTTAATTGTTTGCCACGGCTTTCCGCCCAATCCGGGGGTATCTGGCAGACGCTGGGCAAAATTTGCAAAATACCTGAAGCGAAATGATCATAACGTTTTTGTATTAGCATCAGAGAATGTGAAGTCGACTGAATCAGAATGGAATAAAGATGTTGAAAATATTAATGTAGAGTATTTGCCTTATCGTTTCCCAAAAGTTATTAGCTTAAATAGGCCTGGGTTTTTTAGCAAGATAAAGTATCGCTTTTGGTTATTTATTTTAAAAAAATTAAACAAAGGTAATTTTTATGACAGAAGTTTTTTTTGGAAAAAACAAATTTCAAAAAAGGTCTCACATTATATAGAAACAAAAAAAATTAATACGGTAATTGTTACAGCAGGTCCATTTTTTCTTTCTTATTATGTTACGGTTTTAAAGAATAAATACCCACATGTTAAATTTATTGTTGATTTCAGAGACTTATGGACAGGCGATTCAGAGATTACCTCATTTTCTTCACTGAATGCAAAAAGAGTAGAACACGAAAAGTATTTTGAAAGAAGGACCATTATGCAATCTGATTATATTCTTACTGTTGGTGAGAAAATGAGCGATTATTTTAATAGCCTTGCTATAAATAAAGAAGTTTATACTTTGCCAAACGGGTATGATGAAGATGATTTTAAAGACCTTGAGATTAAAACTGAAAATGATCAAAACGGTTTAATAAAATTGGTTTTTGCAGGAACTTTATATATAAATCTTGATTATATACTGATTCCTTTTTTCGAAGCTCTATATAAAATTAAGCGCGAAGATCCTGAATTGTTTAAAAGATTAAGATTTGAGTTTTATGGTACTTTTCCGGAATCATATAAAGGCTTAATAAGCTATTATAAACTAAATGAGATCATTTATTCTAATAACAGACTTCCATTAAATGAAGTATATTCAAAAATAAAAAATGCCACTGCGTGTTTGTTATTTTTAAATGATGTTTACAATTTTGCGCTAAGTACAAAATTTTGTGAGTATATAAGTCAAAATAAAAAGATCATCGTAGTGTCAAATAAAGGGCAAACGGCAGAATTTATTACTTCAAACCAACTTGGCTATTGGATCTCACCTCAAAATGCATATCCCGACCTGCTTAAATGCTTAAATGAACTTTTGACAGGTCCAAAGGGAATTACAAATTCAAAATTCGATGTTTCTTATTACTCTTTGAATAATCTTACGAAAAATTTAATTAAAATTATCGATAAACAGAACTATAGCAAAGTACCATGTTATAAGAACAAAAGCATTTTAATGACCTTTGATTATGAACTATTTCTTGGTGCGCGATCGGGAACAGTAATAAATTCAATAATAATTCCAACAGATAAAATTCTTAGGCTCCTAAGAAATTTTGAACTCAGGAGCGCTATCTTTTTTGTTGATACTACATATATTAAAAGACTTGAAGAGAATCTTGATAATGCCGCAGTAAAAAAAGATTATGATCTGATAATTGCACAATTAACCGAATTAGTAAAAGATGGGCATTTTATTTTTCCTCATATCCATCCTCATTGGGTAGATGCAAGGTATGATGCAAAAATTAATCAATGGAGGATGACTGATCTTTCAAAATACAGGTTTGCGGCAATTTCTGAAACATTAAAAGCAGAATTATTCGAGTTCTCAATAAATTTTATAAAAAAAATACAGGAAATAAGTTGTGTTAGTTACGAAATTGATTCTTTCAGGGCTGGCGGTTGGTGTATCCAGCCCTTTTCGGATTTTAGGAATTTGTTTGAAAAGTATAATATAAAAAATGATTTTTCTGTTTTAAGGGGTTTCTCGATGGATGCTGAAAGGTTCTTTTATAATTTTGAAAATGTGCCCGACAGACCTATTTATTATTTTAATGGATCCATAGAAACCGCAGAAACTGCTGGCAGATATAAAGAGTATGCAATAAGCTATATAAACACTTCAAATTTTAAAAAAATATTGTCGAGAATAATAAACAGGGCTTTCATTTATTCGGGTGTTAAATCATTGGGTGATGGTGTTTCTGTTGATAAAACTGAGGAAAGTATAATAATGGATGCCAGTTTTAATTTGTCTTTAAAGAAGAACATTAAAGAAATGGTTTCTATTGATTTTTTGAATAGGATCAAAGTTAACGATTATAAAAGATTCTTAAAATCCAATAATTACATACATTTTATTTCGCATCCTAAAATGGTTTCTGAAAACAGCTTAATGAATTTTTCAAATTTTTTACGTGATGTGAAAAAAAAGTATGATATCGAAACGGATTATAAAAAGATGTTTTAATTGATGATCAATTTAGTACTCGTTATACAACGGTTTAGTCCATTTGATAAAGTGGGAGCCAGAAGATGGTCTAAATTTGTTCACTATTTGCAAAATAAAGATGATCTAAAGATCCATATTATAACTCAAAACTATTTTTACCCGAAATCAAACCCATGGAATATTGAGATTAACAAAGAAAAAGTTAGCATTACTTATCTTAATACTTTATCTACCACTGTTAATAAATATTTTCCTTTATTTAACCGGGCACTTGTTTTTTTGCAATATAGGATCTTTAATCATACTGATGAAGGATATGCGTTCTCGAAAAAAGCTTTTGATCATTTAAAAAAAGAAAGACAAAATATTTTACCGGATGTGATCATTGCTTCCAGCCCTGCATATTCAACCTGTTATTTTGCAGCAAAGTATAAAGCTATGTTTCCACAGGTAAAATTAATAAATGATTACCGGGATGCCTGGATCGATGGGTATTTTTCATGGAACAAAACTATTGACGACTCAAACGCCAGCTATAAAAAACAACAGGAAATGGAGTTGTTTTCAATTAATAACTGTGATGTTGTAGTATCGGTTACGCCCGAGTTAACAGAGAAATTCAAAAATAAGATCGAGAGTAAAGGTACCAAGACCGTTTTAGTTACAAATGGTTATGATAGAAGAGATCTTAAAACCAATCAAGTTAAGTATCCTTCACAATTCGTTAAGAGTAAAATTAATATTTGCCATTTTGGAACATTAGATTTTGGCAGGGATGACGAATTTATAAAAGTTCTTGAAACCACTTTTCCTGAAAATATAATTTTTCATTTAATTGGCACAGTAAGCGAAAAATTAAAAGTGAAATGCCAAAATAATAAAAGCGTAATTTTAACACCACAAATAAAACCAGACCTTTTAAGTTCATTCTTGTTTTTTGCCGATTTCCATTTAATAATAAACGATCTGGAGTTTTATTACGCTTATGGCTCTAAGGTATTTGACGCAATGCTTTATTCAAAACCCATAATATTTATTTCAAAAGAAAACTCATTAGTTAAAAAATATAAAAATAATTTTGGTTTTTTTTACTCAGATAATTCCACAACTTCTAACAAAACGCTTATCGAAAAAATTTTGCAGTATGAGCATATTCCGGATAAACTGTCTAATTATGCCGAGTTTGATATCGAAACATTGAGTAACGATTATTATGACCTGATAAAGAACCTGGCGAATAAAGAATGAGACAGCTGATCTTTAGAATATTTGTAAATAATTTTGTTTCAAACTTTTTTATAAGAATGTTTGGGTTAGAAAAAGCGATCTATCATAAAGCAAATCCTTACTTATTGTTTAAAACCGTTCCGGCCAAGTCTACGCAAGAAAATGCTGGTTATTCTATCCGCCCTGAAATAAATGAAGTGCTTGAGAAATCGAAAGTGGATCTAGAACAAGCTGTGAATGAGTTTTGTGTAAATGAAAGCAGGATATTGGATATTGGCTGTGGTCCGGGTATGTACCTTCAGTTATTTAAAGAAAGTTCTTTTGAACTTTATGCAACAGATATAAACAGGTCGATGTTGGAAGAAGCACAAAAACTAGTGCCTCGTGCTAATTTCATTCCGGGTGATTTTATGGAATTACCTTTAAACCTCAAGTTTAATTTTATTTATTGTATTGGCGTTTTGATATACATACCAAAACAAAGTATTGAAGATTTTTTTCAAAAAGTAGCTGATAAATTGGAACCAAACGGAATTTTATACCTTAACTATCCGCATGCCATAAGCTGGCTTGATACAGTATATAACGACCTTACTTATATTCAATATTCTCCTAAAGCAATAGAAAAATTTATTCAGCCTTGTTTTACGATCATAAAGCACGAGCATGCTTTTGATGGAAGAAAAATCGGCTCATACGATAACAAGCCTTATAGAAGTTTAAACCCTAATACAGACCGTACATACAAAAACTCTTATTTATTAATTGCTCAAAAAAAATAATATGGGATTATATTCACTCTTAACAAATAACATTATCATTAATAATATTTTGATCGTTACCGGTTTAGACGCAAAAAAAGAACTGGCAGTTGGACAATGGAAAGCCTTTAAGTATGATGAGAATAAATCTATTCAACAAAACGCCGGATTTTCTCATTCACCTGAGGTAGAAGAATCATTAAGCAAAGTAAAAACAAAGTTGATAGAACAACTTAAACTTCACGTGCCAGTTAAAGGCAATGTGCTTGATTTTGGCTGTGGCCCGGGAATTTATATGAAAATGCTTGCAAATGATTATACTGTTTTTGGTGTAGATGTGAGTGAAGGGATGTTGCAGTCGGCCCATAAATTATTACCCGCAAACAAATTTTATTTAGGAAACTTTTTAAGCATTTCTTTCGAAGAAAAGTACCAGGCAATCTATTCAATAAGCGTATTAGAGTATATTCCTGTAAGTAAGATCGATACATTTTTTAAGAAATGTGCTGAAGTGATAAGCAATAAAGGTTTGTTGTTCATCCAATATCCCCACGCTTTAAATAGTATGGATCTTTTGTATCCTGATAGAAATTATATTAATTATTCTCCCGAATTCATAACTAAAATAGCTTCACGTTACTTTACAATTGTAGAGAATAAACAAAGTTATGATGGAAGGGAGACCTGTAAATTTGATAAAGAACCATATCCAACAGGTTCTAAATCATTTAAGAATGGTTATTTACTTATTGCTATTAAAAAATAGAGGGTGAAACTTTTACCGATAAAAGAATTCTTAGCAATTTCAACAGGTAAGATCCAATTGTTTCCTTTTTGTTTCCAACCAGATTATCTAAAAGCGAACCCGGGTATTGAGATCATGCATTATGATAATATGTTTGCACCGATAAAAATTTACAAGAATAAATTTCTGAAAATAATTCAATTTCAGTTTCCGCCAATAGATCTAAATGGCGAACGATTAAAAAATGCCGAAGAAAAATTCTTCTGTGAGACTGCAATAAAATTTATAACTGAAAATAAACTGGCTCATCGTATTGCACAACCAAAAAACTATGCATTGTTTAATGTTTTACCCGCAAAAATAGTTTCGTCTCCATTTGGCACTTACAAAATTCACCTTCAAAATAGAACCGGTGAACAGATATTAGAAAGCATGCAGGCGAGGTACCGGTCAGCTATACGGCAAACAGAAAAATTAAATGTTGAGATTAAATATGGGGCTTCAGAATTAAAAGCTTTTCAAACATTACATGCCAAAACCATGGAGCGCACAGGTGCCTATGTTGAGGAGTACGAATCACTGAAAGATGAGCTATTGGCTTTACCAAATAATGCCTTGTTAGCAACAGTTTATATTGATGGAAAAATTCAAGGCGGTGTATATTTAATTTATTCTGCATTTTCGGCTTACTATTTTCACGGCGCATCGGCCGATACCACCGAAGCCTCTGGCGCCATTAAATATTTACATTATAAATTAATATGTTTAATGCAGGATAAGGGTGTGAAACAGTATGATTTTGTTGGTGCGCGTTTAAGTGATATTGCCGGGACAAAATTGGAGGGCATTCAAAATTTTAAAAAACGGTTTGGTGCTGAATTAGTGAAAGGATATTTATGGAAAATAGATCTTGATAAAACAAAATGCAAGACCTATGACAATTTACTTAAAATTAAATGTAAATTAAAAGGAACAAAATTTCCTGTAGACATTATTGATCAGGAAAAAAATAAAAAAATAGTATTGTGAAAGTATATATCCTTATTGGTACACGGCCAAATTTTATTAAAGTAACGCAATTTAAAAGATGTGCTAAAGCTTTATATCCCGGAATGGAGATCTCTATTATTCATACAGGGCAACATTACGACGCAAAAATGGCGGATGTCTTTTTTGAGCAATTTGATCTTGTTCCCGACCATTATTTAAATATTAGCCCCGCTTCTGCTAACAAACAGATTGCTGAGATAATGATAAAACTGGAAGATCTTGTAAATATAATTGGTAAACCCGACCTATTGCTTGTTCCCGGCGATGTTAACTCCACGATGGCAGGTGCTTTGTTTGCTAATAAAAGTGGCATTAAACTCGGACATATAGAAGCAGGTTTAAGGAGTTTTGACAGAACTATGCCAGAGGAATTTAACCGTATTGTTACTGATGAATTGACCGATCTTTTTTTTATAACTGAACCCAGCGGACTAGAACATTTAAAGAATGAAAAACGTGAAGAGTCAAAAATACATTTTGTGGGTAACACAATGATAGATACAATGGTTGCTTATGAGAAAGAAATTGAAGCATCACCCGTTCTATTAGATCTAAAAATAAATGATGATAAATTTGTTTTAATGACGATGCATCGACCTGCAACAGTTGATAACAAAACAGAGTTTGAAAAATTAATTCAGTTGATCGATCATGTTTCCGTAAATTATAAAGTAGTATTCGCTATACATCCACGCACCATTAAAAATGCAAAAGAATTTGGTTTGCATGATAAAATAACGAATAACAAAAATTTAATTTGTACCGAGCCTTTGGATTATTTCGCTTTCCAAAAGTTGGTGAAGAATTGCGCATTCATTCTTACCGATAGTGGTGGCATACAAGAAGAATCTACTTTCCGTCAGAAGCCTTGTTTAACGTTAAGGCCAAATACTGAGCGTCCTGTTACAGTGACTGAGGGTTCTAACACATTATTATCATTTGATATTGAAACCGTTAAAAGTTATATAACTAAAATTGAGAATGGTTCTTACAAAAAGGGTAAGGTGCCAAAAATGTGGGACGGAAAAGCCACAGAACGTATTTTAAAAGTAATCTCAAATACTAAGTGATCTTTTATTTAACTGTAAACGAAGCACCTTCAGGTATTTTTTCTTCACAAGTAATTGATGTGGTGAAATTCCTGAACAAAAATTTTGAAACAGAGGCCAGGTTACTGGCCTTTATTTCTTTGCGGGGTTATTTTGCCAACAGGAAAAGAATTAAGAACGAATTGCCAAATGCAATTGTTCTGCCCATGTATCCAAAAATGCAGAATTGGAAAAAAAATAATTTTCTGTTGAGTTTATTTTATTCTATTTATAAACCTGAAAAAATTATTGCAAGAAGTGTTATTGCAACCAAACTAGCTTTAGCAATACGCGATAAAAATAAAGGCATAAAAGTAATTTATGATGGAAGAGGGGCCATTGAAGCAGAGTGGAGAGAGTATAAAGTAATTACTGATAATGAATTGCTAAATTCGATTGCTTCTTATGAAAAAGAAGTGATCTTAAATTCTGACAATAGAATTGCGGTCTCTAATGCTTTAGTAGATCATTGGAAAACAAATTTCTCGTATAAAGAAACAAAACATGTTATCATTCCCTGCACACTTAATAATGCTTTTGAAGCAATAAAAATCTCTGACGAAGCTATTCTCAAAAAAAGGAAAGAACTTGGTTTGAAGGCGGGGGATACTGTGTTTGTGTATTCTGGTTCGGTGGCAGGTTGGCAATCGTTTAATTTATTGGCTGCATTTATTGAGTCGGTTTTGCAAAAAAGTATTTTAAATAAGATCGTGTTTTTTTCTCCTGGAGATCCTAACATTGAAAAATTACAGAAAGCATTTCCAGAACAGACTATTTGTAAGCATTTAGATTCTAATAAAGTTGCAGACTATTTAATGGTTGGCGATTATGGTTTATTAATAAGGGAAAATTCTGTTACAAACAAAGTTGCTTCACCTGTAAAGTATGCCGAATATCTTGCCGGTGGTTTAAAAGTAATTATCTCACCAGAGCTTGGCGATTATACGCAACTGTCTTCCAAAAAAAAATGGGGTTATTTATATACAGAGTTTAATGATGCTATAATAAAACCAGGTGTCTTAGAAAAACAAAAAATTTCAACTGAAGCCATTCAGTTCTTCTCAAAACAAAATTATAAAGAGCAGTATTTGCAATTGATCTCAACCTAACGTTCTGTTAGGCGCTTCTTTATATTCCCAGATCCTTCTTACGTTTAACAGCTTTTTCTTTCATGTTAAACATCTCTATAAATAAAGCAAAGGCTAAAGCTATATAAGCGTAATTTTTATTCAGTTCTATATGATCTTCTTTTGGAACAGAAAAATTATAACAGTCTATAAGTCCTTCAGCAAGTAGTATCCCACCGATTATCAATAAAAAAACAAGGGCAATCATTTTAATACCTTGATTCTTATTAATGAACTGTGCAACATAACCACTAAACAGGATCATTAACAGCATACTTATTACTACAGCGCTTATCATAATAAGTACAATGCCACTAACACCAACAGCCGCAAGTATACTATCAAAACTAAATACAAAATCAATAATTACAATTTGCAGTATAATAGCATTAAAGGATGTTTTTTTTGCTTTACCAATATGTTCTATCTCGTCCTCGTCGGTATAAATCTTCTCCATAATTTCCTGCCAGGTTTTTATAAGTAGAAATATACCTCCGCCAATTAAGATCAAACTTTTGCCACTTACGCCATAATCACCAACATAAAAAAGCGCTGCTTTTAAACCGGCTATCCAACCAATGAATAATAATAATACCGAGCGCACTACCAGTGCCAGAGTAAGCCCTATAGTACGGGCTTTTTTTTGTTGCGTTACCGGCAGTTTGTTTACTGCTATTGAAATAAAGATAATATTATCAATACCCAGTATTATTTCTAAAATCGAAAGGGTAATTAAACCAATAAGACCTTGTATTGAAAATAAGGCGGCAAAATCCGCAGACCAATCGTGCATTTTTTTAAATTTCACACAAAGATATTTAATTTTTGCCTAACTACTCATTAAATTTTAGTATTGATAGTCAATTAGTTAGATAATTTTAACAAAATATTTAGTACTATGTAACACAAGGTACTAAAATAATACTGTATGTTTGTATCACCAAATAGCTATGGTTTAAAAGTACTGAATATAAAAGTTATAAAAATTAAAGAAAATGAAAACAAACAATAAAATAAAAACAATGATACTGATGGCAGGTTTAATAATAACCTCATTAAGTGTAAAACCAAACACAGTTTCAGGTATAAGTCCTGATGCAAGCGAAACCGAAAAAACAATTAAGGATTATTTTAAATTTCCTCAAATTGTAATTCCTGTAAACGGATCGCAAAAAGTAGAAGTGCTTTTTACAACCGATCAAAAAGGACACGTGGATTTTGTTTTAGCAAAAACAATTGACACAAATTTAAAAACTGAAATTGAAAAGCAGTTCTTAAAATTAAATCTTACAAAATTAAAGAACAATGTTGTGCATAGTGTTACGCTTAACATTAAAACAGTTTAAATAGTATTAATAAAAAATTAAAACAGAACATGGGAAACTCAGAGAATACAGAAAAACCCGATGGGGGAGTTGAAAGGGCTGCCACTGCGCAAGCCCAAATGAGAAAAGGTGTTCTTGAACTCTGCATACTTTCTATCCTCTCGCAAGGAGATGCTTATCCAACAGAAATAATTGATAAACTAAAGGATACAAAGTTAGTAGTAGTTGAAGGAACATTATATCCGTTACTCACAAGATTAAAAAATACCGGATTACTTGGTTACAGGTGGGAAGAAAGTACCAGTGGCCCACCACGAAAATATTATAAGCTTACAGAAATAGGCGCGCAATATTTAAAGGAACTCCAGCTTTCCTGGGGCGAGCTGGTAGAAGCAGTTAACAAAACAATTGAAAAAGGAAAAAATAACATTTAAAAATATTACAAAATGAACAAAACAGTAACCATAAACATTAGCGGGATCATTTTTCATATTGAAGAAGATGCCTACGATAGCTTAAGCAAATATCTTGCAACCATTAAAGGTTATTTTAGTAAGACCGATGGCGGTAACGAGATCATGAGCGACATTGAAGCCAGGATAGCTGAATTATTGCAGGAAAAAATTAATGCAGTAAAACAAGTTGTATTAATGGTAGACGTAGACCATGTAAAAAGCATAATGGGTAAACCAGAAGATTTTGGCGAGAACCAATCTAAAGAAGACGATAAAAAAGAAGAAGAACAAACCACTTTCGGCGAAAAAGTTAAACGCAGGTTGTTTAGAAACCCTGACGAAAAAGCAATAGGTGGGGTTTGTAGCGGTTTGGCTGCTTACTTTGATATTGATATTGTTTGGGTACGTTTAGCCATGTTCTTGTTAATATTTTTTGGTGGAATAAGTTTATGGGTATATATTATTTTATGGATAATTATTCCTGAAGCTAAAACTACAGCCGATAAGTTTGCCATGCGTGGCGAATCAGCTAATATTAATAGCATAGTTCAAAATTTTAAGGAAGAAGCACAGGATGTAAAAAATCGTTTTAAGAATAACGAGATCGGTAATACTGTAAGGGGCAATGTGGCAACACTGCTTAATGGTTTCTTTAATATTGTTGGTCGTTTAATAGGATTATTACTTGTATTTCTGGGTTGCGCTTTTTTATTCGCTTACGTAACATCTTTATTTGGAATTTCGGTTGCTGATTCTAACTCCGACATCTCTAACTGGAAAGCGGTGCTCTTTAGTTCATCTGCAAATTATGCTATGGCTGTTCTGGCTTTTATTATTGTAGCCGGTGTTCCTGTGTTCATGTTATTATATGGAGGTATAAAATTGTTGTTCAAGATAAAATATAGTAACCGTTGGTTAAACCTAAGTATGGGTATTGTTTGGGTTGTTGGGCTTATTATTGGTTTTTGTGTAACAGTTACAACCGTAAAACAATTTAATGAAGGCTCTAAAGTAAAAGAAACAGTTGAGTTGCATGGATTAGGTAACGATACATTGGTAGTGAAATTAAACCCCGCAATGGCAACATTAAAATCGTTGAATTTTGAAAATGCCGATGATCTTGATACTTATTTTGGAAGGAACAATAGCGGTTACCAATTTGGAGAGTCAAATAGAAAACTAACAATTATCGGACATGCAGATCTGGATGTGGTAGAAAGCAGTTCGGATAGTGTTGAGTTGGTTATTAATTATTCGGCAAGAGGCTACAATAAAAAAGAAGCTAACGAAAATGCAAAAACAATTAAGTATAGCTACACACAGGCCAGTAATGTATTGATCTTTGACGAAGTATTCTCTGTTTTAGAAGGTTCAAAATTCAGGGCGCAGGAAGTTGATATTAAAATTAAATTACCAAAAGGCAAAGTTATTTTCTTTGATAAAAGTGTTAAGTATCTTTTAAACGATATAGAAAATACAACCAATACATGGGATGGGCACATGGTAGGACGCAGATGGCAAATGACAGAAAGAGGTTTAAAATGTATTGATTGTGACGGTTTGGATGAATTGGAAGAAGAAGATTTTCATCATGTAAATAACATTCATGCAAAAAATATTACCATAAACGAAGACGGTATTAAAGTGAACGGAACGGATGCTGAGATAAAAATTGATGAGAATGGTATTAAAATAAAAACTCCTAAAGAACCTGCAGAGCCTAAAGAGCCCGTTGAACCTAAGGAACCCGATACAAAGGGGTCAAAAGGTAACAAGGGTGACAAAGGAGAAAAGTAAGATCCGTTAAAAAGACTGTAACTTTTAAATAAGTTAAACCGTCTTAGTATTAAAATTAAAAAAAACGTAAAATGAAAAAATATTTATTCATCCTGCTATTGCTATGCGTAATTTTTAGCAACGCACAAACGGATATAGAAAAAGCTGCACGCATAGATCTAATGTTGAGGGTTCATACAAAAAAGAACATGTTCAGCGGTTCAGTACTTATTGCTAAAAAAGGAAAAGTACTTTTAAGCAAAGGTTATGGTTTGGCAAATACAACTTCTACAATCTCAAATTTGCCAACCACAAAATTTAAACTGGCATCTGTTTCCAAACAATTTACTGCAATGGCTATTATGATATTGCAGGAAAATGGAAAATTAAGTACGGAAGATAAGCTTACAAAATATATTCCCGATTACCCGGATGGTGATAAAATTACAATCCATCATTTGCTTACACATACTTCTGGCATTCCAAATTTAACCGCGTTACCGGTGTTTGATAGTATTAAAGGTAAACCACACACTTTGGAGCAGGTAATTGCCATAACAAAAAACAAACCACTGGAATTTGAACCCGGCTCTAAATTTAATTACAGTAATTCGGGATATATTTTATTGACTTATATTATTGAAGCTGCTTCCGGAAAAAAGTATGGAGATTATCTTAAGGAAACAATTTTTGATCCTTTAGGAATGAAAAACTCCGGTTTATATCCGTCAAATGGTATTTTAAAAAATGCTGCGGTAGGATACACAGAGGCAAATGAAGGTTTGAAACCTGCAGCGTACATAGATATGACCATACCTGCAGGTGCAGGCGCATTGTACTCAACAGTTGAAGATCTTTTTTTGTGGGACCAGGCTTTATACACTGAAAAACTTGTAAAAAAGGAATCTATGGAGAAGATAATGACTGTTTTTAAAGAGAACTATGCTTACGGTTGGATGGTTACCAAATATAAAGATCATAAAAAGTTTTTTCATGGTGGAGGTATTGAAGGATTTAATACGGTGATCAATCGTTTTACTGATGATGAGTTATGTATTATTATTTTAAAGAACGTAGACAATTATCAATTATTTAACGCGAATAAAATTGCCACAGCAATTATGTTTGGTGAGAAATTTGATTTGCCTAGCGAACATAAAATGATAACGGTAGATAAAAGTATTTATAAAACACTGGTTGGCGATTATGAATTAGAGCCCGGATTTGTTTTAAGTATAACAACTGATGGCAGTAGCGTTTTTGCACAGGCAACAGGGCAGGATAAGAATGAGATCTATCCAGAGAAGGAGAACTTTTATTTTTTAAAAATTGCAGATGCTCAACTAGAATTTAATAAAGATGATAAAGGCAACATTAGTTCAGTAACACTTTTCCAGGGCGGGGCAAAAATGCCAGGTAAAAAAATAAAATAAATTCTTTACTATTTCATAATACCAGCTTTAAGTAGAATAGGTATTGTGAGCTTACTTTTGTAAAAAATTAATAGTCAATTTTTTTTCATGTGTACCACCGCAATCCTTGCTGCAAATTAGGGTTGCGGTTTTTTTTAAAACTAAAATAAAATGAGCAGAAAATATATAAAGGAAATACTTGAACTCGTCTTTAGGTGGTATGTTTTTGTTTTTATGAGCCTTTACGGACTCGGCAAAATAATGGGAGGCCAATTTTATACGCCAAAAAGAATTCCAGAAGAAGTGGCGGCTATTCCTCTAGGAAAAGCAGAAGGTTTTGAATTAGCCTGGACATTTATGGGCCACTCACATAATTATATACTTTTTATTGGTATAACGCAGATCCTAGGGTCATTTATGTTATTATTTAATAGAACAAAGCTTATTGGAGTAGCCATTTTATTACCTGTATTAATCAATATAGTTGTATTTGATATTATTTTTTTGGATAAATACGGTGCTTTAGCAAGTGCGGTTATTTATCTTTGTATGCTCATTTTCATTCTTTTTTTTTAATAATGAAAGAGTTATTATGGCCTTCAAAGCTCTTACAAACTTTTCTTCAAATTCAGACGTTGATAAAGATGTAAAGCTTAAAATTTATAAGATACTTTCTATAGCAATTATTTTTGCATTATTATTTTTCCTCAACCAGGTAATTGTAAACTTGATTGGCCATGGAAAAGGGTAAGTAATATAGTACAACATTGAATTTACCTGCGACATATCGGACTATTTTTTTTAAAACTTAAATAAAATGAGAACCAGTAATTTATTTATTGCAGTTTCACTTATTAGTGTGTTTGCATTTAAACCAATTGAGAATTGGCTAATCGAAAAACATAAAGCTTATACATTCTATTACACTTCTGCTGATCAAAAACATAAAAAAGAATGTGTTGAATTAATGGATAACGGCGTAAAATTTGTAAAAACCTTTTTTAACGAGCCTTTTAAAAAAGAATTTGCAGTTTATATTCATCCCAACAGAAGATCGTTAGATACCACCTGGCAAAGAGATTTTAAAATGCCGGAATTTAGATCAGAATGCTGGATGGTGGCCAGCGGCATGGCAACTAAACTGGATATTATTTCTCCAATAACCTGGGATAAAGAATCCTGTGAACACAGTTATTCAGAAAAAATAAAAACACAACAGTTAATTAACCACGAGTTGTTTCATGTCTTTCACGGACAATTAAATGCTAGTCCCGATTTTAGCGATGTAGATAATATTGATTGGTTTGTGGAAGGTATGGCAGCTTATGCATCAGGACAATGCGATAGTTTGCGAATGGCACAGGTAAAAAAAGCTATTGATGAAAATAAAGTTCCAACCACGCTGGATAAATTCTGGACAGGTAAATTAAAATATGGTCTATCGGGCTCTGTTGTAAAATATATTGATGTGACCTACGGAAGAAAAAAATTAAGAGCACTTTTGGGATTCAATAAAAAGGCACAAATACTTAAAGAAATAAGTTGTAGCGAGGAAGAATTGTTGGTGAAGTGGAAAGAGTTTATGATGAAGTGATCACTTCTTCAAAAACATTAAATTCCGTTTTAAGCCTTTATACTTTGTTCGTTTAACCGCCGAGTTTTTAAAAATAGTATTAAACGTTTCTTCGGTAATATCGTTCCATTCGGCTTCTGTATAATTGAGTAAACCGTTAGTATTTTTAAATTGCCCTTCTGTATGCGGAGTGCTAAAGCTGTTCCATGGACAAACATCTTGGCACACATCACAACCAAAAGCCCATCCATCCATTTTATCTTTAAATTCGGATGGAATATTTTCCTTCAATTCAATAGTTAAATAACTAATGCATTTACTACCGTCAACAATATAAGGTGCAACAATGGCATCGGTAGGGCAGGCATCAAGACATTTGGTGCAGGTGCCGCAATAATCCTTTATTGGTCCATCGTATTCTAACTCTACATCAATAATTAATTCGGCAATAAAAAAGAAAGAGCCGTTTTCTTTATTAATTAAATTAGAGTTCTTTCCTATCCAGCCTAAACCGCTTTTTGCAGCCCACACTTTATCCATTACGGGCGCACTATCTACAAATGCACGACCCGAAATATTTCCTATCTCTTGTTTTAAAGAAAATAAAAACTCATTTAATTTATCTTTTATTACTTCATGATAGTCTGTTCCAAAAGCGTACTTACTTATTTTTGGTGCAGTCTCATTTTGTTTTTGTTCAGGATAATAATTGTATAATAAGGAGATGACTGATTTGGCATTATCAACCAACAAGCGCGGATCTAAACGTTTATCAAAATAATTTTGCATGTATGCCATTTGACCATGCTTATTCTCTTTCAGCCAATTTTCTAGTCGCGGCGCTTCTTTGGCCAAGAATTCTGCCTTGCTTATCCCGCAAAAATCAAAACCAAGGCGTTTTGCCTCCTTTTTTATGAAACCTGAATAATTATTTACCGTTAAACTCAATAGGGCAAAGATATTAAAGTAAATAATAGGGTAACTGGGTTAATTAAAGCCGCAGATTGCACAGATAGCGCAGATTTTATTTTTAATTTCTTGCTTTAATTAAAAATCATGCGTAATGAGCGAAATCTGTGGCAAAAAAAGTTTGCGATTTTATAAAAATCTAGGTTAAAAAGCTTAAATCTAAATCGTTAAACATGTGTTTTTATTATTTTAACAATTATTTAATCGACAAAGTTTGGCTTTTGACCGATTAATTGACGATATTTGCACCGGATTAGAAAAACGTGTGTAAAAAACTGAATTTCAATTGATTACATACAAACATCTGATTAACAATATAATAACAATATAATAATAGAAAACAATGAAAACATCAAACCCGTTTATCGACAACATGGTAGAAACCCAAACACAGTATTTAAATACATGGATGGACTCTGCAAAAAAAATGCAAGCTGCAATTACTAACGGTAATATTACTAACGAAGGACAAACTATTTATAAAGAATGGTTAGAGAAACAAATGTCAATTTTAAACGGAATGCAACAATCATCTGCAAACATGTTTAATTCAGGTGAAAATAATCCTCAGGAATTTTTCAAGAATTGGTTTAACCAACAATCGGCTGCTGCAAAACAAATGGCGGATTTTAACCAGAGCATTAATAACAGTTTCCAAAGTTTTGGTAAACCGGCACAAGATTATATGAGCAATTTTGGTCAAACAAACACTGCTTTTACAAACATTTATAATTCATGGATGAATACTTTAAATTCATCTTACGATTCAATGTCAAGAAACATGAATGGTGGTTTTAACAAAGATGTTTTTTCAAACTTTGTTCAAGGAAGCCAAATGTATGCTAAAATGCAAGAGTTCTTTCAGCCAATGTCTGACGCAATGAAAAAAGGCCAGTTTAACATGGAGGCTTTTAAGAATTATTTTACTGCTGATAGCTATAGTAACTTAACTAAACAAATGTTTGGTAATTTTTATAACGGCGCTTCTTTAAAAGAAGTTTATGATAATGGTATGAAACAAGTACAAGGCTTTTTTACAAACAACAATAATTTAGCTAAAGAATATTATGCACAAGTGCAAAATATGTCTAAAGAATTTCCAAATGTATTTGCAGGTGATTCTTCTAACTTAGCTAACTTAAAAGAGTTTTATAACAAAGCACAAAATGTATTTGGTAAAACTTTTGAGCCGCTATTAAAATTAGCTAATCCTGGAAAAGAAAAAGAAAACGTTGAAGCTACAATTGCTTTAATGGATAAAATGACCGAGTACAGCATTAAACAATCAGAATTGCAAATGCAATTACAAGCTACTACTCAAAAAAGTGTAGAGAAGATAGCTCAACAATATGCTGAGAAATTTAAAAACCCTGCCGATCTTTCTAAAGTGCCTAATGCACAGGAAATGTATAATGAGTGGGTAAAAGTAAACGAGCAATTATTTACTGAATTATTCGCTACAGACGAATTCAGCAAAGTAAAAGCAGAAGCTTTAAACTTAAGCATGGATGTTAAAAAACATTTCGAAACTCAATTTGAACAAGTGTTTGAAAATTACCCAGTAGTTTTTAAATCAGAAGTTGAAGAAATGCAAAAAGCTGTTTACGATTTAAAGAAACAAGTTAAAGATCTTCAAAACAAATTAGCGTTGCAAAACACTGAATTATTTGAAGAAGAAAAAAACTCTAAAACAAAGAAAAAATAGTCCTTATAGCTAAGAACCCTAAAAGCCGTCCGTTTGTGTGTTTGCAGGGCGGCTTTTTTTGTTTATATTAGTGATGCGATACAAAATTTAAATATGGAAACAGACTTCATAAAAGAAATGGCAGATATGAGCCAGAAGGTTTTAAAGAGCTACGATACTTTAAAAGAAATTAAAGATGTAGAAATTGCTACAAGTCCAAAGACTGCAGTTTATACAGAAGACAAATTAACCTTATACC
The DNA here is from genome assembly GCA_030681615.1 of Bacteroidota bacterium. Classification (GTDB taxonomy): domain Bacteria; phylum Bacteroidota; class Bacteroidia; order B-17B0; family Aurantibacillaceae; genus Aurantibacillus. The sequence goes on from JAUXSA010000098.1 coordinate 91,105, forward strand.
GTTATAATCGCGATACGGACGCTACATTTAAAACCCCGGTCTTAATTATATACGCTCTGGTTAACACATACAAAATGTTGGATATACAACCCGATCGTAGTTATATTAAAAATTTACTGAACGCCGGTTTAGATGTTTATTTAATTGATTGGGGATATCCAACAAAGGGTGACAAATTTTTAAGCATGGATGATTATGTAAATGGTTACATAAATAATTGTGTTGATTTTATCCGTAAAAAAAATCGTCTCGATAAAATAAATATTTTAAGTATTTGCCAGGGTGGAACTTTAAGCGTTATTTATTCTTCTCTATTTCCCAATAAAGTAAAAAATCTTGTTACACACGTAACACCAATAGATTTTAGTACCAACGATGGTTTATTATTTAAGTGGAGTAGGGATATGGACTTTGATAAATTGGTTGACGCCAATCATGGCTTGGTTCCCGGAGATTTTTTAAACCAGGGTTTTGATATGTTGAAACCTATGATGAAAGTGCAGAAACAACAGGCATTGAACAATAGTTTAGATGATAAAGATAAGCTCATGAACTTTTTGCGCATGGAAAAATGGATCAGCGAAAGTCCTGATCAGGCAGGCGAATGTTTCCGTCAGTTCATGAAAGAACTATACCAGCAAAACAAGTTAGCTAAAGGCGAATTAGAAGTTGGCGGTAAAAAAGTGAATTTAAAAAATCTTACTTCTCCATTATTAAATATTTATGCTACCGAAGATCATTTAGTTCCTCCGGCAGCAACTATTCCGTTAAATGACCTTGTGGGCAGTAAAGACAAAGAATTATACAGTTTTAAAGGCGGGCACATTGGCGTATTTGTTGGTAGTAAATCTCAAAAAGAATTAGCGCCTGCTGTTACAGAGTGGTTAAAGAAAAGAGATAAATAGAACTTAGTTTATATTTAAAAAGGCCACATAAATTAATTTATGTGGCCTTTTATTTTAATGGTATTTATTAATAAGCGTAATCGCTTAAGTACTCATAATTTTTTGTCAGCTTCCCATCTTTACAAATAGTAGCGCGTTCAATCACTTTGTCATGATCTTCGCCAATTATATGCGGCAATACTCTTTCCGTTAGGTCTTTTCCAAAATCATCACTTGCATCGCGTGGTAATTCGCAAGGCAAATTATCTACGGCCATAATACAAATAGTATCTTTATTAAACGGAAGGTCTTCTTTTCCGCTTACAATATTATAACCATAAAAAGGCTGGCTAATGGTACTTGACCTTAAAGTGGTTGGTACCGATCCTTCCAGGTCACATGTAATATCGGCAATTACCGAAATGTGAAAATCCACTTCTTTCATATCGGCTTCTGTAAACATCTTTGGCGAACGGGGATCCCAATAATGTGAAGAGATATAAAGATCAGTTACTTTTGTAAATGCCGGAAATTTAGAAATAAAATGTTCAGGGTGTTTAAAAAAATCGTTTAGGTCAAAGTTATGGTCGTTTGGTCTTTCAACATAATCTCTTGGATTTAATTGGCAGTAAACCGGTTCACGAAAAGAGGCCATTAAAAATTCTTCAGGCGTAACCTTTCTTATTCTTAAAGCACTTAAAGTTTCAATTACGCCATTGGCAACACGGCCGCCGCCCGTTAAGGCAATTTTTATATTGGGTAGTTTTACACGTTTTAATTCTTCTTCCATTTCTGCCCTGTCGCGACAAAGATTTGCCGGTTTTAAACGGAACAGGTCGTATTTTAAACCATAACCTAATATGCCATTATAAGCGCCCACAACTCCGGCATACCGGCCAAAGCCTATAATACGGTTGTGATTTTTATCGGCTAAGGTTTCGTAATCTATCATCTCTATCTTGTTGGCAAGCAAAGCCTTTATCAATTTCTGGTTATGGCTTTGTTTTTTAATGGTATGCGAAAAGAAAAAGTATTTTTTACCGGGGATGATCAGATCTATTGGCACCTCTTTAACACCCATTAAGATGTCACAATCCTTCAGGTCTTCCTGTAAGGTGACGCCAAAAGAAATGTATTCTTCGTCGCTGTAGCACCTTATTTTACTGGGCTGTACTACAATTTCAATATTCGGGTACTTTCGGGTAAGATCTGAACAAATGAGTGGTGTAAGGGGTACGCGCTTGTCTGGCGGACTCTTTTCTTCGCGTAACACGCCTATTTTAATTTTTTGCATTCTATTTTGTATTTTTACAAAGATAACATTTATGCCATTTTTGAGACCAGTTTTACTTATTATTTTTTTCGTTTTTTTTTATGGTCTGCATAGTTTTTCGCAGTCTAAAAAAGAATCCATACTGGTTAAAAAATATTCTCCTTTACAATTAAAAAAGGATGCTGAGGTACTGAAAAAGGTAACACTTGCCATGCATCCTGCAATTGGTATTTATCGCAGCAGAACCTTTTATACTAAGTTATTTGATGATCTTATTAACGAGTTAAATGATAGTATTAACCAAAAAGAATTCAGGATAAAGATCAAACTTTTGTTAGATGAGATCCATTGCGGCCATACAGAAGCGTTACAATCGAAGGCATACTATAAAGAAATTGTAAAGCATAAACACAATTATTCACCTTACTTTTTTATTCCCATTAAAAATAAAGTATTTGTATTGGCCTCGTTTAATAAGAAAAAAGACACGCTTTTAAAAAAAGGCACAGAAATAATTGAGATAAATGGAGTAGCAGTTGATTCTATGTTGCGCTACTGCAAACGTTTTATTAGTACAGACGGCTTTAATCAAACAGGTAAGGATCATTATATTCAGTCAGCATTTAATTCATTTTATCATTCGTTGTTTGGTAGGCCCGATACCTTTACTGTTAAGTACATATCAGGCAAAACAATTAAGACTTTAAAGTATGCAGCGTTTAAAACCAAAAGCATCCCAAATATTCCATTTGGATCAAAAACAGATAGTTTATTTACGCGGTACCCTAAGGCAAAAATGCAGTACAAATATTTAGATGACCAAAATAAAACGCTTCACTTAAAAATAGCGGCTTTCTCGAGAAAACGCACAAATAAAGCTTATCGAAGAATATTCAGAAAATTAAAAAAGAATAAAACAGAGAACCTGATCATTGACCTCCGTAATAATGGTGGTGGCAGTTTAGAGAATAGCTATAATTTATTAAGTTATTTGGTCGATACTGTACAAACACAAACACTACGAACACCCTTAAAAAGTTATCCTTATAAGAAATACACTAAGGGAAACGTGTTCTTTAAGTTAATGCGTTTTGGTTTTGCCATTATATCCAAGAAGAGAACCATTAACGACACCGATAATTTTATTTACACTATAAAACCGCGAAAGAAATACCATTATGATAAAAAGATATTTGTACTTATAAATGGAGGGTCTTTTTCAGCTTCCTGTCTTGTTGCCGCCTATTTAAAAGTAAATAAACAAACAGTTTTTATTGGCGAAGAAACTTCAGGGGCCTTGGAAGGTTGTAATGCGGGTATTACGCCTTATTACACATTGCCAAATACAAAAATAAAAATACGTATGCCTGTGTTTAGAATTGTGCATGACGTGTCCCCTAAAATTACGGGGCGTGGTATTATGCCGGATTATGTAACAGAATACACAATGAAAGATATCTTAAATAAAAAGGATCTTGACATCCTTAAAGTGCAGCAATTAATAAACGCTAAAAAATAATTATGTCAAGTAACGCTTTTTTTAATTTAATTGCCAATGTAGGGATCAAAAAAAATTACCTGCCCTGGGAAACTCATCTTACCAGGAAGCTCAACTTATCATCTTTACTTGGAATCTTTAATGTTATTATTGCACTTATTATTTTTGTCTCCCTTGGTTATTACGATTCTATTTTTGAATGTTGTGTAGTTTTGGTGTTATCACCAGTTGTTTTCCTTTTAAATGTTATGTATGGGTATATGGCAGCTATGTATCTTTTTACATTTATTGGTTGTTTTCTTTTTTATTTTCTATCAGTAAAAATGGGAGTGCAGTCATTTGCTTTTCTTTATTATTTTCCTTTAATAATTGGCATTATACAAATGGTTGGCAGAAAAGAAACGTACTTTCATTTAGTTGTTCTTTTGATATTTTGTATGTTATCTGTCATCAGCGCGCTTATATCTTTCAAACTTAATTTAGTTAGCGTAAATGTTAGCTCGCAGATAATTGAATCTATTAAATACATTAATATATTTTTTACTTTTTTTACTTCGATAGGATTTATGTTTATTATTTCGGTAGAAGCAATAAAGCAGGAAGAGCAATTAAAAAGTGCTTTGCAGCAAAAGGAGATATTGCTGGCGGAATTGTTTCACAGGGTAAAGAATAACCTTAATATTGTGACCAGCCTTTTAAACCTTAAAAAAAATTCAACCGCATCAATAGAAGCTCAAAATGCACTTGAGGAATGCAGAAACCTGGTTTTTTCGATGGCCTTGGTGCACACTAAAATATATAATAGCAATAACGTTGACAATTTAAATTTTAAAGAATACCTGGAGGATCTTGTTTGTGAATTGGTTAACTCGATAGGTGGGAAAGAAAAAGTTGAGTTTGAGATGAAATCGCCACCCGTTAGTTTAAATGTAACGCAGGCAATTCCATGTGGTTTAATAGTAAACGAATTAATTACAAATTCGTTTAAGCATGCGCAAAGGCCGGGAATAAAATTAAGCGTTAAGATAGATCTTAAAGAGATAAATGAATTACTGGTTCTTGAATTTAAGGATAACGGCCCTGGAAAAATAAATACTGAAACAAATGGCTCACTTGGGATGGAGCTAATACGCTCGCTTGCCGGACAATTAGACGCAGAATATTCGTTTAAGAATAATGGTGGACTGCATTTTACATTGAAGTTTAAAAAATAAATGCTATAGAGGTTCTATAGCATTTATCATTTCGAATAATTCTTTTTCTGTTTGCGGACTCATTAATTGTTTGTTTTCCTGCCAGGCATAAATAATGTAGAAGTGATCTTCAACTTTAGTTTGGTAACGTATTACATCAAAAGATTTTTCATTGGATTTTTTAGCGTCAGCAAAATTTGATTTTTTCTTTTCGAACGAGAAGAACTTGTTTTTTGTTTTATCAAATTTTTGAACATCGGTAAAAACCAGGGGTCCAACAAAATTTCTTTTAGTAGAATCCAATCCTGCTTGTGTACTTGGATAAACAACTACATTCATTTTTCCATCCTTGTGTTGTTTGCTGAATTTTACACCAGCGCAATGGCATAAAGCATTGCCGGCTCCTTCCCAGTTTAATTTATCCCCAAACTCTTCTGCTACCCATCCGGCGGGAGGCGTATATTTAAGTTTTAATGACTTTGATTTAATGGTTTCTTGTGCAACTGCAAAGCTTGTAGCTGCAATTAAAAGCGTTAGAAGTATTTTTTTCATAGTTTTTAGTTTTGATGGAGCAAGGTTCTTTATCTGTTAAATATAAATAAAAACTTAGTTTTTAGAGGCAAAATATATTAACTTTACACTTGCCCTGAGTTTATCGAAGGGTTATAGTTCTTTGAACCATTCAAAATTTTTAATTTTGAATTATTATGGGCCCGACCGGTTTTGACAGTAAGCGCATCAGATAGGTAAGCATGTAGAGCGTTGTAAGACGAGCTCTTTAAACTGAACTTTCAAAATTTTTATTTGGCGAAGATAACTCTTACGCTATGGCTGCTTAATTTAGAATTAAGTGTCCTTTGCTTTCCAGGGAGCTAAGTTGCTCTGCGCCTTGGGTAAAGCATCATAAATGTGCAATTTGTTTTACAAATGTTACTATGTAAAACAATATTAGTAACTAAGTTAAAGATTGGTTTGATATAACGCCTGCCTTTAGCCTACAATCAAGTTATAACTAAACGTGTAGAAAGCTTATTTTTTCCTTATTTGGACGAGAGTTCGAATCTCTCCGGGTCCACCTGAAGGGAAGAGTTGTTAAAATTACAATTCTTCCCTTTTTCATTTCCTTCAAAATCCTTGTCTTTACTGCATATCAGAGCCACCACCTCATTTAGTTTAGGTGTTCGAAATCCTGAATTTTCAAATATTAATTTCTCTTTAAAAATCGAACTTATAATTCGTTGTTTTACTACGGTATCTTTTTCTAAATAAAGCTTTTCAAGGTCTAATATCAGATCTAAACAATCATCAATTTTCCCTTCGTAACTACCCATGCTGCTTTTTAAATTAATACCTTCTATTGTTAGCTGAGTAATATTTTCTTCGATCTCTGCTTTCATCTCTTTAAATTCAGAAGAAGTAATTTCGCCATCTAACATTAAGTTTCTCGCATTCTTTTGACGTGTTTGCTGTTTGAGTAATTCTTTGCTGTTATTTTCAATATCCTTTTTTACACTACTGTTTGAATTTTTTAATTTGTCTTTTAAAATTTCGCCGTAGAGTTTTAAATAAGCGCGATCAATTTTGAAACTTTTTAAAAGATCAGTAAACGCGTTATTTACAACATCTACTTTCTGCCTTTCTCTACAGCCTTTTGTGCAATGATAATACAAAAACTTATTTCCGCTTTTTCCGGTGGAAGCTGAAGCCGTTAACGGTTTGCTACATCTTGGACAAGTAAGAAAACCTCGTAAAGGATATTCCGCCCTTGCTCTTGCGAAAGTGTTTGGTATTTTTTTTCTTCGCCCTTCAAGAATATCCTGAACATCGTAGAAAGTCTTTTCACTAATTAATGGTTCATGTAATCCTTCTACCCAATGTGATGGTTCATCTTTATAAGCCATAACAAAAACCTTTCCGATATACCCTTTGTTCTTTAAAAGTTTCCAAAATGAGCTACGGTTACATTTTAAACCTTCCTTATTAAGTTTGCGACGTAACTCTTCGATATTGTAAATACCGCTTGCAAAATCTCTAAAAGCTTTTCTTACTAATTTTTCTTGCGCACCTCCTTCTGGAGTCATAATTGGCTTGTTGTTTTCGTCTCTTGTATTTTTATACCCTCTCAAGCAACAGCCCACCCAACGACCTTCTTTTCTTGCGCGTCGCATACCATTAAAAATATTTAAAGCTCTGCGATCATTATCAACTTCCGGCGCTGCTAAATAAATAGCGAGCATGATTTTACTTTCCGGCACTTCAAAATCCAATGGTTGTTCAATTGCGAGTGGCTCAACATTAAATTTTCTTAACGCTTTAATAGCAATATAAGCCTCCGCAACGTTTCTCGAGAATCTGTCCCATTTTAAAAAAATAATAAGATCAACAGAATCTCTATTCTTTTGAATAAAGCTCATGATGTTGATCCATTCAGGCCGGTCAAATGTTTTACCACTTTCATCATCGTGAAAAAAACCAACCACTTCTATTTTATTATTTTCACAGTATTGGTATAGTTTTGTTTTTTGATCTAACGGACTATAACCATTGTTTTGCTCGTCGGTAGATACACGCGTATAAATAATCGCTCTTTGTTTCATTTGTATAATTTTTACTTGTTTACTACTATGTCTGCGATCAGACTTAGCCAGTTCCTAATTTGTATTATTTCTTCATCAGTTAATTTTTTTGATTCTTCTCCCAGAATCTTTTTGCATTCGGTTAATGATAGCATGTGAAATTATATTCACGCTTGATCTTCTGTAATGTTCAGTAAGAAAGCTTTGCAACAATTTGTCCGGCACCAGCGGTACATTTAATTTACTGTCGTTTAAGGTGCTGTAACAGTTTTTCATTATAAAAAGCGTTTAGTTGTTATTGGTGAATAAGTAATTTCGCCATCTTGTGTAGTTACTTCGATCTTTTGGTAACCTTTTGTAAGTAGAATTTCTGAAAGTCTTGCTTCTTTTGAAACTTTTGATTTTTCTTTAGTTTCCATAACAAATGGTTTAGCATTTTTAAAATGAATTGTCATTGTAAGAAAATTACCTGTACTCAAGAGCAAAAGTATTTTAAGTTCCTCGTCATTAAGGATCTTTGCCTTTGAAAGAAAATCAAAGTTTTCTTTATCATCTATAAAATTTAAGAGTAGTTTAAATAGAGGAACTGTAATATGCGTGTTTTTAGCTAAATAAAGTGCTATTTCCTCATCGGGTGGTTCATTTTGATTAATGCCAGTTGCTGCACCATTATCAAAAACAATAATATTAATACCTTCACGTTTTTTTAAAGAGAGCATAATAAGCCAATACAATTGAGAAACTTTTTTGCTTTGAAATTTTTTATAAAATCCTTTAGCGGTAAAATCCTTAATAAATTTTTCTCTACTTACGCTTATTTGATCCTGCCATATTTTATATAACCATTCTGCAACTTCTTTATCATTCGTTAAGCCAATTGTTTCATTTAAGGTTTTCTTTTTTAATAAATGTTTCTTTGCCTCTTTAATAATTTGAAGCGGAATTCCTATACCTCTTAATTCTATTACCAGCTTTAACCAAATAAGACCAACAAAACTGAACTTATGATTTTCATCCGTTTCTCTATCACTATCAGGCAATAATCCGCTCTCAGACCAATTTTGCAATCTTCGGGCCGAAATTCCCAGGTCATTTAATGTAAACTCTTCTGTTAAGAGTTCATCCTCCAGTTTAATATCAAAATCCTTACCGGATAGTTGTTGTATATTCACCATATATTAATGTAACTATTACATTACAAATATATAACATTAATGTTATATAATAATTTGTGTTGAAAACTTAAAAAGTGACGAGATAGACAGAGATTAAAAGAAATTCTGAGTAATATGATCCAACTTTTGGTCAAAATATTTGTACAATCTGCGAGATTTATTGTACAACGGAGCAGAAAAATGATGCTCTAAAGCACAGAAAAGTAACTCAGTTGTTAAAAAAAGGAGAAAAAAGCAGATATTTTGAGATTTATTGAAATATTTTGTATTAGCACCTTACTTAATAATTATACACAATATTTTCGGATTATCTTTTAATTCTTCCACCAGCGCAATATAAACAGGTGTTTTGGATAGAAACTACTTCCTTTGGTTTTTAATTGGTAAAGGTGGATTTTTTAAAAATAAAATTAAGACGATTTTCTTCTAAGCTACGCAAGCAAGTTAATTTTTATCCAATTCACGTTTTAAAAAAGAAATTTTATTTAACTACTACAATCTTCTCTTTCCCCGCAAAAGCAATTATTTGATTTTTATCAATTGTCTTAAACGTCACCCCATTAATAGATTGTCCAGTTTTTACTATTTGAGATACCCCATTTATTGAAATAAGTGCTGTGGTAGCTCCTGAGTTCTTATTTTGTACAATCCCTAAGTATTTTATTTCGAGGGCTGGTGTTATCGGTTTCGCGATCTTATTTTCTTTTTTCTTATTGACGGAGTTGCCATTTAAGCGGGTTGAACCGTTTTGTGTTGAACTATTTTGGTTCTTCGGACCGGATTTTAAAAACGGATCATCATAATCTAGCTTTAAAACGTAATTAAGGGTGTCGGTATTACGTTTTTTATTTAGAATAGGATTTGATTCGCTAAATGTTGGCAAGTCATTACTATCATTGAAAGTTGTATATAGTTTAAAACCTAAATAACCCCAAACAAAAAGATTTAGCGGTAATAAAATAAATATGCTCTTTTTGGACTTAAACATTATTACGGAAGCAATTTAAATTTAAATTGATTACTAAATGACGAACGATTTCCGACAGAATCTACTGATCTTACACGCCAATAGTAGTATGGAAAAGTGGTTGAGGAAACAGACAATGAAGGATTTAACTGATTTACTTTAATTGACGTTGTGCCGATCCGCATTTTACTTGCAACATTGGTAAATAACGAATCAAATGCTACAAATAAACTGTCATATTTTGTATCTAATGTACTATTTGTAATTACTCTTGTCCATTTTAAACTTATGGTATCTTTTACATTACTTCCATTAGCCGGGTAAGATAGTATTGAAGAAACTGGTGCGGTTAAATCTACTGTATATGATAACGGGGTATTATATTGAGAGATACTATAATCATTTAATGCTTTTACTTTCCAGGTATATTTTCCATCTGCAAACGATGAATGATAAGTTGTATTTGTTGTTATCGTATCCTTAATAGTTGTGCTGGTTGAATTTAAAATCTGTATTTCATACTTATCAGCAGATGCGATAGCATTCCAGGAAAATGAAACAGCGTTAGTCCCGGTTAAATACCCGTCTATAGGTGTTATTGCGACTACAAGCTGTGAAGATAAATTGCTTGATGTATCAATCGTTAAGTTATAAGTGGTGTATTGTGAATTTCCTCCATTATTAACTGCCCTGATTCTCCATTGGTATGTTCCCGGAGTCAAACTCAAAATAAATTTCGTTCCGGTCACATTTGTGTCTGCTATAAATTGTTGAACACTTAAAAAGGTAGGTTTCACAATTTGCACGTTATACTTTTGTGCTCCGTCTAATTTCTCCCACCAAAAAGTTACTGTATTATTTGGTGTGGTTACATTATTTGCCGGGGCTAAAATGGTTACATAATCGTTTTTAATGTCCTTTACTATAAAGTCTTTACTGCACGATATGAAAATCATGAACAGTAATAAATAAATGTGTTTAAATATTTTCATTTTGAATTAGTTATTTGATTAAATGATTGAGTTATTAATGTGAGGTATAAATTTTTTCTTTTCATCTGATGATCTTTTAATGAAAAGAATTTGGCTGAGACGACCTTAGCTGAGATCTTAAATTCATTCTCTAGCTTTAATTCTAATTTAAGCAGATCTGAAAAACTTCCTCTTAAGGTGAATGTATTTGTTTCGATTTTTATATTTTCACTACTATAGTGAGAAGAGGACGGTATTTCTGTGACTAAGCAATTATGATTTTCGGCGTAATCAGAAATCGTTGCAGTGAGTTTATCCCTAACAGATAAAGAATCGCTATACGCCTCTTCGATCATGGTCATTTTTGCTTTTAAAAATGGGATTTCTTTTTCCTTTTCTTTGAGCCAGGTTAGTTTTTGTTCGTTCTTCCTTATTTCATCATTTAATTCAAGTGTTTTTGAGAAGGACAATTTGTAGGCCATAACTATAAATAAAAAGAACAAAATGAAAATTGCAATACTTTTTTTCCGGTATGTTAACTTATCATACATCAGTTAGTAATTATTTTTAATTCAAAATTGGGTAAATACCCTTCTTTGTTAAAATGAAAGGTCTCTAAATTAATATCCCTAATAAAGTTTTGTGTTTTCAAAACATTTACCCATTCATTAATGATCAAGCTTTTATTACAATTGCCTTTTATAACAATCGTATTTTTTTCGAAACTTGTCAGACTGTCTTCATCAATAGACTTTAGAACTGGGTTAAACTGCCAGTCACATAAAACAATCTCTTCAGGAACGTTAGACGCAATTTTATCTGCCTGTTTGGCTATTAAAGTAGAGTTTAAAATTCCAGCATGTTCAATAAGTAATTTTTTCTTTTCATAATCTTCAAAAAGCTTGGAGACCTGATCAAATTTACTTTGATAAATAGCAAGTTCTGTTTCCACTTTATTATGTTTTTCAAATGAGTTGGTGTAAAGGAAAAAGTTAACAAGGCAGGCAAGAAAAATAAAAGCGATACAGGAATATGTCAAAATTTTCAGCTTGATCACTTCCAGATGTGACCGGCGCAAGTTAATTTCATTATTGTAATCTACAAATCCCCTAATTTGAATGAGATATATAAATGCAGCGGAGAAGCTTAAAATACTTGTTGAGGATACATTTATACCATCGAGATCATAATTATTTGAGGGTAGAATATTATTAGTTACTGACGAAGTGTTAGAATTTTCAAATTCAATGGAATAGGTTGTTGTATTAACAGAATCAAAATTATTAGTAATTGGCGGAACTAAATTTAAAAAGCACGGGCCAATTATCAGATCTGAAACCTGGTATTTGAGTGCGATCAATTTATCTACGATGGTTTTCGCGTTCTCTTTCCTTATTAAAACTAAATATCCAAATGTTTCTGTTTGCGGATGGTGCTGAATGATAAACTCTTCAATATTTAGTGTCGGAAAGTTTTGGGTAATTAAAATTTCTAAATTGATCACTTCGTTTTCGGAAACTGAAATAGGTTTTATAATTATCCCTGATCCTGACAAAACAATGTTTATTGGTATTTTGTTCTTTTTAATGACAGGAGGAATGCCTTCTATATTTTTAAAGGAACCAGAATCCACGAGATTAAGTTTTCCTGATTGATTTTTTAAAATGCAATAATTAAATGTTGGGCCTGAATCAGAAAGTATAATTTCCAAGCCACAGACACTTGACTTTACAAGATATTTATTTGGTATCCATTTTTCCCAAAACATATTAGCTATAAATGATAGTAGGTTTTATAAAAATTGTCAATTTATTTTGTGATTTTGTTTTAGTTCTCTCACCAAAGAACCATTTTAATATTGGGATACGGGATAGACCCGGTAATCCTTTGCCGGAATGAGAATTGTTTGTTTCTTCAAGGCCTCCTAACATTATCATTTCGCCATTTTTTACGCGGATCAAAGATTCAAACGATCGGTTAATAGTTCCGGGAGGGGCGGTATTAGAAATTCGTTCTGTAAAGGATGATTGCTTAACATTAATGGTCATGGTTATTTGTTCATCACCCGAAACCTGTGGATCGATAGTTAATGAAAGATCTGCATTAACAGGTTTGTATTGTTGGGACTGTAAGATATTTTGTTGTGAATTTAAATTATTCACCAGGTTATTTTGAATTTCTAAATAGTATTCAGTCTTACCAATGCTCAACTTAGCTTCATGACCATTAAGCGTTGCAATTTGTGGAGTCGATCTTAATTTTAAAACCCCCTGTTGTTCCAATGCTTTTATTGTGAGGTAAAAGTTAGGTGTCACATTACCTAAGTTTATTATCCCAAAACCATTTAAGCCACTAATTAGATTATTTACTGAAGAGGCGTTTAAACTTAGGTCTACTTGGGGTAAAACCTGTCCATTAGTTGGGTTTGCAGGTTTAGTCCCCAAACCGGCAGTTACACCGGCGGAAAAAGTATTGCTTTTACGGACGTCGGCAATAATAACTTCTATATGGACCAATGGAACCACTAGATCCACTTGTCTTATAAAAGTTTCTAATTCGTCAATCCGTGGTTGGGAACCACTTACAATTAACCCGTTCAAATCCTTAAATATTTTAATATCTATTCCTTTTTTAAGTTCAGCCGGAATGAAATCCATCATCTTATCAATGGTCCTATTCTTTAATGTGATCAGTTTGTTTTGCCTTAAACCTTCAAGGTTCCTGTCTCCAAATAAGTATATGCCATTTTCTTTCTTAAAAGTAAATTCGGTACCATTAAAAAGTAATTTCAAAAAATCTTCATATTGTGCATCTTTAATTTTAACGGTTGAGTTTCCTTTAAGCTCGGAGAAGAGGAAATAATTTATGCCGATCTCTTTTGATACAATATTTAAAATGTCATTAATTCCCATGTTTTGTACATCAATAGTGATATAGCCGTCCACAACTGTAATTGAAGGGTTTTTTGTAGATACCGTTGGTGTTTTTACTGCTCCTGTTAATTGATTTGCCGATGTATTTATATTTTGGGTTAACGGCTTTTTTTCAAATACATAAAAATTATCCGGAGTAACAGAGATCTTTATATCATTTGCAAACGCCAGTTTTTCTAATGCATTGTTAAAGGAGACATCCTGAACATAACCGCTAACAAGTTTCCCTGCTAGTTCCGGTGAAAAAATAATATTTTTCCCACTTTTTTTAGTGATCTCTTTGGTTACATTCCCAAGCGTATCGTTTGTTAGATCAAAAGAGAGTAAGTCAGGAACTGTTTGATAAGTGATATTTAATGATTTCCTTTCAGGCAGTTTAATTGGTGTTATTGGCGGAATAAATTTTGCAAATGACATTATTGATCCCATAAATGTAATATCGAGATCGTGTTTTTTACATAAGAACAAAAACACATCTTTTGCCGAAACATTATTAAAATTGTTGGATATTTTAGCGTCAAGAAGCGGATCGACATTGACATTTAAATTATTGCTTGTTCCAATTGCACGAATAAATTCCTGGATCGAGGCGGAAGAAACGGAAAGTTCAACCTTATCATTTAATCCCGGATAATTTTTTGCCAACTGATTCAGTTTTTCGTCTAATAGATCAAACCTATCTTGGCCAGATGCAAGAACAAAAGAGAACAAAAGAAATATGATAATTTTAATTTTCATTTATTAAGTAAGGATAAATTTCTTCTAATGTAGTTTCTCCTTTTTCAAAAAGCTGCCAGGCGTTTTCTGCTAGCTTATGTATGTTATTTGTTTTGTAATAGAGATCTATATCAGTGCTGTTTATTTTTATTTGTTCAGTTAATTCTTTTGTAATATTTACAACTTCATATATCGCTTTTCTTCCTTTATACCCAGTATAATAACAGTTGTTACAACCTTGGGCAATCATATTAACAGATATTGTCCTTGTTTGAAATTGTACAGGTAGTTCTGTTTTATTAAGGACTACTTCCTTTTTGCAATTGGGGCAAAGCGTTCTTACTAATCTTTGTGCAACAGATAAATTAAGCGTGCTTGCAATTAAATATCCTGGTATTCCCATATCTATCAACCGTGAGATGGTTCCCCACGCAGAATTTGTGTGAATTGTTGATAATACCAAGTGTCCTGTCAGAGCTGCGCGAATTGCCATCTGGGCTGTTTGTGCATCACGAATTTCTCCAAGCATGATAATATCAGGATCTTGTCTCAAAAAAGTTTTTAAAGCTTCCGAATATGTTAGTCCAATATCTTCTTTTAGCTGAACTTGGTTAACACCATCTAATGTATATTCAATCGGGTCTTCAATAGTAACAATATTGTTTGTTGGTTTATTAAGTTGTTTTAATGTGGCGTATAGTGTTGTTGTTTTTCCCGAACCGGTTGGTCCGCTTATCAGAATAATGCCATTAGGTTTTTTAACTGATAAATTATAACGCTCAAGTTCGTCTTCACGAAATCCCAATTTTGAGATATTTATATGACTGGCATCGCTCCCTAATAAACGCAGAACAATTTTCTCACCATATAACGTTGGTAAAATAGAAACACGAATATCCAACTTGCTATTTGCTATTTGAAATCTAATACGCCCGTCCTGGGGCATTCTTTTTTCAGCAATATCGCAGGAGGCTGCAATCTTAATTTTATTAATAAGCGTTGGGTATTCTGCTTTGCTGAGTTTATGCCTGTCAATTAAAACACCATTCACCCTAAATCTGATCCTACATTTCTCGCCATATGTTTCGATGTGAATGTCTGAGCTATGAAGAGTTTTAGCTTCGTTAACAAGTGTTTCAAGAAAATTATCTGCCTGTACACTTAATTTTACCTGCTGAACCTGATTTAAATTTTCTTCAGTATTATTTTTAGGATACCATTCAAATAGTTTTTTTTCAATCTCTTGTAATGGCTTTGATATTAATTGAATTTTTTTGCCAAGTACGATCTCTAATTCGTCCCTGACACTGGAATTGTTCTTTTCTGTATTTATAAACAAACACAAAACATCATTTTCGACTTTATACGGAATAACCTTATAAAACCAAGCCTGGCCTAACGAGATGATATTTTTTAAATCAGCCGGTAATATGTCTTTGTCTATGATCAAAGGATTAATTCAAAATGTTTTCGAAGTAAAATTTAGGCATAATATCTGTGCAAAATATACTTTGCTTTTTTTTTCGTAGAAGTACGATATCGGCATTTGCATAAATACTAAACGATGATTTGTGTAAATACAGTTAGCTCAATTAGAGGAAATGCTTTTTAATAAATATTAACACTAATTAAATAATTCGTATGAGTACTTATATTTTTTTTTAATGAGGGTAATAATTTAGTAAACGTTAACCAATTCAAATAATTGAAATGAAGTATCTAAGAATATTTATGTTTTTGAGTCTTGTATTAGTAACAAAACAGATCAACGCTCAGGCTATTACAACAGGAACAGTTACTGTTCTGACTTCTGATTCTTCTACATATACCATTTTGACCGGACAAATTATGAGTATAGGTGTGAATGGTAATTTTTCTGGTAAAATAAATCTAAATGGCGGTACAATAATCAACAAAGGAATATTTCACCCGGATTCAACAATCTTCATAAAAGGTAGAATTATAAATAATGGAACCTTAACATTAGATTCTCAGGTTTCGCTTGGTGCAAATAGTTTTTTGAGTAATAATATAGGAGGAGCAATAAATATTGCTGGCAACTTAACTATTGCTGATGGAACATTAATAAATAATGGCACATTGAGTGTTACTCAAGACCTTCAAAATAATTCAGGCACTTTAAATAATAGCCACATAATAAATTGCGATCATCTAACAGGCAATAATGTAATCACTAACACTGGAACAATTAACACCAATTAAAATTATGATGATAGCTAAAATAAATATTAAATTTTTTCTTGTAACAATATTAGTTTGTTTCTTGTTTCAGGAAAACTTTTCACAACGTTGCACGGTAAGCGTTACGGTTAGCCCATCTACCACAACTTTTGTTGTTGGAGCAACAAATTGTTCTCTGACGTCTACTCCGGTAGGTGGGGTTCCACCTTATACTTATTATTGGGAACCAAATGTTTATTTCGTTGGTCCAAGCACAAATACCAGCCAAAACCCAGTAGTAAATCCACCAATATCTATAGTTTATACTGTTACTGTTATTGATAATTCTGATTGTAGTGCTTCAGCAACCGTTGAAGTAATAGCAAAGCCGTATGCATTATTAAACAAAACGCCGGATGGAGAATATTATAAGCTTGCTGATAATAAGTTGCTTTTCAAATATGATGAACAATATGCGGCAACGAGTCTTGTATATTATGTTATGAATAAAACACATTCTGTTGTTGCTTCTTATGCTGTAAATAATATTTCATCCAGTTTAGTCGTGAATATGGGAGACAATCGATATTATTTAGATGCAGCAGCATTACCAACCGGCTATTATACTTTAGAAGTGATTAATGAAAAAAAAGAAAAATTATACTTAAGATTTAAAAGATGATGAATATGCTAAAAAATTTAATTATAGGAGTTGCGTTCATTGCAGGTATTGCGGGGTTTGTTATCTCGCTTAATCACAAAGATGTTGAACTTGTTTACGTTGACATGGGAAAATTGTATGACAATTTTGCGTTGACCAAAGAACTTAATGTTGATATGGAGAAAATCATAAAGACTAGAAAAAGCATAACAGATTCATTATATGAAGACCTGAGGGTAAAAACTCAGGAATTGAAATTCAAGGAAAAGAAAACTATTGAGGATATTCAAAAAATAGCAAAAATTGAAGAAGAGTACATGTACAAACAACAACAGTTTGAAAAAGAAAACCAAATGACCTCTGCTGATTATATGAATAAAATATGGAATCAGATCAATCAATTTGTTGAGGATTATGGAACTGAAAAAAAATACGCCTTTGTTCTTGGGGCAAATGGACAGGGCAATATCATGTTTGGAGATAAAGGCAAGAATGTAACAACAGATGTGATCGCGTATATTAATAATCGTTACAACGATAAAATGAAGTAAGAATGTTTAAAAACTTAACCATAATAATTTTCTTGATTTTTGCCACATGTGCGTGTAATAAAAAAAAGTCATTGGCTTCCGATGATTATATTAAATATTTAAATTCAAAAGATGGCGGTTTAATAAATCTTAAAGAGTTTAATGACATAGTATTTAAAGCAAAAATTCAAACTCCTGAAATGATCGCCCTTTCTTATTCCTCAGGCTCTGAAATGAATCAGATTAAGTATAAAAAAGATCTTCAAGATCATAAGGGGCAAATAAATTTTATTGTGTTAATAGAAGATGCAAATAGCAATAAGAAAGTTAAAGAAGCGGTTGTAACAAAAGAAACTTACGGTCAAATATTAGCTTATGGCAATACGGGGCTGAAAGATGATTTTAAATTAATACAAGGTGTCGATACAATATATTGTAGTCTTGTGATTGTTGAGCCGGCCAATTCCTTGCAGCCGATTGTGCGAATAGCTTTAAGTTTTTCGGGAGTTAATTCATTATCAGAAAGTGACCTAACCTTGATCTATAATGACAAAATATTTAACCAGGGTCCTATAAAGTTTAATTATTCAAAAAGCACATTTCAAAATATTCCTGATCTTAAATTATAAATTATGAAGAAAAAATTTTTAAGACAAGTTGCATTTTTTATGGCCTTAAACATTTTGTTTGAAGTCGCATCACCTACGGTGGCAATGGCTCTAACTAACGGCTCTACTCAACCTGATTTTATTGGATTTGAACCTGCCAACTCATCAGAAATGATAGATTTATTTACCGGCGACTTTAAATATAACATTCCTATAATGGATGTGGATGGTTACCCGTTGAACATATCATATCATGCCGGACAAAATATGGAAAGTGAAGCGAGTTGGGTTGGATTGGGTTGGAGCTTAAATCCAGGCGCATTAAATAGAAATGTAAGGGGGTTACCAGATGATTTTAACGGCGAATTATTAAGTTCATATACAAGCATTAAACCTCATGCTGCAATGGGCGCTGGGTTTCAAAAATCTGCATTTCTTGGCCCTAACGTTGAGTTTCAAAATTTCGGAGTCGCTAATAAGATTGGTGGATCTGGTGCAATCGTACTAACTTATAATAATTATAAAGGTTATGGACTTGAGGTGGAACTGGATGGGCAAAATACAATGACAACAAAAGCTGGTCTCTATAGCTCTTCGCACACTAATGGGGTGGGAATGAAAATTTCCTCACAAGATGGGGGTACATTAAGTCATAATTACGCAAACGGCGTTGGAGTGAATTTTGGTCAGGCTGGTATTAATAGTGTTAATGTGAGTGCTTCTATGGGGGAAGGAACGAGCACGAATACAAGAACGGGAGCCGTTTTTAAAAGCGCGAGTCAAGGCTTGGGTGTTTCCGTATCTGTTAATGGATCTACTTTTGGTGTTGGTGGGAGCATTTCTCACACAATTCCAACCGGCAATGTATCTTATGCTCCTAGCATTAATAATAATTATACAGGCCATGGCTTTAGTCTAAGTGCTAAGGCTGGTTTATGGGGTGCATGTAAACTTTTCGTCGCGTTTGTTGCTATGCAGCAAGGTCCAATTAGCGGTGGTTTGCAGAAAGGTTTTAAGGGCTATTATAACTTAAATAAACTAGAAGAAAAATCCAGAACTACACCTTCATACGGTTATTTGTATTCTGAAAATGCACCCGAAGATGCTCTCATGGATTTTAATCGCTTTCGTGATGGATCCATAATGGATGAAACACCAAATCTTAATTTAACAGTTGGTGACTATGATGTTTTCTCTGCTAACGCACAGGGGTTAGGCCTTGCCTTCAGGCCGTTTAGAAGTGATATTGGTGTTTACCATGATAATGTTGGGCAAACAAAAAGTAAAAATTTTCCTATTGAAGGAGAACTTGGTGTAGGCCTTCTTGTGCATTTTTTGATGAATATATCTAAGACAACCAACAATGGTAAAAGTGGTGTTTGGAATACATTAATAAATAGTTCACTTGCGTTTAATAATAAAGATATTCGTTTGACGGCAAACCAGTTTTATGAGAAGTATTATTTCAAACAACTGGGAGAAATTGCTGGCCGGGATGCAAATTTTGATGCCGCAAGAGGTGGAGAAGGCCTCACTAGCCCTTTCTTGCAAAAGATAGGGAATGACTATCATGCTTTATCCATGATTTCCGGTGCAAACAAAACTAAACGTGAGACAAGGAATAATTATATTCAATCGCTTACTGCTAGTGAAGCAACTAAATATGGTAATGAACCCTCTATTACCCTTTACCCTAAAACAACAGCAAGCGTTGATCCCTCTACAAGATTGGTAGTTGCTGACCCAACTTATAGCTTAATGAGCAGGACTACAAAAACTCTGAGCGTATTATCAGGAACTGCAATGGTAACCTCAACAGCTACAATTGGCCATCATTTGTCAGAGGTTAGTGTAACTAATCCAGAAGGTACACGATACATTTATGGTATCCCATCTTACAATCTGGTAAAGAACAAAGTAATTTTTAATGCGTCAAATAGAACTGAAGGTGCTTACCAGGGTAATGGTTTTCCCGGGGCAACTTATTGTACTACCTGTCATGTTCTTCCTCACTCTGATAATTACCAAACTGTTCAATACGATCCAACGGGATCTGGCAAAGAAATGGTAAATAACAACGTTAGAGGAGCAGATAATTTTTACAGACAAGAGATCACTCAACCTTATGCTACTACATATTTATTGACTTCAATTCTTTCAACCGACTATGTAGACATCACCGGAGACGGACAAACTTATGATGATCTTGGGAACTTCACTAAGCTTAACTATTATAAAAATAATAATTTTGGTTGGCGAGAGCCTTATTGTTTTCCTGGTGCAGCGAGTACCGGTACCCCGGGACATTGGGCGACAACAAAAGGAACTTTATCTTTATCAGCTAACCAAGCGAATTTCGAGCCGGGTTTGATCGCTGATGAATTAGATGATAGAGGATTTTACGAATATGGAGTGCGTGAAAATTATTATGTACATTCCATCGAAACAAAAAACTATGTAGCCTTTTTTGAAACATCAGACAGGTATGATGGTATGGGTGTAAGTGATCCGAACGGAACCCCACAGACAAATCAAAATCTTAAACTGGATGTAATTAAATTATATTCTAAAAGCGAAATAATTGCCAAAGGCGGTGTCGCAAATTCTGTACCAATTAAAACAGTAAGATTTGAATATGATTATTCTTTGTGTCCGGGAACTTTTAATAGCGATTATGAATCAACTTATAATTCTGATCGCGGCAAGTTAACTTTAAAAAGAATTTATTTTTCCTACGGAAATTCTGATAAATCAGCCTTATCTCCATATCAATTTACCTATGGCGGTAATTTTAACTATGGTCCTCGCGACATTGACCGCTGGGGTTCGTATAAGATCAACGGTGGCACTCCTACTGGAAGTCTTGGAGTGCTTAACAACCAGGAATTTCCTTATGCTGACCAAGATAAAACAAATGCTGATGCAGCTGCGGAAGCTTGGAACCTAACCCAGATCAAAACTCCAACCGGTGCTAATATCAATGTTACATACGAGTCTGATGATTACGGTTATGTTCAGAACGAACAGGCTGGGCAAATGCTTCAATTAAAAAACATTCTTGCTTCTCCAAATCCAACAGATGATGCAACTACATATTCACCAAATTCAAATATAAAAGACGCCGACTACTTTTTAATTGATATGTCAAAGTTACACCGTGGTGTTTCTGCAACATCAACTTATTCAAATATTGCTGCAGCGAACAATTTTGTAAGAAAAAATATTATTAAACCGGGAAAAAAACTGTATTTCAAAAGTTTTTTAAAACTTGCCGGGCCAGGAAATTCTTTTGTATTAAAAAAGCCATATTATGAATTTGTAAGTGGTTATGCAACCGTTTTGAATGTTGGTGTTTTCACTAGTACTCATGTTGCAAATACCTATTTAGATGGGCTTAATAACACCTGTTATAAATATGCCTATGTACAAGTGCAAAAAGAAATCGCTTATGATAGTAAGGATGTAAACCCAATTACAATTGCAGGCTGGGACTATATGCGAAATTTTTTACCACGCATTGCTTATCCAGGTTCAGAGCCGGCTAATATGGGCAACACTTCGCATAAACCACTTAAACAGTTTCAAAACATGGTGGTTGGTTTGGGTGTTGCTATGGCGGATTTTGTAAACGGTATTAGTGGTAAACCTAATAAACGTTTTTACAATAAAAACTTTTGTAACGAAATGGATTTTTCAAAATCTTTTGTGAGGGCATATGTACCATATAAAACAAAATTGGGTGGTGGTTACAGGGTTAAAAGAATTATAACAGAAGATAACTGGGATACAATGACATCAAGTCAGGAGGTTAAAAATACGTATGGGCAAGATTATACTTATACCACAAAAGAAGGAACAACTACAATAAGTAGTGGTGTGGCTTTGTATGAACCACTTTTTGGAGGTGATGAGATCAGTCTTCGCCAACCAATTGAGTTTGATATTATAAAAAGCATGGCGCCCAATGATCACTTTTACCAAGAAAAACCTTTTGCTGAAACGCTTTATCCTGCTCCAATAGTCGGTTACTCTAAGGTAACTGTTACCTCCATAGCAGATCCAGTAACTTCTCCAACCGTAACTGGAATTGGAAAAACTGAATTTGAATTTTATACAGCCAAAGATTTTCCTATCATTTATCAAACAACTGGAATTACAAAAAAACCTATCGATTCAGATATAATTGAAGACTTCATTATTTCTCCGTCTATAACAAAAATATTTCACGCATCACAAGGGCATTTAGTAAAATTAAACGACATGCATGGCAAATTGAAATCGGTTTTAAGTTATGGCGAAGATAATCCAACAGCCCCAATTTCCGGCACACGGTATTTCTACAAACAAGTTGGTCCAACAAATGGCAGCAAACAATTAATAACTTCTGTACAGACTATAAACGAAAAAAATCAAATTGCTACCGCGGCAATGAGTCGAGATATTGATCTGTCAACTGATACACGAGAAAATATAAGTGAGTCTGTTACGTTGGGAAACAGTTTTTTATTGGAAATTGGTTTAGGTATAAATCTTGTTGTTATTCCGCCGTTACCATACCCTGTTCCTACACCATTGCCTTTTCTCAATGAGATGCATGACGAAGTGATCTATGGTGAACAAAGGATTGGAGTGAGAACTGCTTCTATGACAAAAGTTATTCAACAATATGGTATACTCGATAAGGTTCAAAATTTTAATGAAAAAGCCAGTGTTACTACTCAAAATTTATTATGGGATAAAAATACAGGCGCAGTAGTTTTAACGAGCACAACAAATAATCTTGATCAACCTGTTTATAACTTTAATTATCCCGCGTATTGGATGTACCCTCAAATGGGGCATGAATTTAATCGCGACAACATTGAAATAGCATGTCCTGTTTCTTCATCATTAACACTCTGGAATGCGACAACTGGAACGCTTGCTGTTTCTGGGTTTAATAACCCAAGGTTATTGTCATTAGGTGATGAGGTTACAGTAATGACAGCTACTACCAATATTTTTGTACCATCACTTACTAACTCTCTTGTTCCAGCAAGATTTTGGGTTACTTCAGATCCTATAAACCCATCAACAAATTATTTTTTATGTGATGAAACAGGTAAAATTTTGAATGGTTCAGCGCCTTACAGTTTAAGTTCTGCCACCGATTATGTAATAAAAGTAACGCGACCTATAAACAGGAATAATTTAAACTCAAGTGCCGGGTACGTAACTTCTTTAACTACCCCCGTCATAAGTGGGATCATTGATTATACAAATGGAGTAACTCCACCTAAAATTATCGATGTTTCAGTGCAGGAATTTTGTACCGGCTCAAGTTTTTATCTTAACCCCGCTATGGCACAGCAGAGCTTAACCAATGTTTCTCCCTCTTATTCCGACACGCCTTTTAATCCTATTACAAGTGGTCTTTATGGAAATTTCAGGCCAAGTAAAACCTATAATTATAGTGTTGCACGAACATATACAACTCAACCAAATGTCAAAACTGATGGAGTTTATAGCGGCACTTTCTCACCATACTGGATGTGTACCCCAGGTGCTGTTTGGTTTAAAAATGTTACTGCTGATTGGGTTGTAATGAATAATAATAAATATTATTCACCTTACGGCCAGTTGTTAGAGATCGAAGATGGTATATCAATTCCTCATGCACAAAGATTTGGTTTTAATCATACTTTACCCACATTAAGTGCAACAAGTGCAAAAGCAGATGAAGTTGCTTTTGATAGTTTCGAAGATTATTCGGTGTATTCGTCTTTTACAAATACTACGCAGGTATACAATAATGATTATTTGGGCTTTTATAAACAGGTCACACAAGGATCAAATGTACCAAGCTTTAACAATTCAACTGCGCATACTGGTAAATCTTCTCTTTATTTCGCTACCAGTAAGGCTGCTGTATTAACACACAATATGTATTTTAATCTTCCTATTCCTTTGCTTAATACTGATGAATTTACAGGTTGTAATCCATATATTCTAGACTGTAGTAAATTAAATTTGAGGGATCTGAACGGTTTTGCTGCAAAAAAATATATTATTTCTTTTTGGATAAAAGGGACTACCCAAGCGTTAGATTATTCTAACCAACCAACTATTGCGCTTAAAACGGTTAACACATTAACGGTTGGTTCGCCTTTAATAAATACTACAACCTTAACACCAACAAATAAAACAGGAATAATAAACAGTTGGCAAAAATTGGACTATCAATTTAGTGTACCTGTAGCAAACGCGGCCACTCATCCAGCAATACCGTCAACGGTGCAATTCACCATAAGTTCTTCAGGAGCCACTTCGTTTTACCTTGATGATTTCAGGATCCAACCTTTTAATTCAACAATGGTGTGTAACGTTTATGATCAGAACCATTTGCGCTTGTGGGCACAATTTGACGATCAGAATTTTGCAACTATTATGGAATATAATAATGAAGGAATGCTCGTGAGCAAGAAAAAAGAAACATTAAAAGGGCTATACACGCTTCAAGAATCAAATAAAGGGCTCATTAAAAATTAATTAAATATGTATCGAGTAATTTTATTTTTTATCCTTTCTCCTTTTGTGATATTATCACAAACTCACAAAAAGGAGATATTGTCTGCGTGCAAAAATTATGCATCACTGACTAATTATTCGGTTACATTAAAATATAAACTATTTCTTGACAATAACTTGACTAAGCCGTTTCAGACCAGGGAAATTGAAATCAAACGAATGAATAAAAATGTCCGGTTATCCCATAAAAATGGTCTTGAGATAATAGACAATGAGAAGTACCAGATTGTTGTAAATAATAAATCAAAAGTGTTTTCTGCCAGGAAAAAATTTAAAGAAGATGACATTTATAACGAACGGGACGAATTTTATTCATTTATGGATAATAAGATCGATACACTTTTAATGATCTATCAAAAAATTAATACCCTTGAAGAAACTGAGCAACGTGTAAAATATGAAATGATATATAAACCAAACTCTGAAGTTGAAAAAACAATTGTTGTGATCAATAAAATATTAAATGTTTACGAAAGCATGACGATATTTTATAAAAGCCCTGTTAAAGTCAAGGAACTTGACGGCAAACCACATACAGTTACCTTAAAAATAGATTATGACGGATTTAAAAAAAATAGCGTGTATGATAAAGAACTTTTTAATGAAAAAAAATATATCATGATAAGTACAAAAAACGAAATATTGCCGGTTAAAAAATATTCAGATTACAAACTTATTATTTCAAACGAAGAATGAACATTATGAAGAAATTACTTTTTCTCATTTATTTTATGGCGTTAGTGTCCATTTTGCAAAGCCAGGTGGAGACAAGGAACA
Source organism: Bacteroidota bacterium (assembly GCA_030681615.1). Taxonomy (GTDB): domain Bacteria; phylum Bacteroidota; class Bacteroidia; order B-17B0; family Aurantibacillaceae; genus Aurantibacillus. The sequence continues at coordinate 116,616 of JAUXSA010000098.1, forward strand.
GCCGTGCATACGCTAATATCCTACAGATACCAGGTGCTTTTATTCAATCGGAAGATGATAAATATACCGGAAGCAGTGGCTGGGTAAGTGGATTTAGTAATTACGAAAATAAAGCGATCATAGAATTAGGTTTGGATGAGGATAAACATTTTAAATATGCGACATCATTTAAAATTTGCGCTACCTTTGACATAGCTCTTACAGATGTTACTACAACCGTTGTAACAACATATACAAATGTTCAGCTTGATATAGATTATGATCCGCTTGAGGCAACAAGGTATAAAGATAAATCACAAATTGTTTTTCCCGATTTTTACAAGGTTAGGGTATATAATGTAAGATTCAGAACTTGCACAGTTGGTACAGGTTGTTCAACATGCCTTACACCTTTTGCCTCTGCCGATGTTTATTTGCAGGCCGAGATTGCAACAAACCGGATCTATGATTTTGGTTTTAGCAGTGTTCTTGCCGGGGGTGAATTAACCGATTCGTTAACTACAACCCAGCAACTCAAAATTAGTTGGGGTTACGTTTCGGGCGCAACAGAGTATGAACTGGAGTACACGTATGTTGATAACTACGCAATGCCATCAGTAACTACAACACCAATTAGTTCATCAGTCTTAACTTACGATCTGGAACATGATGCCACCAGGATCATAACTAATTTTAATCATTATTACATACCCTTAACTTATGAACGTGGCTACATTATCTACAGGTTAAGACCCATTGGAACAAATACTGTATTAGAAAGGATAGAAGGAGATTGGTATGGAGCTCCTGTATCTGGTACAATAGCTGCTACAAGTTTTACGAAAGCACTTACTACTTCTTTTTCATCAGATCTTAAAAATTGGGAAGGCGTAAAAACATTTGCGGAACATGGTAAAACGGGGGTGGGTGTTAGTTTTAATGATGCGCTTGGTTTTAAAAGACAAAGCCTTGCAAGGATAAATACTGATGCAAAAACAATTAGCCAAAGTACATTGTATGATTTTTTTGGAAGGCCCGCGATAAATTTACTTCCAGCACCTGTTAGCGGATTGAATTTGGATTACAGGTTAAATCTAAATATGATCATTCCGTCTGGTACAACATCAGTTGTTTTTGATAAAAATGTTTTTGATAACTATACAGCCAACACAAATGTATGTACTACTTTATCTTTTACACTTGATCCAGCTAACTCGGTTGGCGCCGGAAACTATTATTCACCTTCAAATGCAAATAAAGAAGGTTATCAGGGATATGTGCCTAACGCAAAAGGTTTGCCTTATACTCAAGTAAAATATAAACCAGATGCACTTGGACGCATTACACGTCAAACGATGCCAGGCGGACTACATACAATTGGTTCTGATAAAGACATCCGGTATTTTTATACCCAGCCTATGCAAGTGGAATTGGATAGATTATTTGGAAGCGAAGCGGGTAGGTCGAAATACCATTTCAAAAACATCACCATAGATCCGAATGGGCAAACTTCAGCAAATTATAAAGACAGGTTCGGGCGTACAATTGCTACATCGCTTATAGGATTAAACCCGTTAAATGTCGACATTCTAACGAATAATGTTACAACAACTCTACTAACCGAGTATTTGCATCTCGCACCAACTAACGATCCTGATCCGGTTGACCGTTGTAAAGAAGTTAACACTACTTTTTTTGTGTCATCGGCTAGTACAGAAGGATATGTTTATCATACCACTCTTGGAAGTTTTGCTTCAACCTGTAACATATCGACTTGCTACGATTGCGTTTATGATGTTGAATTAACAATTAAAGATGATTGCCAAAACGACGTATTGGTTTATTCTCAGTCTATTGGCAAACAACCCCCATATGCCGCGGGAGCATGCACAGCAAGTCCAACATCGACACTTATATTAGGCACATCTATATCAACCCCCGTTTCGATTGTTTTTCCAACTGCTGGTGTTTATACAGTTTATAAAAAGATCTGTGTGAGCTCAGCTCCACTTGATGATTATACTGCAGATTTTATTAGCAATGGTTGCAACGATAAAAAATGTTCTCTGCTTGATAGTATTTTAAGTGAGACCGATTTTACAGGATGTGGCACGCCTACAGATTGTGCGACCTGTATGGCATCAGTGGAAGCTTATACCGCGGCGACCAGTTCTTCTGTTCAGCCTGGTCCGGGTGATCCTCCTGGTGTCTTCAATAACCCTGTATATACACCATCCATGACGCCTCAACAGTATAGCCAGGCGCTTGAGAATTGTGATATGCTTTGTCCTCCAAAAGGACTGTGTCAAAAATATACTAAATTACTACTTGCAGATTTTTATCCTAATTCAGGCCAATATGCGCAAACCGTTAGTACAAATACCCTTCTATGGGCGTATTCTATTTTTAATTCTGCGAATAGCCTCACAACATCACCAACATTTTCTACGCCAATTTCAACTTATTCAAATGCAGGTGGTACAGCCGATCTTGTCCAATTAACCAATAGCCCTACAAGTACTGTTGCACCAACCGGTTTAACAGCCTCCCAATACGATTATTATTATAAGAAAAGCTGGGCTAAATCTTTTTTAGACATTCATCCAGAGGCTTGTAAATTATATTTTTATTGCAACATCATTGGATCATCTACAGAATATGATGACGATATGAATTATATCACGCACTTTGACACTGCTTGCACGGCAGGTTTTTTAAGACCTATTAATGCTATCTACAGCAGTTATAGCGGTACGCCTTGCGCATCATATACTACTAATCCTGATCCTGTGCAAAGTTTAATTACGCTCCCCACATTTTCAACAGCTATTATTAATTTTAAAAACGAGATCACTCAAAATTTTAATGGTTCGGGTTTAGATATTTATCAATACACAGTTTTACAATCGGTTCCTACTGCCTCATCTGCAACAATAACAACTGGCGATTATGTCGGTGATGACGCGTGTTATGCTGACATTGATTGGATCAGGTTTCGAAATTTTTATCAGGTCAAAAAATATGCACTGTACCAGAATTTATATACATTATATGCGGCAAACCCCTCTGCGTTTGGTTATACGTTAGCACCAGCCTGTGGATATGCACCTGCTGGTTTTACAAGTCACTTTCCTAACTGGATGGATTCTTTAAATGCGGTCTTTTCTGCCACACCCTCTATAGCTTCGTCTGTTACATTAGCACTTAACACACCTACAAGCGTCAGTACAAATAGTACAGTGGCGGCATCGTATACGGCATCAATGAATACATTTAGCAGTAACTTAATATCAAACACCAATAGTAGCTTGACAAGTCAATGCACAACAGCATGCGAGTCATATACCAACAACTGGTTTAATATTTTAAATACAGCCTGCCCTATATTTAGTGGAACCACTACGCTTGTTCAAAATAACATTATCGCCGGGCTGGTCGGGGTCTGTATGACCGGCTGCGATTATACAACTAATTTGTTGGGTGCGAGCACTTCCTCGCCAGGTGCGTTTTATACAATTCCAACCACCACAGTAACAGTCAATTCCTTTCAGGGGGTGCTTAACCATTATTTGGGACTTAATGCCTGCAACGCAGTTGTCCTGTCACAGCCGGTTGCATATCCTACACAAACTGTTCAAAACGGAAACTCAATGACAAGTTGCAAATGCGACCAGCTATTGCAAGTGGAAGCAGATTTTCTTGCTATGCAAACGGCCAGCACATTGCCGGCTGGAATTTCTTCCGCCTGGCAACTATTCAGGAAACAAAACGGTTACGACCTCTTTGATTATAATATTTTAACCTGCTTGTGTAACAGTGCAACAAGCAATACCTGGACGTCGGGCCACTTATGGGTGTCCTCAGAGCTTGCAGCTTTGGCTCAAAATACATTTGAGGTTAACCCAAGGTTAGAATGTACCAGTTGTTTGAGTTGTACAAATGTGGTTACGGCCATTAACAGCCTTACGTTACCTGTTGGTTCATACTCAAATGTAATTGAGGCAATTACTCAGGATTCAACAAACCAGATCTTTGCAATAGCTTCTCTAAATAACACTTTCGGTGTGCACCCCTTCCAGGATTATTTAGATCTATATGCAGATTGCAATACGTTTACAACCAGTTCGGCATATACATTTTCAAATACAATTACTGTCCAGGCAATAGATCTTTTTAAATATTTGGATCAGCTTGTCAGTACCAATTTACTTTCAAACGGACCCCGGCCGGTAAAAATGTGCACAGATAGCAAATTTCTGCTCTCATCACTTTACTCCGGTCCTTTGCCCTCGATAACGGCATACACATATAATATTTCAACACCAACGCTTAGTTACATTACTTTTTCAATTTCCTCTTCACCAACGGTCAACATTGCAGTGATCACTTTATCTGTTCCAGGAACATACACCGGCACGTGGAGCAACTTGTCGTATCTCAATAATTTTGTTGCATATTGTCCAACACCTTCGGCAGGGGTTAATTATATGTTCCAGGTAAATGCTGTTACTGATAATTTAAGTGTGATAACGCTTACAGGTAATGTGGTTAACATGGCATATCCCATTTGTAATTTAAGCTCAGATGTTAATCCTGTGCCAACGCTTTGCCCTTATGAAATTGTTCCGAAAGATCCCTGCGTGGTTAACCTCATAAACGGAGCCCTCACGCAGGCAGCGCTTTTAGCGCAGCAAGCTATGGATGGAGCTATTCTTACTTTTCAAAACGATTATATGGATGAGTGTTATAATTCCATTAACGAAACTTTTACCCGCGAATATAACGGCGCTGATGAATATAATTTTACTCTGTATTATTACGACGAAGGCGGCAACCTGCAACGCACAGTAGCCCCTAACGGTTCAGACCCTGGCATACTTACAAGTGTGGTCGCACCTCTCTCTCCAACAGCAACATTATACCCCGCATATAGTAGTTCAACAGCTGTTGACTTAAATTATGTAACCGATAATAAGTTTCATAGTTTTAATATTCCGTTGCAGGGATCAAGCGTTGACGACGGGCAAACCTTTTATGTCTATGATGCAGTCGGACGTTTAGTAGCTTCACAGAACGCTAAGCAGTTTGCCGCCAGTACAGCCTCAAATAATATTTACAGTTATACAATTTATGATAAGATCGGCAGGATCGAGCAGGTTGGTGTGGTTACATTAACCGCTTCGCTTACCGGCCCCGTAAATTATGCCACTTTTAATTCAATGATGAGCCTTTTAACACCTTCTGTTAAAACACAGGTTACTACCATGAATTACGATACGCCTGTTACAACTGCAACAGTTCTTGCAGCTTTTACAAATAGTTTACAAAGCAATTTGCGAAACCGGGTGGCGTATGTTACTTACGAAGATGTGCTCGATGCTTCCGTCTCTACTTATGACCACGCCACTTATTACAGTTATGATGATCATGGCAATGTGCATGAACTTATTCAGCATATAAAAGATCTGGATGTTTTTGGGCAGGGCTTTAGAAAAGTAATTTACGATTATGAACTGGTAAGCGGTAATATGGTAAAGGCTACTTTTCAACCAGAGCAAACTGACCAACTCATACATAAATATTATTATGATGTCGATAACCGTTTGCATGAAGTATTTACGAGTAAGGATGATATGAACTACGATCGTGATGCGAAATATTTTTATTATGAGCATGGTCCTTTGGCAAGGGTAGAGCGTGCAGATAAAAAAGTGCAGGGCTCCGATCATTTTTACACTATACATGGTTGGGTAAAAGGTATTAATGGTGATGCATTAAATCCTATTGGTGATCCGGGAAAAGATGCTACATCAGGCACAGCTTATCTATCGTCTTACGCGGATATTCATCAATTTATTGCTAATGATGCTGCCGCGTATAGTTTAAATTATTATAACACCACAACAAATACCGATTATGCTGCCATTAAAACATACACAACTACCGATATTTCTCCTACAATGAATCTTAGTAATTTATATACCAATACGGCACCTTTTTATCTTGATGATTTAGGCGCGGGTGATGGAGCCAACTTATTTAACGGCAACATAGGCAGCATGGTAACGAGCTTTATTGATAAAGATCCATCCAATGCCATTACAAATAATACACCATTCCCGCAGATTGCAGGTTTTAGATACGACCAACTACATCGCATTACAAAAATGAAAACCTTCCGTGTATTTGGTGCCAATACATGGACGGCGCCAACAAGCGGAAATTACGATGATAGTTACAAAATGAATTTTACTTACGATAATAACGGTAACATTTTAACCCTTTTGCGTAACGGACCAACCTCTACATTAAATCCGGGCTCACCAACCGCTATGGATAATCTTAGTTATACCTATTTTAAAACCGTTGCCAACGGTGGTGTTACACTTAATTATAACTCAAATAAGCTGGCCTGTTTAAACGATGCTGTTACTGCATCCAATTATAATGTGGATGTGGATGATTACGTTTATTGTTCTGAACATAACGCCCGCTATTATTACGATGAGATAGGGAATTTAATAACCGACAACGGCGAGTACATTGCCACAATTGACTGGACAGTTGACCGTAAATTGAAAAGAATAACACGCGACCCGGCAGCCATGATCACTGCCAGCGTTACTCTACCGGATATAGAATACGAATACAACGCGCAAAGGCAGCGTGTGGCCAAAATTGTAAAACCACGTGCAGGAGCCACCAGGACACTAACACCGGTAAACGACTGGTTATTTACTTATTACAGTTACGATGCAAGCGGCAATGTGCTGGCCGTATACGATCGTAATTCTGTATTGGTTAGTGGCTCTACCTATCGTGATATACTTACTTTGAGCGAGCAGGATATTTACGGTAGCAACCGCCTGGCCTTGACGCGCCCGACTAATACACTCTCTACATGGTTGTATACTTATAGTCTTTCTTCAGTTGGCTGCGGTGGTATTGGAATTGGCAGTGGCTGTCGCACAGTGCTTACCCCGCCGGCAGACACATACAGTCCTCCGGCCAGCGGTTATATAACCGATAGGCACCTGGGCTTTAAAGAATTTGAGCTCACCAACCATTTAGGAAATATTAATGCAGTAGTAAGCGACAGGAAAGTGCAGGCAAATTTTAACAGTACAGCCTGCGCCACTTATTTTGATTTTAACAGCACAGTGCCCGGTGCCATGCTCGCGCAGAATATGACACTCGGTATAACGTCTGGCTCTTTGCAGTGCGATATATGGAACGGCTGGGGCATCTCGGGTTTAGACGCGAGGGTAGGTTACAATGTTCCTGCAGCCACCAGTTTTTTAATAGAGTACGATTTTAACCCTGGCACATTAACCCTGGGCGATGGTTTTTATATTATACCTTACGATCATGACGGCAGCTTTTACATGGGTCCTTATTATTGCGATGGTTCATTTGTACCTCCTGCTGCACATTATACTTTTACATATACCCCTTCTGTAACCGGCGCAACTGTATCCACCTACCTGGCATTTAATACCAATAGCAGCAGCACGCATACTTTTAGTATAGATAATTTAAGCATGTGCCCGTTAAATGCCTTGCCAACGGTTGCCAGCTACAGCCCCGATATTTTAAGCGAGACCGATTACTATGCCTTTGGCATGGACATGCCGGGCAGGGATTGGCATGTATCTAACTACCGCTACAGTATGAATGGGCAGGAAAAAGATGATGAGATCTTTAGTGGTGCAATGAGTGCTGAATTTTGGGAATATGATAGTAGGATTGGAAGACGGTGGAATTTAGATCCAGTTATTCATGAGTATGAAAGTCCTTATGCTTGTTTTCATAATAATCCAATTTTAGTAAGCGATATAAACGGAGATGATGGTGAGCCTGCAAATCCTAATGGTACAAAAGGCGGGCCAAAAGAAGGAGAAACCTGTTCTAACCCAGTGCACCCTGACGGAACTCAAGAAAGCCCTGAAAGATTTCATGATGGATCTTGGGGTGTAGAAGGCGGCACGTTAAATGAGATTGTTGTTTCACCTAGTAATCAAAATCAAAGCCCTCAAAGAAAAGAATTTGAAAAATGGGATCATTCCGATCCAAATCTAGATTTTAGTCTTGCAAATGCTGTAAATCATGGTGGTACTGCAACTGCAGAAAATCTTGGACAAGTATTAGGCGCTTCTTTAATGAGGAAAGACATTTGCTATATTACTGGAGATTTATTGAATAAGGTTAAAAATGATGAAAGTTGGATAAAAGCAAATCAGGCTATTTATGATAGGATTAACAGCGATCCAAGATACGGATCTGAGAATTTTTCTTTAAATGGTCTTACAAGTGCAGAGTTTGGCGGAAGTGACCAACTTTCTGCATCTACTGACCCTTTAACTTGGTCTCTTCGACATGCAAACGTAAAATATTGGGCAGAAATTAAGAAAGATGGGACGGTAATACTTGAATATCGCCTTGCAGATAGACTTGATTTGAGTCCTCATGGAGCTGTGGATGATGCTTATGACATGGTATCTTATGCCTTAGGGCTTATTTGGCATGATGGTCTCGGGGGGCATAAAAATATGGCGACTAGAGCTATTTGGTTTAATGTTTGTAATATGCTAAAAGGCAGAAATTCAAAACCTAAACAGGGTGAAATGAAGGCAGCAACCAACTAATATTAGTAAATAGATTATATTTGTTGTAAAAATGCATCGATTCAAGATAATTTCTGTTGTATTACTATTATTACTTTTTATAATACTTACCAATTGTAGAAATAAGAATTTTTATTCTTATAATATGAAAAGTGATTATTATAGACTACCAATATATAATCCAATAGAAATTTTATCTTATGATGGTGGGTCGCATTGGTTTATCAAGTTACCTTATAAAACAATATTAGGTTATAGTGAATTTAATTACATTAAAGAATTAGTATTAACTGACTCAGTGCTAGTTCTAAAATCCAATGATTTAGGATTTACTTACGAAGGTAAAAATTATTGTCCATCATGGTTAATAATTAATTTTAAAAATAAAACCGAAAAAATTCTTTTAAGCCAACAAGAATTTGAAAAAGAAATGCAAAATTTAAAACTAAACAGTTTCAAATTAAAAAATATTGATACACTTTTTAAGGAATTTGATTCAAAAAAAGACGAAAAAGGTGAATGGCATTTAGATAAAATAAATTAGTATTCTATTAAAATATTCAGAGACTGATTGTTTTATAATTTCTGGAAAACCAATATCGCTATAAGCAACAATTTTTTGGTTTAATGGATCAAAAAATTAAAAACAACACCTTTACCTAACGGACTCATTCGAGTGTAAAACTCCTATAGCTTGAACCAGTTAGTATAATCCGTAATTTATAAGTTTATATGCCAACATACCGTACAAATACTATACTGTATAGTATTTGTACGATAAATTATTAGTGATTTTACTTTTTAAATTATCTCAAAATTTAATATCTTTAATTATTCAGTATGTTTTATGGTAGTGACTTTTATTATTAAGTGTTGCCCGGTTAATTTATAATAAACTGGGCAATTCGAGCGTTTTAATAATTTATAGTTTTAGACCAAACATAGTAAAAATAAATAGCAGAAAAATAACAATTCAGTAAAGCACAATGCTGATTATAAGGTAACTTTATTTAGTTTAAAACATAAAACAAAAATATTTCTAAATGACTTTGTTTAATTAATTGTAATTAATCTCATGAAAAATAAAATAACTGTTGCAATAGTAGACGATCACTCTTTATTTAGAGAAGGCATCATTGCTATATTAAAAGACTATCAGCACATTGAAGTAATGTTTGAAGCTCCAAATGGTGTTGAATTGCTTGAAAGGTTAAAACGACAGAAGCCGCAGGTTATAGTTTTAGATATTGAAATGCCATTAATGAACGGCCAGGAAGCGACTGTACAGATAAAAAATTTATACCCGGATATTAAGATCATAATACTAACCATGCATAATGAAGAGGAATATATTCTTAGATTAATGGAAGAGGGTGCGGATAGCTTTTTGGTTAAGGAAAACACAGGAACCGTATTAGCAGAAGCCATTAATTCGGTTGTAGAAAAAGGCTATTATTATAATGAAGCCACAACTGCTGCAATGGTGAATAGGATTAAGAAAATTAATAAAAAGGCGAATGACCTTCAACCCTTAACTGCCAGAGAAACTGAAGTAATAAAATTAATTTGCGAAGAAAAAACCAGCGCTGAAATTGCAGAAATATTATTTATTGGAGAACGGACAATTGAAAGCTACAGGCAAACTATATTAAGCAAAACAGGTTCAAAAAACACGGCTGGGATTGTACTTTATGCAGTAGAAAATAAATTAGTCGAAAAAAGAAGGCAGGCATAAAACTAACCGTAAGCGGTTACATGTTTTGTTGCTTATTTTCTGACTATTGGTTAATGAAAAAACACAAGATCAATAAATCGTTTGATAAACAGTTTGGACAATTTATTAAGAAAAAACGACTTGATTTTGATTGGTCACAGGCGGACCTGGCAGCTAAAATTGGCAATAATTATCAAAACATTTCCAGGCTCGAAAGAGGAGAAATAAGTCCAACACTATTTTGGTGTTATAAATTAGCTGATGCTTTTGAAATAGACTTAACAGAACTCATAAAAGAACTTGGCTATACGCCTAAAAAATAAAAATAAGGATCTATTATGATTAATTAAAAAAGGCAGTAATTCTAAGAACTACTGCCTTTCATTTAAACAAACACAGTCTTTATTATTCAAGTATTACTTTATTCGTATAGATCTCTTTGCCACCTTCTGTGGTTTTAATAAAGTAGATACCTCTTGGGAAATTAGAAACGTTTATCTCCAGGTTGTTTTTACCAGAGACATTTTCTTTTTTCCATACAAGTTTGCCGCTCACATCAAATAAATTAAATTCAGCATTATTCAGAGTTTCGGTATTGCGGATGTTCAGAATATTTTTAACCGGATTTGGATAGACGATAATATTTGAGGTAATAATTGACGACTCGTCTAAACCCGTTAAACGGCAACAGCCTGCTACTCCAATTAACGATACCTGATCGCATGCAACACAACAAACAACCGGGCAGTGATGACCCGTGTATGCTGTAATACACACCGTGTAGGTAATATTAGAAAGTGTTGCAGTTGGTGTTGGGCTTGTTGGATCACTTAAACCGGTTGTTGGTGACCAAGAATAAGAGTAATTGGTGCAGGTGCAACCCTGCGCAGTAGTACTTATTGTTGCATTTAATGTCGTTGTTCCCGGACAACAAAAATATACATCCTGGCCGGCGTATGCATAACATTGACCGTTCATTTTACTGCTAATAATGATCACTATTAGCACAGCTAAAAATTTAATGGATCTTTTCATGAGATAGGTTTTAAGGTTTATAAATAGTGCTTAAACAAATGTATTTATGGCATTTCTTTTATTTACCAGTAAAACCCCGAATTATTTATTGGTATTTACACCTAATATTTTAGGTAAAATACATAAGCGAAAAATTTAATTCGTTTTAACGATCTTTGAATTGTGAATTGATGCATCCTTATCTTTTATTACTACAAAATAAAAGCCATTAGGATGTTCATTTATATTGACCTTCGGAATGTTAGTTTCGATCTTAAATTGTTGTACTAACTGTCCAATGGAATTAAATACTTCAACCTCTTTCCCTATATTATTTTCAAACTCACCAATATAAAACTCGCCGGTATTAGGATTTGGATATACAGAAATTATAGAATTATTTTTACTCAAACTTCCATCTAAGCCAGTACATATTGAAACATTTTGCGTGTAAGAAATTGAATCAACACATCCTGCAGAACTAATTCCGGTTACTGTGTATGTTATATTAGCAGTTGGAGTAATTACTATGGCATTAGTATTATTTCCATTACTCCACGTATAAGTTGAAGAACCAGTTGCTGTAATTGTCGCTGTATTTCCTAAACACAAAATAGAAGAAGTACTTACAACATTAAGAGGGGGTCCTGGACTAACAATTAAAGAAACTGTTTCCGTATCTGCGCAGCCATTTAAACTTTTACCAGTAACGGTATATGTGGAAGTAACAGACGGACTAACTACAACAGAAGATGAGACAACATTTGGATTCCACGTATAGCTATTAGCCCCGGAAGCATTTAATGTTGCCGTTGTATTTGCGCATAAAGTATTAGTTGACGCAACAATATTTACTGTTGGACTAGTATTAACGACAATTGCAGTAGTAGCTGTTTTAATACAACCTTTCGCGTCTGTTATAGTGCAAGTGTAGCCTCCGGAAACTGTCGCTGGGAATGAAATCGGAGCGGTGTTTGCCCCTGTACTCCATGTATAAGTATATGCTGGTGTTCCTCCGGTTACATTGGCCTGTAAAATTGTATTAACTCCCTGACAAATTAGTGTAGGGCTCATACCCATATTTATATTTAATGAAGAAGGTTGAGTTACGGTAATATTAATACTACTTGCTGCTCCACAACTATTCATAACCAAACAAGAATAACTTCCAATAGATAAACTAGTAAGTGAGGCTGTAGTGTTGCCGGTTGGGGTCCATGAATAAGTTATTCCTGTACCACCGCTTGCGATTAAATTTACAAAACCATTGTTGCCACCATAACAACTCACGTTACTTTGACTACTGACACTGACTGACGTAGTTATGCATTGTTTGTATTTTAATAAAAAAACATCACCAGCTCCTGCTGATGCAAGATTAGCAGTTAAAAATGACGGATCAAAATCGGAAACTCCATAAAAATACCCAGTGCTATAAATATTATTACTATTATCGATAACCAAAGAACCACCTACATTAAAATTATTTCCTCCCGCACGACTTACCCAAAGATTATTACCGCTTGCATCATACTTAGATATATATTGATCTAATGGACCTGTATTAGATAAAATTATTGATCCAAAATTAGTTGTAGCTCCGTACTTACCGGTGATATAAATATTCGAATTTAAATCTGTATTAACCCCATCTGCTGTTTGTCCGTTAATGCCTGAAATATGCCTTACCCATTGGTAAGTCCCAAGTGAATTGTATTTTGCTACAAACCCATCATAGGGACCACTTGCAATTAAATTAACAGTAGAAAAGGTAGCGGGATCAAAATCTACAGTACCACTAAAATCTCCTGAAATAATATAATTATTCGCCGCATCAACACAAAGGCTCATAGCATGATCTCCACCCGCAGCACCGATCTTATTCGCAAAAATATAGGCGCCTGAAGAATTATATTTTGCAAGAAATATATCGTAAGCACCACTACAATTTAAAAATCCAAAACCTGGTCCCGGGTCAAAATCTGTTGTTTGAGAGAAGCCCCCTGTCATTACCAGCTCACCGGCATTATCAATTGCAATAGATCGGGGTTCGTCATCTGTGGCACTACCTATTCCTTTACCCCAAACAAAATTTCCATTTGGTGCAAACCCTGAGAAAAAAATATCTGTTGCGCCATTTGAAAATAATATATTTGATCCAGCGGACGGATCAGTATCTACTGTTCCTTCAAAATAACCTGCAACATAAACATCGTTGGCACTGTTAACCGCAATGGTTTTACCACGATCGTTCCCTGTTCCTCCAAAACCTGTATGCCATAACAAAAAACCTACTGGATTTAATTTCATTAAAAACACATCCTGGCTTCCATTGCTTGCAAGTGTTGCTGTTAATGCTGCGTTAAAAGTAGCCGTACTGTCAAAAGTACCGGTTATCAAACAATTGCCTAAGTTATCAATTGCAAGACCATAACATACATCCGTTTTTGGCCCTCCGATTCTTCGTGCCCAAATTAAAGCACCGGCAGGTGAATACTTTGCAACAAAACCATCTGTACCACCGGCAGAGGCCATGTAATAATCAGTTACAGGAGAAAAATCAAAATCAATTGCTCCCGAAAATTCTCCGCAAATAAATACGTTACCTAATTGATCATTTTTCACACTGTAACTACGTTCTTCGTTAAATTGATAATCACCCGGGGCAAAAGCGCTTGAAAAAGCCGCTGTAACCTGGTTATATTGCCCGACAAAAACGTTACTTTTCAAATACGCATTAAAGACAGAAGAAGATAAATTATAAACTGCGGCGGATGGATCAAAATCAACAACGCTATAAAAGTTCCCGGTAATTAAAACATTTCCTGAAGCATTTAATGCAATTGAATGCCCACTATTTGAAAAGGCAGCACCAAATTTTTTTGCCCAAAGATAATTTCCATTAGGACCGTATTTCGCCATGAATATGTCGAGAGTGCCGGTTGCGCCAAGTATTGCATTTGTGGGAGAAGGATCAAAATCTGCTGCTCCCTGAAAAAATCCCAAGCTGACACTCCTGCAGATCCTTCAATTCCCTTAACGTCGGCAATTCGGCAAGATCCCGCAGGTTGAAGACCTCAAGAAATTTCCTGGTGGTTCCGTAGATGATGGGTTTGCCGGGAACGTCCTTCCTTCCCACGATCCGCACGAGTTTCTTCTCCAAAAGACCCTTCAGGGCGCCGCTCACATCGACGCCGCGTATCCGGTCTATCTCGGCCTTCACGAGAGGCTGGCGGTACGCAACCACTGCCAGGGTCTCCAGCGCAGCCTGAGAAAGCATCGCCGGCCGGCCGGCCTTCAATTTCCGGATCCAGGGGGCAAGATCCGCTCTGGTCCGGAACTGGAAGCCGCCGGCGATCTCCCGGAGGCAGACCCCGCCCCCCC
>JAUXSA010000103.1 GCA_030681615.1 Bacteroidota bacterium
ATTTATTTAAAGCATCTGTACTTTCTTTTACTTTATCAAAAGAACTATTCTCAAAGATCTCTTTTTCAAAAACTGTTTTAAATTGATGTTTGAATTGATCGTCGTGTCCGTCAACTATAACCAAACCGTATGCGCCAAATAATTCGTTGGCTAAAAAACGTGTGGCATCTTTTAAAGTGCTATGGTTTAAATAGGCTTTTTCAAATAAAGAAGATAAATAAACTGCATTTTCGGTAGTACCTAAACTTTCTTTTATTAGAACAAAAAGTTCTTTTAATTCGGCGGTCTTAAAGTCGCCAACTGCACCGGCTTGTTTGCTTTCCCATTTAAAATTTTTACCAAATACATTAAAATGGTTCACTTCTTCAAAGTCATGATCTTCGCTGGCCATCCAATACACAGGCACAAAATCAAATTCAGGAAATTCTTTTTTTAATTCTTCCGCTAAATTAATTGTAGAAATTATCTTATAAATAAAATAGAGTGGTCCGGTAAAAAGACAAAGCTGATGACCGGTTGTTACTGTAAAAACATTTTGTTGTTTTAAGCTTTCAATTTTTTTTAATGATAATGCAGAAGAATTGTTTACGAACTTACTTTGTTTTAATAAGATCTCGGATAATAAATTTCTATCCAGCGTAGAATATAAATTTGTTTTTAATACTTCAGAAAATCCTTTTGTATCAGGATAGTTATTATAAAAAGGTTGAACCGTTTCTTTCTTTTCTAAATAATCCATCACCAGCGCGTTAATAGCACCTGATGTTTTAAGGTCAATGGTTTCGGTTTTAAACATTTTTATATTTTACTTCCAAATGCAAGATCGCCTGCGTCGCCCAAACCTGGAACGATGTATGAATGCGCTGTTAACTCTTCATCTACCGCACCACACCATAAAGTATAATTAGGCGAAGGCATGTTGGCTTTTAAATGATCTATACCCACCTTGCTTGCAACTGCGGTTACAATATGCGTGTGTTTAGGAATACCTTTTGCTAAAAGCGATTTGTAGGTTAATACCATGGATGCTCCGGTGGCTAACATGGGGTCGCATAAAATAAGGATCTTATCTGTTAGGTCAGGACAAGCAACGTATTCTAAAATTATTTCAAACGTGTTATTCTTGTGGTGGCGACGGTATGCACTTATAAATGCGTTTTGAGCTTTGTCAAAATAATTTAACAAACCTAAATGCAAAGGTAAACCTGCTCTTAAAATAGTTCCAATAACGGGCTGCTCGGCTAACGTTTGGGTGTCTGCCACACCTAAAGAGGTAGTTGTTTGAACAGAATTGTAAGTAAGCGTTTTACTTATTTCGTAAGCAAAGATCTCGCCCATACGTTCGAGATTTCTTCTAAAACGCATACTGTCTTTTTGAATTTCAATATCCCTTAATTCGGAAATGTATTGGTTAAAAATAGAATTTTTGTCTGCTAAATTATGTATCATGATGCTTTATTTTGAGAGAGTGATAGTTAGGTTTTTTTCTGCCTGGTAAGATACCTTATCAAAAATTTCGATAGGATATTTGTAATCTTTAAAGCCAGGTGATTCTACAAGAATAGTGTATTTACCCGGAGGAAGAATTATAATAAAGCGCCCTGTTGAAGGATTAGGAAGATAATTTCCAACGATCTCGCTTGTAATTGTATTGTTAACCGAAATAAACGAATCTCTGAATTCAATTTTATCTAACGAATCTTTTGCTGCCAGTTCGCCAATTAAAACAGTATAATCCATTTCAACATCGTTAAACGAAACACGGTAAATATCAAAATCACCATTGCCGCCACCACGTAAAGAACTCACATAACCGTAACGGCCGTTCTTTGAAATTCTAAAATTAAGATCATCGTAAGAAGTATTTAGAGGGTAACCCATATTTTTTACATCACCGTCAAAAGAGGTTCCTTCTTCGTTAACCGAAACTTTAAAAATATCGTAACCACCCATACTACTATGGCCTTTACTACTAAAATATAAAATGTTTGCTGCCGGAGAAAGGTTTGGGAAATCTTCGTCTAAAGCTGTATTAATTTTTGGACCTAAATTTTTTGCCTCGCTCCATTTACCGTTTGGTAATTTTAAGCAGCTGTAAAGATCTGTTCCACCAAAGCCACCTTTGCGGTTACTTGCAAAATAAATAAGCTTGCCATCATTATCCATAGTTGCTGCAATTACGTCGCCACTTCCGTTTATGGTTGGCGGCAGTTCTTCTAATTTAGAGAACAAACCACCTGGCAATAATGTTGAGAGATATAATTTTCCTTCGCCCCTTAAATTTGGTTTGTTTATCAATAAAATATTTCCCTTGGCGTTCATTCCAATTACTTCGTCAATAGAATTACCTGTGCAAATTGGTTTACCAATAACTTCTGCCGTAGCATATTCGCCATTTATAACTTTAGTGATGTAAATAGAATTTAAAAAAGTTCCGTTCAATGATTTTGGCACCTCTTTATCTAAGGGACGTTTAGAATTAAACACCATGTAAGCTTCGTTCTCGTTTACAAAGGGATAATAATCTGCGAAAGGCGAGTTAACTTTTTTACCAAGGTTTTGAAACACTACATCAATAGGAAATTTAGTTAATTCTTTAGCGTTAATGCAATGTTGTATTTGCTGGTCAGTCTCGTTTAAATTTGACTCACTGCCTTTGCCATTTTTTTTAAATTTTTCGAAAGAAGCTATCGCTTCATCAAACCTGTTGGCGTATTGATAAGATCTACCAAGTAAATAATCGGCATTGGGATTATGCTTTTCGTTACGCACAACATTCTCCAGATAGGGAACAGCTTTTGCTTTATTGATGTTGGTATTCAAATAGCAAACGGCTGTGTTGTAATTATAAGTTTCATTCTTTGGATCGATAGCAACCAATTGCAAAAAATATTCAAGCGCCTCTTCGTAGTTCTCTACTTTTAAGCTTGCTTCACCTTCGGTAACTAAGGCTTTAACGTCTTTATTTTTTTGCGCGAAGTTTTCTGTGCAAATGAAAGTTAAAACTAATATGATAAAATTTTTAAAAAGCATTCTGTTTTTTTTGATTTTCTAACAACGTTCAATTATTACAGCATATCCCTGGCCAACACCAATACACATAGTAACCAAAGCAAATTTTTTATTGTGTAGTTGTAGATCGATAGCTGCTGAATTTAAGATCCTGGCGCCACTCATGCCTAAAGGATGACCAATAGCAATGGCTCCACCATTAATATTAATACGCTCATCGTTATCTGCCAATCCCCACGTGCGGGTACAAGCTAAACTTTGTGCGGCAAACGCTTCATTCAATTCAATAAGGTCAATATCTTTAAAAGTTAAACCCGCACGCTTTAATGCTTTGTTCGCAGCCTCAACAGGGCCAATGCCCATAATGCGGGGCTCCACACCAACTACAGCGCTAGAAACAATTCTTGCCAAAGGTTTTAAATTATTTTTTTTCATTCCTTCTTCACTAGCCAATAAAATTGCAGCAGCACCGTCATTTAAGCCACTTGCATTACCCGCGGTAACGGTACCATCTTTTTTAAACGATGCTTTTAAATTAGATAAACCTTCTAAAGTTGTTTTTGTTTTAGCAAATTCATCTTTTGCAAAAATAATTGCATCGCCTTTTTTTTGCGGAATATCTAAGGCAACTATTTCTTTTTCGAAACGTTTATTTTCTGAGGCCTTTGCAAATTTTTGCTGGCTCCATAAAGCAAATTTATCCTGATCGGCGCGATTGATATTATATTTTTCTGCAACGTTTTCTGCTGTATCACCCATTGCATCAACACCAAACTGTTCTTTCATTTTTGGATTTACAAATCGCCATCCAAAACTACTATCAAATAATTGTTGATCGCGACCAAAGGCAGAAGAGGCTTTACTCATTACCAAAGGTCCGCGTGTCATATTTTCAACGCCACCGGATATCATTAATTCTTCGTCGCCTACTTGTATTGCCCTTGCAGCATCAATACTGGCACTAAGGCCAGAGGCGCATAAACGGTTAACGGTTTGGCCCGGCACTGTAATTGGTAGCCCGGCTAATAACGCAGCCATGCGTGCAACATTGCGGTTATCTTCGCCGGCCTGATTGGCGCAACCTAAAATAACATCACCAACATTGTTAAAGTTAACAGAAGAATTTTTTTTCATTAATTCTTTTAAAACAAAAGCGGCGAGGTCATCTGTTCTTACTGTGGATAAAGTGCCACCAAAATTTCCGATAGCTGTTCTTACCCCGTTAATTATATAAGCCTGTTGCATAAAATAAATTGCGTTTTAAGATAGTAAATGTAATTATATTATTGTTTTAATTGTGAAAAAATTGGACTATATTTACTTAAAGAAAACAAATTAGGATGAAAAAATTTAGCATTATTCTTTTAATATTTATAAACACAACATTTTTTGCCCAAACCACAGCACCACAGTTAATTAACTATCAAGGCATAGCAAGAAACCCCGGCGGCGCTCCGGTTGTTGGCCAAATAGGTTTAAAATTTGAATTGCACCAGGGAAACGCTGGCGGAACGGTAGTTTTTACCGAACAACATTCTCCAACAACCAATCCGTTTGGAATTTTTAATGTACAAATTGGTTCGGTCAATCAATCTCAGTTTGCGGCGATAGCATGGGGCGCATTTGATTATTTTTTAGAAGTATCTATTGATGTGTTGGGCGGAACTTCTTATGCAACAGTTGGCAACCAACAACTGGTAAGTGTACCATATGCTTTATTTGCTAAAAACGCAGGCAACTCTGCTTCTTATAATGCAGGCTCAAATATTACGTTTACTGGTCCGGCCAATAACCCAACAATAAATTCAAATCCAGATTTAAGTTTAACTGGCAATGTGCTAAACATTAGTGGTTCAGGCTCACCAGTTACTTTACCATCTGTAACACTAACCGCAACACCAAATGTTACAGTTAGTGTTCCGGCATTGAACATTATCGATCTTAAAGTTCCAAACTATGTTGCAGGAACAAACGTAACAATAACACCTGCTGCGGGAAATAATTTTGTAATTGACGCCGGTACGGGGACTTCTACTTCAGTGGCAACACCCTATAGCTTATCAGTTAATGGGCCACATTCTGTAACTCCTGGCCCTTTGGCCAATTTAACAATTGTTGCCCCCAATATATCAGTAACAGGTGCTGGTGCTACAGTAACCGGAAATATACTCCCCAACTATTCTATTCATATTCCAACGGTTGTTGTAACACCAACTACTGGTGGTTTAAGTTTTACTCAAAATGGAAATACATCTACAGTGGCCGTTGGTGGCAGCGGGCCGTGGACAAATACAGGTCCGGTAGTTCATCTGGTTACAGGTTCAAATAATGTGGGCATTGGAACAACAAATTCAACAGCTAAATTAACTGTAACAACAAATATTGCTATTGATGCGATCTTAGCACAATCTTCAGGAGCGAATGGGATCTTAGCTCAAAGCATCTCGAGTAATACAACTGATGCAGGCGTTTATGGTACAAATAACGGTTCTGGTTTTGGTGTAAAAGGAGAAACTGTAAGTACCAGCACAACGGTTGCGGGTGTGCATGGTCTAAATAATGGAAGTGGCTATGGTGTAATAGGAATAACAGGTTCTTCTAACGCAAGTATAAGCGGTGTTAAAGGCGTTAATAATAACACGGGTTCAGGTGTATTAGGTGTAAATACAAGCTCACTCAATATAAATTCCATGCATGGTGTGCATGGCAGAACCAGCAGCGCTGCTCTTGGCTCACATGGTGTGTTTGGAGAAAATGTTGCAGCGGGGTCGGGGGTTCATGGTTTAACATCTTCAACTGCAAATAATGCATACGGCGTGTTTGGAAAAAATATCGGGGGTGGAGAAGGGGTGCGTGGTGAAACAGGCGCGTCAAATACTACAGTAGCTGCTGTAAGTGGTTTTAATAATGGAACAGGTGTTGCGTTAAAAGGAAGTTTACCATCAGCATCAGTTGCGGGTTCTTCTAATGCAGCATTATTATTAGAGAATGGTCACATAAAAACAACCAGTTCGTCAAGTGCGGTAAGCGCTTTTAGTGTTTCGTTCTCTCAAGCAGGCACGCATAACATTGTTCCAAATGCGGGTAATAATGATGTAAGAGGTGTTGTAACATATACTACAAATCAAACAGGACCGTTAGCAGGAGCAGGCACTTTCGTAAACATTAATACAATATTTAGTAAAATTTATAGCATGCCACCGGTAGTTGTAATAACAAGTATGAATCCAAATTTACAAGGATGGGATCTATACCTGCATCAGGTAAACAACTCATTTTTTGTAGTAAGGGCAATAAATAATAATGGTGCTGCTGCGCCGCCACCGCCAAATATTACTTTCTCTTATATTGTAATCGAATAATTAGTCGGGCTTTATTTCTCCTTTGTGTTTGCCGTTATTTACATAAACGTCATCTAGATCGTCTTCATCTTCTTTTAGCTCAACGTTTTTTTCGTTCTCTAAATTTACGTTTACAATAACTGCGGGTGCTGTTGGTTGCGATAACCAAACTCCACCGTTATAGTACACGTAATGGTTTCTCCAGTTATCCCAGTAAAAATTATATCTTGGAAAATAAACCCAACGGCGATTGTATGCATACTTTGGGCGCCAGTGAGGATGATATACTGCTACTTTAGCCGGCCTGTAATGGCTGCGTTTAACCACCACTACTTTTTTATGACCATGATGACGATGTCCTTTGTGACCGCCTTTATTTTTTTGTCCATAAAATTCTGTACTTAGAAGTAAAGAAAGGATGATGGTTATAAATTTGATTGTTTTCATACGAATTGTTTATTGTAAGACGTTCGAGGAAGGAAAAGGTTTAACAGGATTACCAGTTTTTTGAAGTTTTATAAACCATGCCTTTAAAAATCGCAACTATTTTTGTAGGATCGTTCTTTAAAAAAACAGTTATTTTATAGTGACCCAGCTTTTCGGTTTCTGTTTCGCAAAAACCTTCGGCAACTATTTCATCGTTTTCTTTTAAGCTAATGATGTGAGCAATGGAAGTTTCTATACTCACACTTTTTCTGCCTTTGGAATTGGAGGCAAATGCTAGCGCACTATCGGCCAATGAGTATGTAATGCCGCCATGCGCAATGCCAAAACCGTTAAGCATATCTTTTCTAACAATTAAACTTAGTTTGCAGGCACCTTCTTTTTGTTCTAAAATTGTAATGCCTAACCACTGGCTGAAATGATCATTTTCCATCATGGTATTAACGATTTCAGAATTTTCCATAAGGCTACATTTTTGCTTTCCAGGGAATTTCGTTGGCTTTTTTATCAAGTGTTATCCAGCGTGAAAGCATGAATAAATAATCAGACAAACGATTTAAATATTTTGGGTGGATCTCTTCTATTTTTTCAGTCTCGGCCAAACGTAAAACCGCTCTTTCGGCTCTACGGCAAACGCAGCGGGCAATATGACAATACGAAACGTGAACATGGCCGCCCGGTAAAACAAAGGATTTCATTTCGGGTACCTGTTCATTTATTGTATCAATGGCTTTTTCTAAAGCAATAATATCCTCTTCAAAAATTGGAGGCAGTTGCATTTTGTTTTTTTCAGGATCTGCGGCAAGGTGCGAACCAATGGTGAATAATCTATCTTGTATAGAAATTAAAAGTTCAAAGGTTGTTTTGTCCTCAATAACATCGCGCAATAAACCAATATGCGAGTTTAATTCATCTACCGTTCCGTATGCTTCGATCCTTACGTGTTGCTTTGGAAGCCTGGTGCCACCAATTAAAGAGGTTTGTCCTTTATCGCCGGTTTTAGTGTAGATCTTAAAAGCCATTTGTTTTGCTAATTAAAAAGTAAAACTCAAATTAATATTTGGCATTATAGGTAACTGGTTAATGCGGGAGAAAGTAAAACGATCAACATAAAAAATATTTTCGCGGTTGTAAATATTTGTGGCGCCGGCGTTAACTTCAAAAGTTGTTTTTTCGCTCCAGTTGTATTTATATTTTATACCAATATCAAAACGGTGATAATCTGGTAAACGCCCACCATTTAGTGTGGAAGGGATATAATTTAAGGTACCGTTTGCAGTATTTAAATTATAATTAATATTACCTGATGGATTTAACTGGTTAATAAAACCTTGTGTTTGAGTAAAAGGAAAACCTGTACCATAATTCCAACGTGCATTTACTTCCCAATTCTTCTTCTTACCAAAATTGTATGATGATACTAAATTTACATTGTGTCGGCGGTCAAAATTAGGCGGGTAATTAGTTACAACCCCTGTTGCGTTATTCCCTATCCAACGGTCGTTAAATGTAAGTGAATAAACCGCCCAAAAATAAAAACGTTTTTTGTCGTATTTCAAAACTACGTCAAACCCACGCCCACGGCCTTGTTCTATCACAAAATTCTTTTTGTATTCGTCAGGACGATAAGCATTAAGATCGTTGTCATCAAAAATTTTCTCGCGGTTAACATTAATAACCTGGTTAAAATTCTTTTGGTAAACCTCAACGTTCAATTCAAAATGTTTAAAAAGATCAAATTCAAATCCACCAACTACGTGCGTAGCTTTTTGTACTGAAGAATTAACTGTTTTGGTTGCGCCCCTGTAATCAACATACGTTTTAGAGATCTGGTCATTCTCTGGCGAATTAATAAAGCCATAAAATAAATTTACAATATCCCTGTCGCTATTAGCACTTAAAAGTGTTTGGCTGTATAAACCGCCGGCACCTTTAAAACGTATTTTTGGTGTTACATTTATTTTAATTGAGGCGCGTGGTTCAGGCGAGAACACGCCAAGCGTTGCGTAGTATTGTAAGCGGAGGCTTGGTTCAAATACGATGCGTTTCTTTTTATCAATGAATTTATGTTTTAAAAATCCGGCTACATCAATAGTAGAACGATTCATATTTATTACTGCAAAATAGGGGTTTTGAATTTCGTAATTTGTATTTGTAATTACCCCTTCAAACCCAAACCTTAATTCCTGGCGACCAATGAATTTCACAAAATTAAAACCTGTATTTACACCGCTCACATCGCTTTTTTTAGAATCTGTTTCAAGCAAGGGATTTTTAAAATTTACGGCATATTTTGAGTAAGCAAAAACACCTTCAATTAATAAATTACTGGATTGTGGTACAAGAACAAAATTAGTTCCAACCCCAATGTTCTTCCAGTCAAAAGAAGCTGTTTCGCTATAATCTACCTTGTCGTTAAAGTTAAAACCAAATAAACTAAACTTACTTCCCCCGGTGGAGTTAACAGATGCTTTACCATAAAGATCGGTGTAATAAAATGGCAAACCGTTTGGGTTGGCATATGAGTAAAGTAATTTTGATGTTTTTGGTAAATAAGAATGTTTAGCCGAAAGTAAAAATGAAGCGCTGGTGTTACCTTCATCTTTTAACTTTACAATTGGGCCTTCTAATGTGGCCTTGGCTCCAAAAGTAGAAGCCGCTATTTTACCGCTAACACGTTTTTTATTTCCGTCGCGCGTGGTAACATCCATAATAGAAGAAGTTCTGCCGCCGTATTCGGCACCAAAGCCGGCACTGTATACAGAGGCGTTCTTCATAATATCGTTATCAAAAACAGAGAACAAACCTATAGAGTGAAAGGGGTTGTAAACAATAAGTCCATCCAACAATACTTTATTTTGAACCGGTAATCCACCACGTATATATAATTGCCCGCCCTGGTCGCCCGTAAAAATTACGCCGGGCAATACCTGTAAATATTGGGCAATATCGGGCTCACCCACACTTGGTAACTTGCTGATGATGATCGGATCAATTTTTTGAACAGCAACGGTAGTATTCTCAATTTTATCGGCAGCAGTAGTAGAAACTTCGATCTCATCTAATTTAATGCCACCTTTAATGGCAAAGAATTTTTTTGTAATTATATCGCCTGCTTTAACGGTAATAGTTTCGCGAATAGTATCAAAATCAAGATTGGTAACCAACAATTTGTATTCTCCTGGTGGCACACGCGTAATGGTGAAAAAGCCGTTAAGGTCGGTGTTTGCACCAATAGTAGTTCCTTTAAAATAAACATTACTAAAAGGCACAGGCTCGCCATTTGCTTTATCATATACAAAACCTTTAACAAGGCCAGTGGTTTGAGAAAAGATACCAAACGCCGGTAGGCAAAAAACAAGTAGAAAGTATATTTTTTTAAGATGGTTGATACGGGCCATAAATGAGTTCTTTTTAAAGCAAAATTTGATCGTAAATGTAATTATTATAAAGATAAAGTAATGAGTAAGAGGGAGTTTTTTGATAAGTGGTAGAAATAGCCACTTAACCTGTAAATCTTACATATGTAAGATTTACTTCATTAGAATCAACTTTAGGGCAAAAGCATTATTTACATTTGATTTAAGTATTTTGAAAGCAGTTTGTTTGATTTAAAATGGAAAAAACAGCCTTTTATCTAAATCATTTTAAATTTTACTAACTTTTACTCAAAAACACTTGATTAAACAAAAAAATTGGTTTACATTTAACATACATTAAAATTACAGAATATGAAAAGAACATTTATTTTATTATTTAGCTTTATGATAGTTCTTACGGCTAGATCACAATCTTATACGTGGACCAACGCTGATTTGGATAACGATTTCGAAAATCCTAATAACTGGAACCCAACGCCTCTTTTTGGTTATCCTTCATTTGGAGAGACAGCCGTTTTTGACTGTTCATCTACAAACGATAATTGTATCATGTTTAATGATCAGGATTTTTTAACATTAAGTGTGTTGTCATGTTATACCGGAACAATTGACGCATCAGGCGTTGAATTAACACTTACAAACATGAGTTTACAAGGTGGAACTTTAATTACACCATCATCTACTCTGCATATTACTGGGAATTTAGTGAAAGGGGCTGGAGCCTCATACGTAACAACTGCTACTAGTTGGTTGGATTATAATTTAACATCATCCACACAAAGAAGTATAATTGGTAATTTTAATTTCAGGAACTTAGAAATAGTTACAACAGGTAATGGTAACAGGATCATAAATTTTGGTGCCAGCACCTCTACAACATCCAATTTATTTTTTACAGGGGGCACAAACCCAATGGCGTATCGTGGCGCAATAAACGTTACAGATATGTTAACCATATCGGGCACCACAAACGTTGCAGCGCCAACTAATACAGGTGCTATTATATTTGTGGGAGGAAACGCAAAAACCATTACAGGCAATGCCAGCGCGGTTAATAACCCAATAGGTAGTATCCGTTTTAATACATCTGGTAATCTTACCATGACAGGTAATGTAAATGTAACAGGTTCGTGGAGTGTAACAAGTTTGGGTGGTTTAACAGCCGGCACATCTGTTGTAAACATGATGGGAGGAACTATTACAGGTGGTAATACTGCAACCACACAGGCTATGTTTGATAATTTAACAACTACTACAGGTAGTACAACTACATTAGCAAATAACTCTTTTATAGCTTTTAATGGTAATTTAACCAATAATGGATCTATAACTCCAAACAACGCTTTACTAAGAATGAATGGTGGAGGAGCGCAATCTATTACAGGAACAAGTTTAACATTAAACGGACTCGAAGCAAGTAATGTTGGAACTAAAACTATTGGTACTGCGATTGAAATTTTAGATTCATTAAAAATATCTGCTGCTGCTGCTGTAGCAAGCGGCGGTAATTTAACTATAAAATCTA